>DASTPU010000129.1:0-38262 GCA_035762105.1 Nocardioidaceae bacterium | reverse complement strand
GCAGTACCACCACCACCAGATGACGTTCTCGATGGTCTACGCCTACTCCGAGAACTACATCCTGCCGATCAGCCACGACGAGGTCGTGCACGGCAAGGGCTCGCTGCTGCGCAAGATGCCCGGCGACCGCTGGCGCCAGCTCGCGAACCTGCGCGCCTACCTCGCGTTCATGTGGTCCCACCCCGGCAAGCAGCTGCTCTTCATGGGGTCGGAGTTCGGCCAGGAGTCGGAGTGGGCCGAGAGCCGCGAGCTCGACTGGTGGCTGCTCGAGAACGCCGACCACCGCGGGGTGCAGTCGCTGGTCCGCGACATGAACCGCATCTACGCCGAGACCCCGGCGTTGTGGTCCCTGGACCAGGACGAGTCCGGGTTCGCCTGGATCGACGCCAACGACGCGAGCAACAACGTGTTCAGCTTCCTGCGCCGCGGCGCGGACGGCTCCCAGCTGGCGTGCATCGTCAACTTCGCCGCGGTGCCGCACCACGGCTATCGGGTCGGCCTTCCGGAGGCCGGCCGCTGGAGCGAGCTGCTCAACACGGACGCCGAGACCTACAGCGGCTCCGGTGTGGGCAACATGGGCCAGGTCGTCGCGGAGGAGTCCTCGTGGCACGGCCAGCCGGCGTCCGCCACGATCAGCGTGCCTCCGCTCGCGGCGCTCTGGCTAAGGTTTGAGGGTGAGCAGTGAGCTGACCGACGGGACGGTCGTCCTCCGGCCCCGCGAGGAGTCGAAGGACACCCATCTCTTCGCCGTGGTGCACGAGGACGCCCAGGTGGGTGCGGTCTGCGTGATCGTCGGGCCCGACTCCATCGGGCGGCTCACCTGGGAGCTCTCCCCCGGTTTCACCGGCCGTGGTCTCGCCACCCGTGCGGTCAACCTGCTCGTCGACTGGTCCTTCCGGGCCCTGCGGCTCGCCCGCGTCGAGGCGTACGTCGACGTGGAGAACGACCGGGCGATGCGGGTGGCGACGCGTTCGGGGCTCCGCCGGGAGGGGCTCGTCCGCGGGCACGGCGTGCTGGAGGGCGGCCGGTCCGACCGGGTGCTCTTCGCCCGTCTGGCCACCGACCCGCCGATCACCGAGCCCGGCGCCTTCCGCGAGCTGCTCAACTCCTTCCTTCCCCGCAAGCGTGCGATCGCGCAGATGCTCGTGCGCGACCCCGACGACCGGGTGCTGCTGTGCCGCCTGACCTACAAGGAGGACTGGGACCTGCCCGGCGGGGTGGTCGAGGTGCACGAGTCTCCGCAGCTGGCGGTCTCCCGGGAGGTGGCCGAGGAGCTGGCCCTCGACATCAAGGCCGACAGCCTGCTGCTCACCGACTGGCTGCCCTCGTGGAGCGGCTGGGACGACGCGCTGTGCCTGGTCTTCGACGGCGGTGTGCACGACCCCTCGATCCTCGAGCAGGTGGTCGTCCAGCCGCGCGAGATCCGCTCGGCGGAGTTCTGCACGCTCGAGCAGGTGCACGAGCGGTGCGCCGACTTCACCGCGAGGCGCGTGGTCTCGGCGCTGGCCAACGCTCGTGGGGGCGGTCCGTCGTACACGGAGTCGGGGCGGGCCTGAGCCGGCGCCCGGCGTCGGTCAGACCCGGATGTCGGCACGCTCGAGTGCGAGGGCGACCGCGCCCATGAGCTCGGCGTCGTGCCCGAGCGAGGCGCGGACGATCCGGACGTCCTCGGCCGCGGACCGCACCGCACCCCGTCGCAGGGCGGCACGCATCGGTTCGAGGAGCAGCTCGCCGGCCTCCCCCAGCGTGCCGCCGACGATCACCTGTGCGGGGTTGACGATGTTGCACAGCGTGGCCAGCGCGGTGCCGATCGCGCGCCCGGCGTCGGCGATCACCCGTCGGCATCCGGCGTCGCCGTCCTTCGCGCTCTGCACGGCGCGGGCGAGGTCCGTGACGTCGGGGTGGGTCGGCTGCAGCGCGGAGAGGATCGCGGCCGACCCGGCGTACATCTCCAAGCAGCCGCGGTTCCCGCAGCGGCAGACCGGCCCGCCCGGGTCGAGCACCGTGTGCCCGATCTCGCCGGCAGTGTGGCCGGCACCGCGGAACAGCCGGCCGTCGATCACGAGGCCGGCACCGATGCCGGTGGACGCCTTGAGGTAGACGAGGTCGCGGACACCGACGCCCGCGCCCCACTTGGACTCGCTGAGCGCGCCGAGGTTGGCGTCGTTGTCGACGTTCACCGGCAGACCGAGCACCTCCTGGAGCGCTCCGGCCGCAGGGACACCGACCCAGCCGGGCAGGATCGTGGAGTCGCCGAGCTCGCCGGTGCTGTGCACCGGTCCCGGGAGCCCCACCCCCAGCGCGAGCACCTCCCCGCGTGTGACACCCGCCGTCTCGAGGGCGGCCTCGAGCTCCCGGCGGATCAGCTCGATGTCCACGGTGGCGTCCTGGTCGACGGGCTTGGCGACCTCGCGCCGGGCCAGGAGCGAGTGGGAGAGGTCGGCGACGGCGACCTTGAGGTGGCGGCGTCCGAGGTCGACGCCGACCACGACACCCGCCCTCCGGCCGAGCGTGAGCCGTTGCCCGGGCCGTCCCACCCCGGCACGGCCGACGCTGTCGACGGGGCGGACCACCCCCTCGTCCACGAGCGTGGCGACCAGGCTGGTCACCGTCGAAGGGGCGAGGCCGGTGGCGCGCGCGAGCTCGGCACGGCTCGCGGTTCCCCGTGAGGCGAGCTCGTCCAACAGGCGGGCACGCCCGTCACGGCGGCGGGGCGAGGTGGGGGCCTCGTGGCGCAACGTCATCGCGACTCCTTCGGCGAAGTCGACCGCAACGCATCCGAATCGAACAAACTGGACCAGCACGGCGCGACCTGGCGGTCAGCATAGCCCTTGACGAGGCAGAACGGGAGCCGTAGGGTCCGGTTATTAGTTCGAAAGCGAATAATTCTCTGCCAGGAAGCGCCGATGACCCTGTCCCCCGTGTTGCTGGACGTGAACACGCCGCAGCGCTTCTACCGCGGCGGCCGCAAGATCCTCGACTTCCGTGGGCTGCCCGTGGGCCGGGACTTCGACGACCGGCGCCCCGAGGACTGGCTGGGGTCGACCACCCACCTGTTCGCCGAGGGCGGTGACGGGCTCACCTTCCTCCCCGAGGGGGTCACGCTCGCGGCCGAGCTCGACCAGCACCCGGAGGCATGGCTCGGCGCACGGCACGTCGCGCGGCACGGCGCGGAGCCCGGCCTCCTCGTGAAGCTGCTCGACGCGGCGGAGCGGCTGCCGGTGCACGTGCACCCCGACCGCTCCTTCGCGCACGCCCACCTCCACTCGCCGCACGGCAAGACCGAGGCCTGGCTCGTGCTCCATGCGGACCCCGGCGCCATGGTGTGGCTCGGGTTCGCCGACGAGGTCTCGCCCGAGCGGTTGACCGCGATGGTCGACGCCCAGGACGAGCAGCTCCTCGAGTCCCTGAACGGGTTCCCGGTGGAGCGCGGCGACACCGTCCTGGTTCCCGCCGGCCAGCCGCACGCGATCGGCGCCGGCGTCTTCGTCGTGGAGCTCCAGGAGCCCACCGACTTCTCGGTCATGCTCGAGCACGACCGCTTCGGGCTCGACCCGAACCAGTCCTGGCTCGGCCTCGACCGCTCGCTCGCGCTGCAGAGCGTGACCCGTGCGGCGCTCGACGCCGACGGGGTCGCCGGCCTGCGCCGGCGCTGGGACTCCCCCGCCGCGCCGGTCACGTCGGCGCTGCCCACGCAGGCCGACCCGTTCTTCCGCGCCGACGTCCTCGACGGGCACGCAGGTCCCGCCCGCAACGAGGCCGGGTTCTCCGTGGTCGTCGTCGTCGACGGCGAGGGCCGGCTCGTGACCGACAACGGCCACGACATCCGGGTCCATCGCGGGCAGGTGCTGCTCACGCCGTACGCCTGCGGTGCCATCACCCTCGAGGGCCCCGCGACGGCGATCCGCTGCCGTCCCGGCCTCGACACCCCCCAAACGCCCGGGGCAGCTGCCCCGGTGAGCACCATCCGACAAATGGAGGAATGACCATGAGGAAGATTTCGTTGGTCGCCGGTGCCGTGGTCGCGGGCCTGGTGCTCGCGTCCTGCGGCTCCGACGACGGCGGTGGCGGCACCGGCGGCGGCTCCGCCAGCGACGAGGTCGAGGTCTTCACCTGGTGGACCGAGGGCGGCGAGAAGGCCGGCCTGGACGGCCTGGTGAAGACGTTCGAGCAGCAGTCGGACTTCACGTTCGTCAACGGCGCCGTCGCCGGCGGCGCGGGCAGCAACGCCAAGGCCGTGCTCGCCTCCCGTCTGCAGTCGCAGGACCCGCCGGACACCTTCCAGGCACACGCCGGCGCCGAGCTCGCCGACTACATCGAGGCCGGCCAGATCCAGGACGTCAGCTCCCTGTACGACGAGGAGGGCTGGACCGACGTCTTCCCCCAGGGCGTGCTCGACGCGATCACCGTGGACGACAAGATCTACTCGGTCCCGGTCAACATCCACCGCGCCAACGTGGTCTGGGCGAACCCCACCGTGCTGAAGGACGCCGGCATCACGGCCGTGCCCGACAGCATCGAGGCCTGGATCGACGACATGGAGAAGCTGAAGTCGAGCGGGATCGACGCGCCGCTGGCCGTCGCCACCGACTGGACGCAGGTGCACCTGTTCGAGACCGTGCTCATCTCCGACCTCGGCCCCGAGGCGTACTCCGGCCTGTGGACCGGTGACACCGACTGGGGCTCCTCCGAGGTCACGCAGGCGCTCGAGGACTACAAGACGCTGCTGTCCTACGCCAACACCGACCGCTCCGGCCTCGACTGGCCCGACGCGGCGAAGTACGTCACCGACGGCAAGGCCGCCTACACCGTGATGGGCGACTGGACCGCGGGCGCCTTCAAGGACCAGGGCCTCGTCGACGGCAAGGACTACACCTGGTTCCCGGTCCCCGGCCAGGACGGCGTCTTCGACTTCCTCGCCGACTCGTTCACGCTCCCGGTGGGCGCGCCGAACGAGGAGGGCGCCAAGGCATGGCTGGGCACCGTCGGCAGCGCCGAGGGCCAGGAGGCCTTCAACACCGCCAAGGGCTCGATCCCGGTTCGCACCGACGCCGACCCCAACGCCTACGACGAGTACCAGCAGGAGGCGATCAAGGCGTTCGCCAACGACGAGATCGTGCCCTCGCTGGCACACGGCGCCGCGGCCCCGGTCGCCTGGCTGACCGAGATCACCTCCTCTGTCGGCCAGTTCGGGCAGACCGGTGACGTCGCCGGCTTCCAGGACGCGCTCGTCTCCGCCGCGGAGACCCACGCCGGCTGACCGGCACGAGGGTGGGGTGCGTCGTACGGCGCACCCCACCCCTGCCACAGGCATGAGAGCAACGCCCGACCCCCGCTGCCCGGAGGAGGCTGCACGTGAAGGGAATCCGTAACTGGGGCCCCGGCCTGCTGCTGGTGTCGCCGACCATCCTGCTCATAGGCATCTTCGTCTACGGGCTGATCGGCCGGAACGTCAGCATCTCGCTGTCCAACCAGCACAGCTTCGCGCCGGCGACGGAGTTCGTCGGCTTCGAGAACTTCGCGAACCTCTTCACCGAGGACCGCTTCCAGCACTCGATGACGAACCTCGCCCTCTACACCGTGGTGTTCATGAGCGGGACGATGTTCTTCGGCCTGCTGTGGGCGCTGCTGCTCGAACGCGGCGCCCGGGGCGAGGGCTTCTTCCGCTCGATCTACCTCTTCCCGATGGCGATCTCCTTCGTGGCCTCGGGTGTCGTCTGGCGCTGGCTGCTCAACAGCTCGCAGGGCGAGGGCGCCAGCGGGCTGAACCGGCTGCTCCAGTCGATCGGTCTCGGCGGCCTGCAGAACGCCTGGTGGTCCGATCCCGACTGGGGCATGGCCGCGATGGCGCTGCCGGCCGTCTGGCAGCTGTCCGGCTACGTGATGGCCCTCTTCCTCGCCGGCCTCCGCGGCATCCCCGAGGACCTGCGGGAGGCGGCCAAGATGGACGGCGCCACCGAGTTCCAGCTGTACAAGAACGTGATCTTCCCGCAGCTCTCCCCGGTCGCCCTGACGGCCGTGATCATCATCGGGCACATGTCGCTGAAGGTCTTCGACCTGATCATGTCGGTGTCCGGCGCCATCTACCAGACCGAGGTTCCCGCGACGTACATGTGGACCACGCTGCTGGCCTACGACTACGCGAAGGCCGCGGCGATCGCCACGGTGCTCCTCGCCGTCGTCGCCGTCGTGGTGGTCCCGTACCTCGTCTACACCGTGCGGACGGAGCGACGCTCATGACCACCACCAGCGCCACCCCCGCCCCCTCCCCCGTCGTCCGGCAGGCGAGCTCGTCCCCGCGGCCGGGACGCCGGGGCAGGACCGTGGCCCAGGTGGTGCGCCACCTGCTGCTGCTGCTCTTCCTCGCGATGATCCTGATCCCGGCCTACGTGCTGATCGTGACGAGCTTCAAGCCGCCGGCCGAGACCTCGGCCTCGCAGGCCTGGCTCCCGCCGGACGCCTGGACCCTCGACGGGTGGCGCACCGCGTGGGAGTCACTGAAGGACCCGCTGCTCCGGACCTTCTCGCTGGCGATCCCGGCCGCGCTGCTGTCGTCCGTGCTCGGCTCGATGAACGGCTTCGTGCTCTCACGCTGGCGCTTCCCCTACGCCAACATGGTCTTCGCGTTCATGCTCTTCGGGATGTTCATCCCCTACCAGGCCGTGATGATCCCGCTCGTGCAGCTGATGCGCGACATCGGTGTGCCCAACGGCATCCCCGCGCTGATCATCGTGCACACGATCTTCGGCCTGCCGATCTGCACGCTGATCTTCCGCAACTACTACGAGTCGGTCCCGGCGGACCTGATCGAGGCCGCCCGGATCGACGGCGCGGGCATGCTCGCGACGTACGCCCGCGTGATCCTGCCGCTCTCCGCACCCGGATTCGTGGTCACGATCATCTGGCAGTTCACGTCGGTGTGGAACGACTTCCTCTTCGCGATCTTCCTGTCCAACAACCGAAACGGGCCCGTGACGATCGCGCTGAACGCACTCGCCGGCGGCCAGCTCAGCAACTACGCCGCGAGCATGGCCGGCGCGATGATCGCCTCGGTGCCCACGCTGATCGTGTACATCATCCTCGGCCGCTACTTCGTGGGCGGCCTGATGGCGGGCTCGGTCAAGGGCTGACCCCCGCGCCGGCACCGCGTGACCTTCGCCTCTGGCAGGGGTACGGCGGACCGCGGCACCGTCGGGGTAGGGAGCGGACCTGTCCCTGGGTGACGACGATGAGAAGAACCGACCTGGCAGCCGGGACCGCGCCGCCCGCGGCGAAGCCACGGCGCGCGTGGATGGACAACCTGCGGATCGTGCTGATCAGCGGCGTCATCGTCGCCCATGCCGCGACGGCCTACGTGGTCGACGTCGGCTGGTACTACGAGGAGCGCACCACCTCGGAGGTCTCGGAGACCCTCTTCTCGTTCCCGGTGTTCCTGGGCGGCATCTTTGGCCTGAGCCCGCTGCTCGTGATGGCCGGCTGGCTGTCGGTGTCCTCCCTGCGACGCCGCGGTGCGAGCCGCTTCGTGCGCGCCCGGCTGGTCCGGCTGGGCATCCCGCTCGTGCTCTTCGCCGTGCTCGTCGACCCGCTCGCGGACTGGCTGGGCGGCACCGCCGCGGGCGAGACACGGTCGCTGGTGTCCTACCTGACCGACGTCGGCGGCGACCGCGACGTCGGGCCGATGTGGTTCGTGGCGGCGATCCTCGTGTTCTCGGTGGGCTACGCCGTCCTGCGGGCCCGCCGGCCGGCCCCGGACCCGGCGGCGGAGCTGCGCGTACGCCACCTCGCCGTGATCGCGGCGACCATCGCCGTGCTCGACGTCCTGACCTGGCTGCGGTGGGGCTACCTGTCGGACACGTGGTGGGACCTGAACTGGCAGCACTGGCCCCAGGCGGCGGGCCTCTTCGCGCTCGGGGTGCTCGCCGGTGAGCGCGGCTGGCTGCGTGCGCTGCCGGCGCACGTCGAGCGCCGGGCTGCCTGGGTCTCGGTGGCGGGCCTGGCCGCGCTCTGCGCGCTCGCGGCCTACTCGCTGTCGCAGGCGCTGGAGCAGCCGGACTTCACCGAGGCCGGAGCGAGCTGGGGTACCGCGGTGTTCGCCGTCATCGACGGCGCGGTGGCGGTCGCGCTGTCGATCTGGGTGATGGCGTGGTTCGAGCGCCGGTGGAACGGCCCGCCTGGCCGCGTCACGGCCGCCGCTGCCCGCGGCTCGTACGCCACCTACGTGCTCCACCCGGTGCCGATGGTGCTGCTGTCCTGGCTGCTGGCGCCCGTTGCTCTGGCGCCGGAGCTCAAGTTCGCGGTGGTCGCCGCCCTCGCGGTCCCGCTGTGCTTCGTGGTCGGCTACGCCGTCACCCGGATCCCGGGGGTCGGCCGGGTCCTGTGAGCCCGGTCAGAAGAGGGCGGAGGCCAGGCTCTGACGCGCCTTGATGACGCGCGGGTCCTCGTTGCCGACCGCGGCGAAGAGTGCCAGCAGGTGCTGCCGCGCCTGCTCCCGGTCGTCGCCGGAGGTGCGACGTACCAGCTCGATCAGGCGGGTGAACGCGTCCTCGACGTGACCCCCGAGGAGGTCGAGGTCGGCCACCATGGTCTGGGAGGTGACGTCGTCGGGACGCTCCGCACCCTCCCGGCGGACCTCCTGGGCGGTCTTCGCATCGAGGTGCCCGACGCGCTGGAGCACCTTCGCCATCGCCAGGCCGCCCGCGGCCTCGGTGTCCGCGGGGTTGGCGTCGACCAGCTTCTGGTACTCGGCGACGGCGGTGTCGATGTCCCCGGCCGCGAGCGCGTCCTGCGCCGGTGCGTACCTGGGGTCCACGCGCGTCTCGGCCTCCTCGCCCTCCGGCTCGGCGGTGGCCATCGGCTGGTGGCGACCGGTGATGCCCTGGGTGGCGAGCTGCTGCAGCACCTGGGTGAGCGCGGGGCGCAGCTCCTCGAGAGGCACCACGTCCTGCAGCAGCGGGAGCGGGCGGCCCTGGACGACGGCGACGACGAACGGCACCGACGGCACCTGCACCGCCTGCGCGATCGCGGGGGCGGCGTCCACGTCCACCCGGCCGACGAGGAACTTGCCGTCGAACTCGTCGGCGAGCGTCGCCATGTCGTCGGCGAGCTGGACGCTCGCCGGGAGCTGGGTGGGCGAGTAGAAGACCATCAGCACCGGCGCGGTCATCGAGCGCTCGAGCACCGACTGGAAGCTCTGCTCGTCGACCTGGACCGCGTAGGACCCGGCCGCTGCGGCCCCTCCGGCGCCGGCCTGCCCGGCAGCGGGCGCGGCAGGACGTTTCAGGGCGGACAGGTCGATGGCGCCGGGGCGCGAGAACGATGGCGTGCTCATGGGCCCTATCTTTCCGGATCGCCCCTGAGGATGGCCACGAGCCCCGGCCACCTCGTGTCGGTCAGCGCACCGGCTCGGCCATGACCGCGGTCGCGGGAGCCGCCGACTCGGCCGGTGCAGCGAGGGCCAGGACCTCCTCGAACCCGTCGACGAGACACTCGTGGAAGACCTCCGGGTCCGGGATCGCGCCGGTGTCGACGTTGATGCCCATCGCGCAGGTGTCGGCGTAGGTCATCAGGGTCACGTTCACGCCGGCCCCGATCGTCGGGCCGAACGGGTACTGCATCCGGACCGCCGCACCGCCCAGGTACACCGGGATCGGGATCCCGGGCACGTCGCTCGCGAGGAAGTCGACGTGGCGGAGGATCGCGGCGATGTACCACCGCGGGAGGAGGTTGAGCGCGCCGGCGATGACCTGCGTGTGCGGCAGGGAACGCTCGCCCCGCACCGCAGCAGTGCGGACACTGATCTGCCTGAGCCTCTCGGCAGCGTCGACCACGCCCACGGGGACGTCGAAGCGCATCAGCGTGATGCGGTTCCCGCCGATCGGGTCGTCCTCGCCCCGGATGCTGACCGGCATGGTGACGTGGAGCTCACCCACCTCGACGCCGTGGAGGTCGTGGTAGCGGCGAAGACCGCCCGTCACGCCCGCGACGAAGGCGTCGTTGAGCGAGCCGCCCGCGAGATGGGCAGCCTCTCGGAGCGCGGGCATGGGCACCTCGTGCACGCTGAGCCTGCGGACGAGCCGACGTTCGCGCATGAGCGTGGACCCGGTGTGGTTGATCGGCCGGACCGTCCGGTACACCGAGGCAGCGGTCTCGATCGCCGCCCTGGCGCTCCGCCGAGGCCGTCGTACACCCTCGAGGGCCGCTGCCGGCGCGCCGACGACGAGCCCCTTGGCCACCTTGCCCGCCAGCGCGGCGTCGTAGCGGAGCCAGTGTCGGACACCGTCGAGCGGGCCGGGGGCCGGCGTGACCGGCTCGGGCGGCAGCGGGCCCAGGTCCCGGGGCTGCCTCGTGTCGTCGAACAGGAGCATCGCGATCTGCACGCCGCCGATGCCGTCCATCAGCGAGTGGTGCAGCTTGCACACGAGGGCCGCACCACCGTCCGCCAGGTCGTCCACGAGGGTGACCTCCCACAGCGGCCGCGCGCGGTCGAACTCCGCCATCTCCGCCCGTCTCGCCATCTCCAGCACCGTGTCGAAGCTGCCGGGGCGTGGGGCGCTGACCCGGCGGACGTGGAAGTCGAGGTCGAAGTCCGGGTCGGGCTCCCAGCGGGGCGGGGCGGGCGGAAGCGTCTCCACCACACGCTGTCGGAACATCGGGATCTCGCGCCCGATCCGCTCGAACCGGTCCACGAGGACGTCCCAGTCCGGGGAGCGGTCCAGGAGGATGATCGTGACGATCGTCGACCGCAGACTGGCGTCGTGCTCCATGGCCCAGGCGAACGCGTCGCTGTTGATCATGAACTCGGCCATGGCCACCCCTCCCGTGTCGGTGACAACGCTAGGACGGGAGGCGCCGGACCACAGGAGGCAAAGGTCCCACGGGGCCGGCCCGCTCGAAGCTCGGTGCTACGGAACCTCGCAGTTCTTCATGATCGTCGGCGGCCAGTCCATGTGGCCCCAGATCACCTCGTCGTAGCCGTCGCCGCACCAGATCTCCAGGCGCGGGATGTTCTCGACCATGATGATGGTGTCGTTGCCGTCGCCGCCGTAGACCCGGTCAGGTCCCCTGGCGTAGATCTTGTCGGGGCCCGGGCCACCCTTGAGCAGGTCCCGCCGGTCGTCGTTGCCGCTGGAGAGCGTGTCCGCCCCGGCGCGCCCGTACAACGAGTCGGCGCCCCTACGTCCGTTCATCACGTCGTCGCCGAGACCGCCGTAGAGCGCGTCCGCTCCGAGCCCGCCGTACAGCTCGTCGTCGCCTGCGAAGCCGAACAGCTGGTCGTCACCGGCGAGGCCGCTCATGGTGTCGGCCTGCACAGTGCCGGTCAGCACGTCGTCCCCGGGTGTGCCGGTGACCACCTCCGCCAACGCCGGCGGAGCGACAGCAGCTGCGAGAAGGGCCGTGGCCACGACGGCCGACCTGGTGCGTGCAGAGATGGGAAGGTCACCTCGTCCACGGTTCCGGCCCGTCCGTCGGACCGGACCGTATCTCCGACGGTGCCGCTGCCAGGGGTCCGAGGCCAGAGGCAAACGTCCTGAGCGGGACGACCCCATGGGGGTCCCCCGCGAAGGGGCTTCAGGCGAGGCTGAGGGCGTGGGCCTCCTCCCACAGCTCCTCGCGTACGTCGGGATGGGCGGCGTGCTCGATGAGGTGGCGCGCCTGCGCCTTCTGGTCGTGGCCGAACACCTCGGCCACGCCCTGCTCGGTCACCACGGCGGTCATCTGGAACGACGTCACCGGCTCGTCGACGAGGGGCACGATCGTGGACCGGTCGGCGCGCGGGTGCCAGGAGCGCAGCGCGATCAGGGCCTGTCCGCCCTTGCTGTGCAGGGCGCCGACGATGAAGTCGGTCTGCCCGCCGAAGCCGGAGTAGATCTTCGCCCCGATCCGCGAGGCGTTGGCCTGCCCGAACAGGTCGACCTGGAGCGCCGTGTTGACGCTGGTCATCGCGCTGTTCCGGGCGATCGAGGCCGGGTTGTTCGTCGTCTCGGTGCGCGCCATGTGCACGCGCGGGTTGCCGTCCACCCAGGCGTAGAGCTCGGGCGACCCGAACAGGAACGACGTGGTGATCGGGTGGGCGGTGTCCAGGGCGCCCACGCGCTCGAGGTCGAGCACGCTGTCGCTGAACATCTCGGTCCACACGCGCAGCCCGCGGCGGTCCTTCAGCGCCCCGAGCGTCGCGTCGGGCACGGCGCCGATCCCGGCCTGCAGCGTCGAGCCGTCGTGGACCCGCCCGGCCACGAGCTCGCCGATCCGGGCGGAGGCGTCGTCGAGGCGTATGTCGCCCGGCGAGGCGAGGGACGCCTCCACCTCGATGAGCACGTCGATGTCATCGACCTTGATCTCGGCGTCTCCGAACGTGTAGGGCATCAGCCGGTTCGCCTGCGCGACCACGACGCCGCCCCTCCGTCGTACCGCCTCGATCGCAGACGGCAGCACGTTGACCTCGGTACCCAGCGACACCTTGCCGTCGCGCGGCAGCGACGTGTGCAGGAGGACCATGTCCGGCGGGTTCGCCTTCTCGAACAGCAGCGGCACGAGCGAGAGCCGCGAAGGGATGTAGTGCAGCCGCGGGCTGGAGCGCATGCCGACGCCGACGAACGACGTCTCGAGCTCGACGCCCTCACGGTCGGGCATGCCTGGCTGGGCGTTGAGCACCCACAGCCGGTACGTCGGGAGCAGGTTGTCGACCTCGGCGAGCACGTGCCACGGGGTGGCGAAGTTGCCCGACGCCACGACGCGGGGCTGCTCGGGGAGACCTGACAGGGCGCGACGGAGACTCTCCATGCGCCCGATGCTGTCAGAAACGGGCGGGCTCGCGATACTCGCCCCACTCGTCGCGGAGCGCGTCGCAGATCTCACCCAGCGTGGCCTCGGCCCGGCAGGCGTCGAGCATCGCAGGGATCATGTTCTCGTCGGTGCGTGAGGCCTCGACCAGCCTGGCGAGAGCCGCCTCCACCTTCGTGGTGTCCCGCCTGGCCCTGCGCTCGGCGAGCTCCGCGACCTGGTCGACCTCGACCTCGTGGGAGACCCGCAGGATCTCGAGGTCGTGCGTGATCGACTCCTCGTGGCAGTTCACGCCGACGATCTTCTTGTCGCCCTTCTCCAGCGCGGTCTGGTACACGAAGGCCGCCTCGGCGATCTCGGACATGAACCAGCCCTCCTCGATGCCGCGGAGGATGCCCTTGGTCATCGGCCACTCGCCGTTCTTCGGGTCGGCCGTGCTGCTGCGCACGACCTCCGCGAGCGCCTCGGCGTCCTTGCTGGTGAGCGTCGAGCCACCCATGGCGAGGATCTTGTCGAAGATCGCCTCGGCCTCGGCCTCGATCCGGTCGGTGAGCGCTTCGACGTACCAGGAACCGCCGAGCGGGTCGGCGACGTTGACCACGCCGGTCTCCTCCATGATCACCTGCTGCGTGCGCAGCGCGATCTCGGCGGCCTGCTCGCTCGGCAGCGCCAGGGTCTCGTCGAGGGCGTTCGTGTGCAGGGAGTTCGTGCCGCCGAGCACCGCGGCCAGCGCCTGGATGCCGGTGCGGACGACGTTGTTGTACGGCTGCTGGGCCGTGAGCGAGACCCCCGCGGTCTGGGTGTGGAAGCGCAGCCACTGCGCCTTCTCGGTCTTCGCGCCGTAGACGTCGCGCAGCCACTTCGCCCAGATCCTGCGCGCGGCGCGGAACTTCGCGATCTCCTCGAAGAAGTCCACGTGGGAGTCGAAGAAGAACGACAGCCCGGGCGCGAAGACGTCGACGTCCATGCCGCGCGACAGTCCCAGCTCGACGTACCCGAACCCGTCGGCGAGCGTGTAGGCGAGCTCCTGCGCGGCGGTCGAGCCGGCCTCGCGGATGTGGTAGCCGGAGACCGAGAGCGGCTTGTAGTCCGGGATGCCCTCGGCGCAGTACTCCATCAGGTCGCCGATCAGGCGCAGGTGCGGCTCCGGCGGGAACAGCCACTCCTTCTGGGCGATGTACTCCTTGAAGATGTCGGTCTGCAGGGTGCCGTTGAGGACGCTCGTGTCGACGCCCTGGCGCTCGGCCGCGACGAGGTACATGCAGAACACGGGCACGGCCGGGCCGCTGATCGTCATCGACGTGGTGACGTCGCCGAGCGGGATCTGGTCGAACAGGATGTCCATGTCGGCGGCGGTGTCCACGGCGACGCCGCAGTGCCCGACCTCGCCGAGGCTCTTCGGGTCGTCGGAGTCGCGGCCCATGAGCGTGGGCATGTCGAACGCGACGCTCAGCCCGCCGCCGCCGCGGCCGAGGATCATCCGGTAGCGCTCGTTGGTCTGCGTGGCGTTCCCGAAGCCGGCGAACTGGCGGATCGTCCAGGTGCGGCCGCGGTAGCCCGTCGGGTAGAGGCCACGGGTGTAGGGGAACTGGCCGGGCCAGCCGATGTTCTCGAAGTTCGGGTACGTGTCCTCGTCGGCCGGCCCGTAGGCGGGCTCGACCTCCATGCCGGACAGCGTGGTGAAGTCGGCGTCCCGGACCCGGGACTTCTCGTAGCGCTCCTGCCAGCGCTGCCGCGCGGTCTGGTTCGGCGTCTTCTGCTCGTTCGGCGTGCCCTGGGTCATACGAAAATAGTAGGACGTCCAACTAACCCTGTCGACCCGCGGCTGTTTACCAGGGGATGCAGGTTTTCTGGCTCTTCCCCCGGGGTCTTCCCCGTGGGAAGAGGTCGATTACCAGGGTCCCCTGGTAATCGCCCCCCGCTCAGAAGTCGCCGGCGGCCTCGCGGACGGGCCGGAGGACGGCGGAGATCTGGCCCAGCTGCTGCTCGTCGAGCGCACCGAGGGCGAAGTCCGCGGCGACGAGGTCGGCGGTCGCGGCCTCGACGACCTCGCGGCCGGCCTCGGTGATCTCGGCGAGCACGGCACGACCGTCGTCGGGATGCCGACGTCGTACGACGAGCCCCGCGGCCTGCAGGCGGTCGATGATCGACGTGATCGAGGTCGGGTGCACCTGGAGCCGCTCCCCCATCTTCCCCATCGGCAGCGAGCCGGCCTTGGAGAACGTGAGCAGCACGAGCGCCTCGTAGCGGGCGAAGGTCAGCCCGTGCGGCCTGAGGATCTCGTCGAGCTGGCCGAGCACGAGCTGCTGGACACGCATGAGCGAGGTGACCGCATGCATCTGCTCGACGCCCTCCCAGCGCAGCGCCCACTGCCGGGCGGCCTCGTCGATGGGGTCGAACGGCAGCTTCTTCGCCGCACGCCCCTGCTTGCCACTCACGGCCGCGACCCTAGCCCATGCTCAGTGCTGGACCCGGGGGTCGTTCGACATGCCCCGGCCGCGAAGACCCGCCCGTGCGACGACGCGCTGGATGGCGAGGTCACGCTGGTCGGGGCGGCCGACGAACCGGATGTCGCGCAGCCCCTGCTCCTGCGCGGCCGACTCGAACACGAAGTGCCCGTAGCCGAGCAGCCTGCCGGTCATCGGCTTGTCGACGGTGATGTCGAGGATTCGTCCGAGGGGCATGGTGGCCATCCGCTGCGCGAGCACCCCGCGGACACGGAACACGCGCATGTTCGTGATCACGAAGCGGTCCATGTGCTGGGTCAGCGCCCTCCAGCCGCCGTGCGCCGCCAGCGCCACCGCGACGAGCCACGGGAGCCAGGCGATGTCGACGCGCACGAAGAGCCCACCGACGACCAGCGCGAGGGCGAGCAGCCCCTCGATGGCGGGCTTGATGTAGACGACCCAGTGCTTGTGCACCTCGTCGACGATGACCTCACCCTCGTCACGCAGCAGGTGACGCCCGATCCGTGGGTCGGCGAAGGTCCGCCGGAGGTACCCGGCCACTAGCCCAGCAGCGCGTTCAGGAAGTCGATGATCGCCTCGAACAGCGTGCTCACCATCTTCCACAGCGCGACAGCGGCGTTCTGCGAGAACGACGCGAGCTCCGCCGGGTCCCGCAACAGGTAGAACCCGAGGAACAGCACGACAATGATGATGACCGGCTTCTTCATCGCGCTCTCTTCCGTCCCGAGATGTGTGCATGCGTGCAGGCAAGACCCACCTGCTCCGAGGGATTCAACCAACCGCGCCCTCCCGGGTGTGGGAGGCGCGCGGTCACGGCGTCGCGCGGTCTAGCTCGGTGAAGGAGTCCAGCAGCACGTCCGCAGCTCGGTACGGGTCGGTCTTCCCCGCCGCCACCTGCTCGGCGAGGTCGTCGAGCTCGTTGCGTCCGTGCACGTCGCCCCAGCGCTCACGCAGCGCGGTCACCGCGATCGCCTCGATCTCGTCGCGGGCGCGGCGCACCCGGCGACGCTCGAGCTCGCCCGAGGACGCCATCCACGCCCGGTGCTCGTCGATCGCGGCGACCACCTCGTCGACTCCCTGGCCCTGCTGGGCCACGGTCAGCACGATCGGCGGCTTCCAGCTGCCCTCGGGCTTCTCGGAGAGCGAGATCATCGTGCGCAGCTCACGGCGCACCTGCTCGGCCCCGTCCCGGTCGGCCTTGTTGACGACGTACACGTCACCGATCTCGAGGATGCCCGCCTTGGCCGCCTGCACGCCGTCACCCATGCCCGGCGCGAGCAACACCAGCGTGGTGTCGGCCAGCCCGGCGATCTCGACCTCGCTCTGGCCCACGCCGACGGTCTCCACGAGTACGACGTCGCAGCCCGCCGCGTCGAGGACGCGGAGCGCCTGCGGCGTGGTCCACGACAGCCCGCCGAGGTGGCCACGGGAGGCCATCGACCGGATGTAGACCTCCTTGTCCAGGGCGTGGTCCTGCATCCGGATCCGGTCGCCGAGCAGCGCGCCGCCGGAGAACGGCGACGAGGGGTCGACCGCGAGCACGCCGACGCGCTTGCCGGCCTTGCGCAGGGCGGTCACCAGCGCCGAGGTGGACGTGGACTTGCCCACCCCGGGCGAGCCGGTGATGCCGACGATCTGGGCGTGGCCGGTGTACGGCGCCAGCCCGGCCATCACCTCGCGCAGCAGCGGCGAGGCGTCCTCCACGAGGGAGATCAGCCGGGCCACGGCCCGGGCATCACCGGACCGCGCCCTCTCGACGAGCTCGGGGACCGACGCGGTCGACCGCCTCATGCAGACGGAACTCGGACGATCAGGGCGTCGCCCTGGCCGCCGCCACCGCACAGCGCGGCAGCGCCCACGCCGCCACCGCGACGCTTGAGCTCCAGTGCGAGGTGGAGGGCGATCCGGGCGCCGGACATGCCGACCGGGTGGCCGAGGGCGATCGCACCGCCGTTGACGTTGACCTTGTCCTCGGAGAGGCCGAGCTCTCGGGCCGAGACGATGCCGACCGCGGCGAAGGCCTCGTTGATCTCCACCAGGTCGAGGTCGGAGGGCTTGATGCCCTCCTTCTCGCAGGCCTTGACGATCGCGTTCGCGGGCTGCATCTGCAGGGTGGAGTCGGGGCCGGCGACCTGCCCGGAGGCGCCGATCTCGGCGAGCCACTCGAGGCCGAGCTCCTCGGCCTTGGCCTTGCTCATCACGACGACCGCGCAGGCGCCGTCGGAGATCTGGGAGGCGGAGCCGGCGGTGATGGTGCCGTCCTTCGAGAAGGCCGGGCGGAGCTTGGACAGCGACTCGACGGTGGTGTCACCGCGCACGCCCTCGTCCTGGGAGACGACGACCGGCTCGCCCCGGCGCTGCGGGATCTCGACGGGCACGACCTCCTCGTCGAAGACGCCGTTCTTCCACGCCTCGGCGGCGCGCTGGTGCGAGCGGGCGGAGAACGCGTCCTGCTCCTCACGGCTCAGCTGCTGGGCCGCGACGTTGCAGCTCTCGGTGAGACCGCCCATGGGCTGGTCGGTGAACTGGTCGTAGAGGGCGTCGTACGCCATCGAGTCGACGAGCGCGGTGTCGCCGTACTTGAAGCCCTCGCGCGACTTCGGCAGCAGGTGCGGGGCCTGGGTCATCGACTCCATGCCGCCGGCGACGATGATGTCGTGCTCGCCGGCGCGGATCAGCTGGTCGGCCAGGGCGATCGCGTTGATCCCCGACAGGCACACCTTGTTGATGGTGATCGACGGGATGCTCATCGGGATGCCGCCCTTGACCGCGGCCTGGCGCGCGGTGATCTGGCCGGTGCCGGCCTGGATCACGTGGCCCATGATCACGTACTCGACCTGGTCGCCCGAGACGCCGGCCTTCTCGAGCGCGCCCTTGATGGCGACGCCGCCGAGGTCGGCGGCGGACTGGTCCTTGAGTCCCCCCAAGAGACGACCGATCGGGGTGCGAGCACCTGCGACGATGACGGAACCGGACATGGAAGCCTCCTGGAGACGGATCAGTCGTGTTTCCAGCGACGATACCCACGATGTGACGTGCTCCGGGAGGGGGCGTCGGGCGATGTCCGTGTCGGGATGGTCACAGTCCCTCGCGGCGCGAGGGAGGGTCGTACGACGATGTCGGGCATGACGAACCCCAGCAACGACATGGGCCTCCCCGAGCACCTGTTCATCGCCATCGACCACGTCGGTGTCGCCGTGCCCGACCTCGACGCGGCGATCGCCTTCTACCGCGACGCCTTCGGCATGGAGGTCACGCACCAGGAGACCAACGAGGAGCAGGGCGTCCGCGAGGCGATGGTCGCGGTCGGCGACTCAGGCTCCGCGATCCAGCTGCTCGCGCCGCTGGACGACCAGTCCACGATCGCGAAGTTCCTCGAGCGGTCCGGCCCCGGCATGCAGCAGCTCGCCTACCGCGTCACCGACCTGGACAAGGTGTCCGAGGTGCTGCGCGAGCGCGGCCTCCGCCTGCTGTACGACGCACCGCGACGCGGGACCTCCAACTCCCGGGTGAACTTCATCCACCCCAAGGACGCGGGCGGGGTGCTGGTCGAGCTCGTCGAGCCCGCCGCAGAGGGCCAGGCCCACTGACACCCCGCCCCTGAGCGACGGCGCGCCGACCGTCGTGCTCCCGGCGTGCTCCCATGTGTCTAGAGAACTAGGTCACAGGGTGCTGACACGCCTGGTTACCCGTCGGTAGATTCCCCCCATCCCCTTGCTCGCCCGGAACCCCCAGGAGCTCCCGTGAAGCAGATCCTCGACGCCATCCTCGCCGGTGACACCACGCCGGAGGACTTTGCCGCCCTCGAGATCCCCGACAGCTACAAGGCCGTCACCGTCCACAAGGACGAGGTCGACATGTTCGAGGGTCTCGAGACCCGCGAGAAGGACCCACGCAAGTCGCTGCACGTCGAGCAGGTCGACCTTCCCGAGCTCGGCCCGGGCGAGGCGCTCGTGGCGGTGATGGCCAGCGCCATCAACTACAACACCGTCTGGACCTCGATCTTCGAGCCGGTCCCGACCTTCGGTTTCCTCGAGCGCTACGGCCGCACCTCGCCGCTCGCGAAGAAGCACGACCTGCCCTACCACATCGTCGGCTCCGACCTCGCCGGCGTCGTGCTGGCGACCGGCCCGGGCGTGCACACCTGGAAGCCGGGCGCCGAGGTCGTCGCGCACTGCCTCTCCGTCGAGCTCGAGAGCCCGGACGGCCACAACGACACCATGCTCGACCCCGAGCAGCGGATCTGGGGCTTCGAGACCAACTTCGGCGGCCTCGCCGAGATCGCGCTTGTCAAGTCCAACCAGCTGATGCCGAAGCCGGCCCACCTCACCTGGGAGGAGGCGGCCAGCCCGGGCCTGGTGAACTCCACCGCCTACCGCCAGCTCGTCAGCCGCAACGGTGCCGGCATGAAGCAGGGCGACAACGTGCTGATCTGGGGGGCGAGCGGCGGCCTGGGCAGCTACGCGACGCAGTTCGCGCTCAACGGCGGCGCCACCCCGATCTGCGTGGTCTCCTCGCAGGAGAAGGCCGAGATCGCCCGCAAGATGGGCGCGGAGCTGATCATCAACCGCGCCGAGGAGGACTACCGGTTCTGGAAGGACGAGAACACCCAGGACCAGAAGGAGTGGCGTCGCTTCGGCGCCAAGATCCGCGAGCTCACCGGCGGCGAGGACCCCGACATCGTCTTCGAGCACCCCGGCCGTGAGACCTTCGGCGCCTCGGTGTTCGTTGCCCGCAAGGGCGGCACGATCGTCACGTGCGCGTCCACCAGCGGCTACATGCACCAGTACGACAACCGCTACCTCTGGATGAACCTCAAGTCGATCATCGGCTCGCACTTCGCCAACTACCGCGAGGCGTGGGAGGCCAACCGCCTCGTCGCCAAGGGTCTGATCCACCCGACCCTCTCCCAGACCTACCGCCTCGAGGACGTCGGCCAGGCGGCCCTCGACGTGCACAAGAACCAGCACCAGGGCAAGGTCGGCGTCCTGTGCCTGGCCCCCGAGGAGGGGCTCGGTGTCCGGGACAAGGAGATGCGCGCCAAGCACATCGACGAGATCAACCGGTTCCGGGGCGTCTGACCCGGGTCTCGCCACCGAGCACATCGACCAGACCGCCGTACCCGGGCAGAATGCTCCGGGTGCGGCGGTCGGTTCTTGGTCACGTTCTCGGACGGGCCTGCCGGGTTTACGGTGGACGGTCGGACACACTTAGTCTTCTGAACACGCACACGAGGTAGGGGATACGCCATGAACGACCGATCCGGGCTGTCGATCTTCGACGACGAACCCTCCAACAGCAAGGCAGACGAGCCGACGCAGGCCTTCCCGGCCGTGGGCGACAAGCCCGCCGGCGGAGGCACCGCGCCCGGCTCCCGCTTCCCGGTCGTCCGCCGCGGCGGCTACGACCCCGACGCGGTCGACCGCGCGCTGCACGCCCTGGCCGGCGAGAAGGCCGGGCTCGCGGAGAGCCTGAACGCCGCCCGGGCGCGCGTCCAGCGGCTCGAGGGCGAGGTCGACGCCCTCAAGCAGAAGCTCACCGAGAACGAGCAGCCCTCGTACGCCGGTCTGGGCGGCCGTGCGAGCGAGATGCTGCGTCTCGCCGAGGAGCAGGCCGACGAGGTGATCGCCCATGCCCGCGCCCAGGCCGACGAGATCCGTGCGCAGGCCCAGAAGGACGCCGAGGCGTTCCGGGCGGCGGCCAGCCGCGACGCCGAGGACATGCGCATCGTCCAGCTCAAGGAGCTCGACGAGGCCCGTGCCCGGATGGTCGCCGACGCCGACCAGGACCGCGCGCTGGCCCGCGCCGAGGCCGAGGACCTGCTCGCGAGCGCCCGTCGCGAGGCCGAGCAGCTCCGGCTGGCGGCCGAGCAGGAGAGCAACACGCTGCGCACCGGCGCCCGTCGTGAGGCGGAACAGGCCCGCGCGGCCGCCGACCGCGAGGTACAGGAGGCCCGCCGCACGCTGGCGGTCGAGAAGGAGCGCCTCACCCGCGAGGCGGCCGAGCACCACGAGACGGCCACGGCGGAGACGGTCCGGCTGGTCCGCGAGGCCGAGGAGCGGGCGAAGGCGGCCGAGACCCGTGCCCGGGAGGCACTGGCGCAGGCCACCGCACACCGCGACCAGGCGACCACCGAGGCCGAGCGGGTGCTCACCCGTGCCCGCCGTGAGGCGGAGCAGATCGTGTCGGCTGCCCAGACCCAGGCCTCGAGCCTGATCGCCTCCGGGCAGGCGGACGCCGAGCGTGAGCTCGCCGCGCTGAAGTCCGAGGTGGACCGGGTCCAGAAGCGCCGGGACTCCATCGTGGCCCAGCTCGGGGCGCTGCGTGACGTGGTCGCCGGGTTCACCGACCCGACGGACCCGCCCGTGCAGCAGAAGGAGGCGCCGAAGCCCGCGCCGACCCAGCCCACGAGCGCATCAGCGAAGGTGGACGCACCGAAGTCCCCCGCAGCGGCCGAGAAGCCGGCCAAGCCGACGAACGTCGAGGAGAAGTGAGCGCGGCCGACGAGGAGGTCCGACGCCTGCGTGACGAGCTCAAGGACGCCGAGAAGCACGCCGAGGGAGCACGTGAAGGCGCCGAGGGGGCCCGCCAGGGCGCCCAGGAGGCCGAGCAGACCGCCTACGAGGTCGTCGACGAGGCCAAGGAGGCGCGCGGCGAGGCGGTCGGCGCGGCCGGACGCGCGGCGCAGGCCGCCCAGATGGCCGAGCACCACGAGCTGAGCACCGAGGAGAAGTCCAAGGACTTCCTGCGTGACCGGCTTCCCGACGAGGAGGCGGAGAACGCCTACGGCAGGCCCGGACGTCCGCTGAAGCGGCACTCGGCGTTCTACATGGGGTTCACCGGCGCGATCGGGGCGCTGCTCGCCTGGTGGCTCGGCCAGCAGGTGCTCTCGATCAGGTCGATCATCATCCTGATCGTCGTGGCGATGTTCCTCGCGGTCGGCCTCAACCCCGCGGTCGAGTTCTTCCTGCGACGGGGCCTCAAGCGGCCGTGGGCCGTCCTCATGGTCACCCTGGGCGTCGTGCTCATGCTCGTGCTGTTCGTGGTCGCGATCGTCCCGGTGATCACGTCGCAGGTCACGACGATCGCCGACGAGGCGCCGACCTGGGTCGAGCAGTTCCGCAGCAACCAGACCTTCCAGAGCCTGGACGACCGCTACGGCATCGTCGACCGGATCAGGGAGTCGGTCAAGGGCGGCGGCTGGACCAGCTCGATCTTCGGCGGGGTGCTCAACGCCGGCCTCGCGGTGCTCGGCGCGATCGCCAACGCCTTCATCATCGTCGTGCTGATGCTGTACTTCCTGGCGTCGCTGCCGTCGATCAAGCGGTTCTTCTACCGCTTCGCGCCGTCGAGCCGCCGGGAGCGGGTCACCGTGCTCGGCGACCAGATCCTCTCCAACGTGGGGTCCTACGTGTCCGGGGCGTTCATCGTCGCGATGGTGGCCGGCATCTCGTCGCTGATCTACCTGTTCGCCGTCGGGCTCGGCGAGTACGCCGTGGCACTGGCGGCCGTCGTGGCGATCCTCGACGTGATCCCGATGATCGGCGCCACGCTCGGCGCGCTCATCGTGACCGCCATCGCCTTCGGCACGGACCCGAAGATCGGCCTGATCACGCTGGTGTTCTACATCGTCTACCAGCAGTTCGAGAACTACGTCGTCTACCCGCGCGTGATGGGCAAGGCTGTCGACATCCCGGGATCGCTGATCGTGATCGCCGCGCTGATCGGCGCGGGCCTCCTCGGCGTGGTCGGCGCACTGCTCGCGGTGCCGACCGCGGCGGCGATCCAGCTGATCACCAAGGAGGTGTTCCTCCCGCGCCAGGAGGTCCGCTGACGGGTCAGCCCTCGAGTGGCTTGGGGACCGGCACGTCGCTGTACGCCTCGCGGTTCTTGGCGTTGTAGAAGCTGGTGTCGGCGGTCTCCATGTCGCCGTCCCACTCACGTGGCAGGGGTACGTCGACCTCGGGGGCGACGCGGCGGACGATCTCGTCGAGCACCATCTCCGCGTCGCCCACCCAGAGGTGCTTGGCGCCCTCGACGCCCACGACCTCGGCCTGGGGCACGATCGCGAACCGCTCCTCGGCCTCCGGCGGCTGCAGGAAGTCGTCGTGCTCGGGCACGAGCGCGGTCAGCGGCTTGCCGGACTCGGCCCATGCCTCGAGGTGCTCGACGTCGGAGAAGCGCAGCGGTGGCGAGAGGAGGATCGCCCCCTTCACCGCGGGGTCGTTGGCGTGCATCAGCGTGAGGTCGGTCCCGAACGACCAGCCCACGACCCAGATGTTGGGGCAGTCGTGGAACTCGGCGTACTCGATCGCCGCGGCGACGTCGTACCTCTCCCCCTGCGCATGGTCGAACTCGCCCTCGCTCCTGCCCTGCTCGCTCTCGGTGCCGCGGGTGTTGAAGCGCAGCACGGAGACGCCGGCGAGGGCGGGCAGCCGGAACGCCGCCTTGCGGAAGATGTGGCTGTCCATCATCCCGCCGTGGGTCGGCAGCGGGTGGAGGCAGATGATCGTCGCCACCGGCTCCCGGTCCAGCGGCCGGGCCAGCTCGCCGACCAGCTCGAGGCCGTCCCCGGTGTGCAGCGTGATCGGCTCGCGCCGGGCGGGCAGGACGGAGTTCGCGCGGATGACAGCCATGCCGCCATTGTTTCCCATCGCGCAACCCGAGCAGGAAGGCGGACGCCCCCGAGCGGGCGCGACTACCTGCGCCGGTCGCGGGCGCGCCAGCAGGCGGTGTGCCAGTGCCGGCGCTCGTCGAGCCCGGAGCCGCTGAACATCGACGGCACGACCGGCCACGCCACGATGTGGGGTGTGGCCGGCCGGATCAGCTGGTCACAGCCCGGGCAGCGGTAAGGCTTGGTCGCCGCGGATCCGGTCACCGGGCGTACGACGTACTGCTCGCCGCCGTACATCTCCACCCGGTCGCTCATCGAGCCGTCGATCCCGCGACGACACGCCGCGAGAACCGCCCCGGAGGTGACGGGTCGGCGGGCACGGGGTCAGCGCACGGTGTAGTCGCGGAAGCCGCGGCTGGTCTTGCGACCGAGGTAGCCGGCGGTGACGAGGTGCTCGAGCAGCGGCGCGGGCGCGAAGCCGGGCTCGCGGAACTCGAGGTACAGCTCGCGCTGGATGGCCAGCGACACGTCGTTGCCGACCACGTCGAGCAGCTCGAAGGGACCCATCGGCAGCGCACAGCCGTACTTCATCGCGGTGTCGATGTCGTCGGCGCTGGCGTAGTGCGCCTCGAGCATCTTGACCGCGTCGTTGAGGTACGGGAAGAGCAGCGCGTTGACGATGAAGCCCGCGCGGTCGCCGCAGGACACCGCGACCTTGCCGATCTTCTCGCACAGCGCCCGCGTGGTCTCGGCGACCTCGTCGGAGGTGCTGACCGTGCTCACGACCTCGACCAGCTTCATGATCGGGGCGGGGTTGAAGAAGTGCATGCCGATGACGTCCTGCGGCCGGCTGGTCGCCCTGGCCAGCGAGATCACCGGCAGCGAGGAGGTCGTGGTCGCCAGGATCGCGCCGGGCTTGCAGATCTCGTCGAGGTTCTCGAACAGCACGGTCTTGACCTGGAGGTCCTCGGCGATCGCCTCGACCACGACGTCGACGTCGGCGAGGTCGTCGAGCCTGGTCGTTCCGGTCAGCCGGCCGAGCACCTCGGCCTTGGCCGGCTCCTCGAGCTTGCCGCGCTGGATCGCCTTGTCGAGCGACTTCTCGATCGTGGCCCGGACACCGTCGACCTTGGCGTCGCTGCGGCCGACGTAGACGACGTCGTACCCGGCCTTGGCGAAGACCTCGACGATGCCGGTCGCCATGGTGCCGGTGCCGACCACGCCCACCTTGTGGATCTCGTGCCTCAGCTGCGGCTTGTCGTCCTCGGAGGGGGTGATCGCGTCGGGGACCACGACCGGGCTGTCTGGCGCCTCGTAGGTGTAGAAGCCGCGACCTGTCTTGCGGCCGAGCATGCCGGCGGTGACCATCTGCTTGAGGATCGGGGCGGGGGCGTGGAGCCGATCGCGCCCCTGCTTGTACATCGTGTCGAGGATCTCGTACGCGGTGTCGAGGCCGATCAGGTCGAGCAGGGCGAGCGGGCCCATCGGGTAGCCGCAGCCGAAGCGCATCGCGGCGTCGATGTCCTCGCGGCTGGCGTAGCGCGCCTCGTACATCGACACGGCGTGGTTGAGGTAGCCGAACAGCAGCGTGTTGGCGATGAAGCCGGCCTTGTCGCCACAGGTCACCGGGGTCTTGTCGAGCTTCTGGACCAGGCCGGCGACGTCGTCGAGCACGTCCGGCTCGGTGACCACGGTCCGGACGATCTCGACCAGCTTCTGGACCGGGGCCGGGTTGAAGAAGTGGATGCCGACGACCCGCCCGGGGTGGGAGGTTGCGGTGGAGATCTCGGTGACCGACAGCGACGAGGTGTTGGTCGCGAGGATCGTCTCGGGGCGGACCACCCCGTCGAGCTGGCGGAACAGGTCCTGTTTGACCCGGAGCTGCTCGACGACCGCCTCGACCACCAGGTCGGCGTCCTTGACGTCGTTGATGTCGGTCGTGAACATGACCCGCCCGAGGAGCTCGGCCTGCCCCTCCTCCGACAGCTTGCCGCGCTTGACCGCGCGGTCGGTGGAGTGCTGGATGTGCTGACGGCCGCGCTCGAGCGACTCCTCGTTGATCTCGACGCCGACGACCTGGAAGCCGTTGCGGGCGAAGATCTCGGCGATGCCGGCACCCATGGTGCCGAGTCCGATA
The DNA here is from genome assembly GCA_035762105.1 of Nocardioidaceae bacterium. Classification (GTDB taxonomy): domain Bacteria; phylum Actinomycetota; class Actinomycetes; order Propionibacteriales; family Nocardioidaceae; genus Nocardioides_C. Next base: position 12,263 of record DASTPU010000129.1, on the reverse strand, counting down.
ACACCGATGGTGCGGAAGTCACGTACGGAAGTCATGAGCGGCATCATGGCACGACGTCCCCGTCCCGTGCCGTGAGGTAGTTCACCCGCCGGTAACCTCGAGCGGCCTCGGCGGCACGGCAGCCTGCCTAGCCCACCGGCCGCTTCAGCAGGACCACCGGCCAGGCCACCAGGTCACCCTTCTTGAGCGACAGCCCCACGGCCTCCCACCCCTGTGCCCCCAGCTGGTTGAGCTGCTCGGGCGCCAGGCCCTCGGAGCTCTTCTTGAGCCCACCGGCGTCCTCGAGCGGGACGAGGAGATATTCCCACTTCTGCATGCCTCGATCATGGGACGGCGCACCCCGATGGTCAACGAGAGCGCCGGACGCCGGGTAACCTCCTGCCCGTGCGTCTCGTCATCGCGAAGTGCCAGGTCGACTACGCAGGCCGGCTCACCGCCCACCTGCCCATGGCGACGCGGCTGATCCTGGTCAAGAACGACGGCTCGGTCCTCATCCACTCCGACGGCGGGTCCTACAAACCGCTGAACTGGATGTCGCCGCCGTGCAAGGTCGTCGAGGGCACGAACGACGACGGTCACGTCGAGTGGACGGTCACCGGCTCCCAAGGGCCCGGCGGTGACTCCCTGAGGATCCTCCTCACCGAGATCCTGCACGACACCAGCCACGACCTCGGCATCGATCCCGGCCTGCAGAAGGACGGCGTCGAGAAGCACCTCCAGGAGCTGCTCGCCGAGCACCCTGCGCACCTGGCGGAGGGCCTGACGTTGGTACGACGGGAGTACCCGACCGCGATCGGACCGGTGGACCTCATGTGCCGGGACGCCGGCGGCGCCTCCGTCGCGGTCGAGATCAAGCGCCGTGGGGAGATCGACGGCGTCGAGCAGCTCACCCGCTACCTCGAGCTGCTCAACCGCGACCCCAAGCTCCGGCCGGTCCGTGGCATCTTCGCCGCCCAGGAGATCAGGCCGCAGGCCCGGGTCCTCGCCCAGGACCGCGGGATCACCTGCGCGGTCGTCGACTACGACGCCCTGCGAGGCATGGACGACCCCACCGCCCGTCTGTTCTGACGCCGACCGGCCGCCGGGCTCAGGCGGGGCCGATGATGGCGGCGACCTCGTCGGCGCAGCCCCACGACAGGGTGATCCCTGCGCCTCCGTGCCCGTAGCAGTGCACCACCCGCTCGACGCTGCCGGTCTCGGAGGACACCTTCTCCTCCTCGAGGCGCACCTGGGGGCGCGCCGGGCGCAGGCCCACCTTGTGCCGGATCACCTTCGCCCGCGCCACCTGGGGGACGAGCACCGCAGCCCGCTCGAGGATCCGCGCGGCGACTGCCGGGTCCGGGGTGCGACTCCACTCCCCCTCCTCGTCGGTGCCGCCGACCACCACGTCGTGCGAGCGCGGAACGATGTACGTCGGCCCCTCGGCGTCCAGCCACCAGCGGTCGAGGCCGAACTGCTCGACGTAGACAACCTGCCCGCGGACCGGGGAGACGCTCGGGTCGTCGGCCATCAGCCGGGCACCGAGCCCGCTGGCGTTCACCACCACCTCCGCGTGCTCGGGGAGCGCGTTCAGCGCCATCCGGGTGATGGTCCCGCCACCGTCGGTGAAGGCACGAGCGAGCCACCGCAGATAGATCGGCATCTCCACCACCGGCGTCCGGAAGCTCCAGCCGTCGACGTACGGTGCCGGCATCGCGGTCACGCGCGTCAGCGCCGGCACCGCGCTGCGCCACCACGGGTCGCCGGTGTGCCGCCGGTGGAGCTCGACCCCCTCCACCATGCGGATGCCGGTGTCGGCATCGTCGGAGAGCCGGTGCAGCTCGTGGTAGGTCGCCGCGCCCCACGCCGTGACCTGCTCGAACGGGTAGGCGCGGTACGGGTACCAGATGGCCGCCGCCACCGCCGAGGTCGTCTCCAGCGGGAGGTCCCTGGCCAGCACGTCGACACGGTGCCCGGCCTGCTGGAGCCGCACGGCGCACGACAGCCCGACCACGCCCGCTCCGACCACGATCACCCGGCTCATACCGAAGAGTCTGCCGCAACGCCCGCGGCGCGGGTCAGTACTCCTCGATCTGCACCTCGCCGCGACGGTCGGTCACGGTGGCGACGACGTAGGAGGCGGTGCCACCCTCGTGGACCCGGCACGTGATGCGCAGGCCGGCCCGAGCGGGGTAGGCAGGGGTCGCGCCGCAGTCCACCGCGTGCCAGCCCTCGTGCTCGAGCCTGGTGACGAGGCGGGAGGTCGCCACGATCCCCTCACCGAGCCAGGCGTCGAACTCCACGACGCCGCGCTCGCCCCGGGTGAGCCGCACCTCGACCTCCCCGACCACGCCGTCGACGTACCCCTCGCAGCGCACGTGGTCCGGCACGTCCCCGCTCCACGCCGGGCAGTCGACGTACTCCAGCGTCAGCCCCTCCTTGTCCAGTCGGGGCGCGAGGCGCTCGGCGACGGGCTCCTCCAGGCGGTCCATGGGCTCGGCCGGGACGGGAGAGGGCGTGGGCGCCGGACCGCCGAGGTCCTGGGCACGTGCCCGGTCGGAGCCGTCGCCGCCGCAGCCGGAGAGCGCTGCGAGCGTCGCCAACGTCGGGAGCAGGGACGGCGCGACGCGATGCAGGCCCCGCATGCGCATCCCTCCTCCTCAGACCTCGCCAGACTAGCCACCGGACCGGAACGGGCCGCCGTAACCTCCGCGACCAGAACTCGTTGCACCACTCAACTCGGAGGTGCACATGCGAACGACGCGAACCCACGTGGTCCTGGTCCTGGTGGCCCTGCTCGGTGGCCTGTTGCTCGGCGGCGGGCTCGCCGCCCCCGCATCGGCCCACGAGGAACGGGAGGCCGGCTTCCCGGACGGGTCGGGCACCCGCCCGGAGTTCCTGGGACTGCGCAACCCGGAGCGCCGCGTCGTGTGCCGGCCCGACAGCGACCGGCGCATCGCGAAGATGCCCGCGGGCCCGCTGAAGCGCCGCAACCAGGCGCTGTTGCGCGAGTGCGACTTCGGCTCGATCCAGACCGCGGTGAACAGCATCGAGAAGCCGAACACCTCGGTCTACGTGCTGCCCGGCTACTACACCGAGCGCCGCTGGGCGAACGCGAAGAAGTCGGAGTACTGCTCGAACCTCCGGACCGGCTCCGAGGACCCCCTCCCGGTGTCGTCCTACATCGGCAGCCTGTCCTCCCCCGACAGCGGCGCCGACGACACCGGGCCGATCGCGTTGTCCTACGCCGACCAGCTCCGCTGCCCGCACAACCTGAACCTGATCGCGATCCTCGGCGACCAGACGCCGGACGACGACTCGATCAAGTGCGACAGCGCCCTGTGCGGAACGCAGCTCGTGGGCACGGGTCGCAAGCGCACCGACGTCGTCATCGACAACAGGTTCACCAAGCTCAACGCGATCCGGGCCGACCGCGCCGGCGGCGTCTACTTCCGCAACTTCACCGTGCAGCAGGCGGAGTTCAACGCGCTCTACGTCCTCGAGACCGACGGCTTCGTCGTCGACCGCGTGGTCGCCCGCGGCAACGACGAGTACGGGATCCTCGCCTTCGCCGCCGACCACGGCCTCATCCAGCGGGTGAACGCGTACTGGAACGGAGACTCCGGCATCTACCCGGGCTCGGCGTCGGACATCAACGGGGAGAACGACGAGTTCGAGCCCACCCGCTACTCGATCGAGATCCGGCACAGCAGGAGCCACCACAACGCCCTCGGCTACTCCGGTACGGCGGGCAACTCGGTGTGGGCCCACCACAACGACTTCTTCGAGAACGCGACCGGCATCGCCACCGACTCGCTCTTCCCCGGGCACCCCGGCCTGCCGCAGGACCACGCACGGTGGAACGACAACCGGATCTTCAGCAACAACCAGAACTACTACGAGCGGTACGTCGACACCGGCATCTGCGCCAAGCCGATGGAGGACCGCGGCTACATGAACGGCACGGTGTGCCCGGTCATCCCGACCCCGGTCGGCACCGGCGTGCTCATCGCCGGCGGCAACTTCAACTCCACGGACAACAACTGGATCTACGACAACTGGCGCTACGGCACGATGCAGTTCTGGGTGCCCTCGCCGCTGCGTGACGAGTACGACCCGGGCAAGCTCTACGACACCTCCAACGGCAACCGGACACGTCACAACCACATGGGCATCAGGCCCGACGGCGCGAAGGCGCACAACGGCCTGGACCACTGGTGGGACGACCAGGGCGTCGGCAACTGCTGGGAGGGCAACGAGTCCTCCCGCGAGGGCGGGGTGCCGACGACGAACTTCCTCGTCGACCCGGGCCCCTGCGCGGACGGCGGCTCGCAGTTCGTACCGGGCGCTCCGGTGAAGGACGCCGGCTTCCTCAGCTGCAGCCAGTACGACCGCAACGACCCGACGTGGCGGCACCCGCCCGGCTGCGAGTGGTTCGAGAGCCCGGAGAGGCCCGGCGACCAGCAGTCCGGCGGCCCCCTGGGCCTGTCCGCCGGTCCCGGCGCCCCCTCGGCGCCGCTCGGCGGCCCGGGCACGACCGCCGGCATCGCCGCGGCGCTGGCCGGGACGGGCCTGATGACCGTGCTCGGGCTCGGGGCGGTGCGCCGCCGCAGCCAGGCGCTCGTCCGGGGCTGACGCGATGCGGCCCGTCCTGGCCGTCGCCCTCGCCGCCGGGCTCGTCACCGGGGGCGCGGGGATGGCGGTCGCGAGCACCGACCCGTCCCTGGCCGCGCACGGCCCCACCTCCGTGTCGGGCACCGAGGCGAGCGCGGTGTTCCGGGTCGGCGGCCGGACCGTCCGGCAGGTGCGCTACGCCGACCGCGAGACGCTGGTCTACTCATTCGCGCTCGAGAACGAGGGCCGTCTCCCGGTCACCGTCCGCGGGCTGGCACCGCTGGAGCGCACTCCGCGCCTGTTCGGGTACGTCGAGCTCACCGATGCCGAGGGCCGGGAGGAGTTCACGATCCCGGCCGGCGGACGCACCACCGTCGCGGTCGGCATGCTCATGCACTCCTGCGAGACGCTCTCGGCGCGCGCCGGGAGCTTCGCCACGGAGATGAGCCTGCGCACCGAGCGGGCCGGGATGATCGACGACGTGGTCACGGTGACCTTCCCGGAGGAGGTCCACACCGGGTCGCCGCGGGAGGCGTTCTGCCCGAAGGCGACCGCTACGTCGCGCCCTCCGGGCTGACCTGCGTCACGGCGACGCCGTCGCCGTCGACCGAGACGTCCACCCGCCGGCCGGCGGGCCCCTCCCCCACGACGACGACGGTCTCGCCCCGGTGCAGGTCGGCGAGGTCGCGCAGCACGTCGAGGGCGCCCGGTGACTGCGCCGCGACCTCGGCGAGCGTGAGCCGGCGCGTCATGTCGTGCAGAGGGAGGCCGAGCGCGCCGGCCAGGGCCCGGGCCTCGTCCGCGTGGGGCGGTGCGTCGTACACGGCGGCGACCCGCTCGTGCCGCAGTGACTCCGCCAGCGGCTCGGGACGCACAGTGCCCGGCGCCGCCACCACGAGGAAGCGGGCCGGGCACTGGAGGTCGGACATGCTGCTAGGAGATGACCGCGTCGACGGTCTTCTTCAGGGCGCTCGGCTGCTCGGGCCGCTTCGGCGCCGTCTTGCGGGCCGCGAGCATCTCCTCGCCGATCTCCTGGAGCTGCTTGCGGCCCAGGCCCTCACGGACCTTCGGGAACCACTCGTCCTCCTCCTCCTCGATGTGGTGGCGGACGTTCTCGATCAGCACCGTGGTCTTGGCGTCGAAGCGCTCGGCATCGGGCTTCATGGCGGCGAGCTCCACGACGAGCAGGTCGGCGACGTGGTGCTCCTCGTAGGACTCGTCGATGTCGTCCTCGAGGTCGGGCAGCAGCTGCCGGACGCGCGGGTACATGACCTCGTTCTCGATGTAGGTGTGCACCGTGAGCAGCTCGATGATCTTCTCGACGAGCCTGCCCTTGGTCGCGGTGGCGTTCTCACCGGCCTTCTCGAAGTCCCTGAAGGTCTTCAGGATCTCCTTGTGGTCTTCCTTGAGCAGGACGATGGCGTCGTTCGACATGAGAGGCTCCTTGGCGGGTCGGGTGGGGAAACCCTGCGGTACCCGTTGCCTCGGAACCTAGTCCTGCCGCCGGGCTCGGTCGAGGTGGTTCGCGCGGCGGATCGCCTCGACGATGCCGCCCATGATCTCGGTGAGCCCGAAGTCCTTGGGGGTGAACACCTCGGCGACGCCCATCTCCTTGAGACGGGCCGCGTCGGCCGACGGGATGATGCCGCCGACGATGACGGGCACGTCGGCCAGCCCGTGCTCACGCATGCCGTCGAGAACCGCGGGGACGAGCTCCATGTGCGACCCGGACAGGATGGAAAGGCCGACGCAGTGCACGTCCTCGGCGACCGCGGCGGCCACGATCTGCTCCGGTGTCAGGCGGATGCCCTGGTAGACGACCTCGAAGCCCGCGTCACGCGCCCGCACCGCGACCTGCTCGGCGCCGTTGGAGTGCCCGTCGAGGCCGGGCTTGCCGACGAGCAGCCGGAGCCGTCCCCCGAGCTCCTCACCGGTCTGCCTCACCCGCTCGCGCACCTCGGTCAGGTCGGCACCGGCCTCGGCCACGCCGACCGCGCCGGAGACGCCCGTCGGGGCACGGAACTCGCCGAAGACCTCGCGGAGCGTGCCGGCCCACTCGCCGGTCGTCGCCCCGGCACGGGCCGCGGCGAGGGTGGCCTCCATGAGGTTGGCTCGGGTCTTGGCGTCGGCGGCGAGGCGCTCGAGCGCGGCCTGCACCTCGGCCTCGTCGCGGCGGGCCTTCCATTCCTCGACGCTGCGGATCGCGGCGCGCTCGGCCTCGGGATCCGCGGTCTGGATGGCGGCGTCGAGGTCCGCGGTCAGCGGGGACGGCTCGGTGGTCTCGAAGCAGTTCACGCCGACGACCTTGTCCTCGCCCGACTCGATCCGGGCGCGGCGCGCTGCGTGCGAGGACACGAGTGCCTGCTTCATGTAGCCGGACTCGACCGCGGCGATCGCTCCGCCGAGGGCCTGGACCCGGTCCATCTCCGCGCGGGCGCCCTCCACCAGGTCGGCGACCTTGGCCTCGATCACCTTCGACCCCTCGAAGATGTCGTCGTACTCCAGCAGGTCGGACTCGAAGGCCAGCACCTGCTGGAGGCGCAGCGACCACTGCTGGTCCCACGGCCGCGGCAGGCCGAGCGCCTCGTTCCACGCGGGCAGCTGTACGGCGCGCGCCCGGGCGTCCTTGGAGAGCGTGACGCCGAGCATCTCGAGCACGATCCGCTGGATGTTGTTCTCCGGCTGCGCCTCGGTGAGCCCGAGTGAGTTGACCTGGACGCCGTACCGGAAGCGGCGCATCTTCGGGTCCTGGACGCCGTAGCGCTCACGGGTGATCTCGTCCCAGAGCTGGACGAAGGCCCGCATCTTGCAGGTCTCCTCGACGAAGCGGACACCGGCGTTGACGAAGAACGAGATCCGGCCGACGACGCGTGCGAAGTCCTCCGGCTCGACCTGGCCGGAGTCGCGGACCGTGTCGAGCACCGCGATCGCCGTGCACAGGGCGTAGGCGAGCTCCTGGGTGGGGGTCGCCCCTGCCTCCTGGAGGTGGTAGCTGCAGATGTTGATCGGGTTCCACTGGGGGATGTGGTTGACCGTGTAGGCGATCAGGTCGCTGGTCAGCCGCAGGGAGTGCTCGGGCGGGAAGACGTAGGTCCCGCGGGAGAGGTACTCCTTGATGATGTCGTTCTGGGTGGTGCCGGCGAGCTTGGCATGCACCTCGCCGAGGTCGACGTCGGAGTCGGCGCCCTGGGAGACCTGCTCCTCGGCGACGACCTGGTAGAGCGCGAGCAGCCACATCGCGGTCGCGTTGATCGTCATCGAGGTGTTCATCTCGGTGAGCGGGATGTCCTCGAACAGCCGCCGCATCTCGCCGAGGTGCGGCACCGGGACACCGACCTTGCCGACCTCGCCGCGCGAGAGCGGGGAGTCGGGGTCGTAGCCGGTCTGCGTGGGCAGGTCGAAGGCGACCGAGAGGCCGGTCTGGCCCTTCGCGAGGTTCCGGCGGTACAACGCATTGGACTCGGCGGCGGAGCTGTGGCCCGCGTAGGTCCGCATCACCCAGGGCTTGTCCTTGGGCTGCGGTCGGTCGGCCTCCGGCAGGGCGTCCTCTGGCTTCTCGCTCATAAGGCAGGAGACTACGACCAACCCAACCCGCCGGTAACTACCTTGTGGACTGTTTCACAGCCCGAACAGGTCACATGCCTCAGGCACTGGCCCGCTCGACGTTCACGAGCCGGCGGAGCCGGCTGAAGGTGATGACGCGGCGCAGCGCCGGCCGACAGCCGCGCAGGATGAGGTTGCGGCCGTCGCGCTCCATCAGCTTGCCCGCGGCCGCGAGGACGCGCAGCGCTGTCGCGTCGATGCCCTCCACCCCGGCGAGGTCGACGACGATGTCGCCGTCGGTGCGCTCGATCTGCTCGTAGAGGGCGTCACGCACCATGCCCGTCGAACGCACGTCGAAGTGGCCTCGTAGTAACAGTGTCCGGTCGTTCACGGTGAGTTCCACAGCCACTCCCAGTGCACGGAGCCGGCCCTCCCCTGCAAGAGCCGTCCTTTACCTACTATGACGCACGCCACAGCGGATCGGTTGCCTCCGCGAGGTCACAGGAGTGTCACGGCGGACGGTTGTCTCACCCTGCGAGACAGGTCAGCCGTCGTCGTCCTGCAGCTCGTCCTCGAGGTCCACGCGCGCCACGTCGGCGCCGAGGGCGGCCAGGGTCTCGGCGAACAGCGGGTAGCCGCGGTCGATGTGGTGGGTCTCGGCGACCTCGGTGGTCCCCTCCGCCGCGAGCCCGGCCAGCACCAGCGCCGCCCCGGCCCGGATGTCGTGAGCCACGACCGGCGCCCCGGAGAGCGCCGGCTTCCCCCGGACCACGGCATGGTGGCCGTCGGTGCGCAGGTCCGCCCCGAGTCGGGCGAGCTCCTGGGCGAACATGAAGCGCGCCTCGAACACGTTCTCGGTGATCATCGCGGTGCCGTCGCTGACGGCCGCCAGCGCCATCGCGAAGGGCTGGAGGTCGGTGGGGAACCCCGGGTAGGGCAGCGTCACCACGTCGAAGGCCTCGAGCCGCCGGTCGACGTACACCCTGAAGCCGTTCTCGAGGGTCTCGACGACGGCACCGGCAGATGCCATCTTGTCCAGCGCGATGTCGAGGTGGTGTGCGCGCCCGCCCTCGACGACGAGGTCGCCGCCGGCGATGGCGGTCGCGAAGGCCCACGTGCCGGCGACGATCCGGTCCGACACCGTGGCGTGCTCGACGGGGTGCAGCCGGTCGACGCCCTCGATGGTCAGCGTCGAGGTCGAGATCCCCTCGACCCGCGCCCCCATCTCGACGAGCATCTGGCACAGGTCGGCGATCTCGGGCTCGCGAGCGACGTTGTCGATCACGGTGACGCCCGGGGTGAGCACGGCGGCCATCAGCAGGTTCTCGGTGGCTCCTACGCTCGGGAAGTCCAGCCACAGGTTCGTCCCGGCCAGCCCCGGGCGGGCGTCGGCGACGACGTACCCGTGCTCGATCTCCACCGTCGCGCCGAGCTCCTGCAGGCCCCGGATGTGCATGTCGAGGCCGCGGGACCCGATGTTGTCGCCACCCGGGAGCGCCACCTTGGCCCTCCGGCAGCGGGCGACGAGCGGCCCGAGGACGCTGATCGAGGCACGCAGCCGGCGGACCAGGTCGTACGGCGCCTCGAACGCGAGCTCCTCGGGGACGTCGATCGTGACCCTCCCCTGCGCGTCGTGCTCGACCACGACCTTGCAGCCGAGCCGCTCGAGCAGGCGGGCCATCACCGCGACGTCGAGGATGTCGGGGACGTTGGTGAGCACTGTGGTGCCCGGTGCGAGCAGCGCCGCGGCCATGAGCTTGAGGGCGCTGTTCTTGGCGCCGCCGACCGTGGCGGTGCCCTGCAGCGGGTACGACAGCGGCCCCTCGGAGCGGACCCGGAAGCCTTCCATCAGCCCACCTGCTCGGCGGTCTGCGAGAGGGTCACCGGCTCCGGCTTCGCGACCCGGCGCTCGAGGTCATGGTGGCCGGTGAACCGCGGGACCCTGGGCTGGGACGGGTCGACCCCGGTCCACGGGATGCCGGTGGCCTCGCTGGTCCTGGCCGCGGCGGTGGTCTTGCCGGAGCCGGTCACGCCGAGCACGTGGACGTGCCTGGCCCCTCCCAGTCCCTCCTGCGGCGCGTCGTGCTTCCCGGGTTCGCGCATCCGAGCACGATACTGCGAGCTATCCCACCCCCCGCCACCTGCCACCCCTGCCCCGGCGGCTCTAGGGTTGTGCCCATGGTCAACCTCACCCGCATCTACACCCGCACCGGCGACGCCGGCCGGACCCGTCTCGGCGACATGAGCGAGACGCACAAGAACGACCTCCGCCTGCATGCCTACGCCGACGTCGACGAGGCGAACGCCCACATCGGAGCCGCCATCGCGCTCGGCGGGCTCGACGAGGACGTCGTCACGGTGCTGCGGACGGTCCAGAACGACCTCTTCGACGTCGGTGCCGACTTCGCCACGCCGGTGGTGGAGGACCCCGAGTTCCCCGCGCTGCGGATCGAGCAGGAGTACGTCGACCGGCTCGAGGCCTGGTGCGACCAGTACAACGAGGACCTCGAGAACCTCCGCTCGTTCATCCTCAACGGCGGGACCCCCGGCGCCGCCCTGCTCCACGTGGCGCGCACCGTCACCCGCCGCGCCGAGCGAGCCGCGTGGGCCGCCTGGGAGCAGCACGAGGAGTCGATGAACGTCCTCGCGATCAAGTACCTGAACCGGCTCAGCGACCTGCTGTTCATCCTCGCCCGGCACGCGAACCGGGAAGAGGGCGACGTACTCTGGAAGCCCGGCGGGGAGCGGTAGCCACGCCCGCCCCGCGGCTCCGACGTAGGCCGGTTTACCAGGGTATGTAGGCGATTTGCCTCTTCCCATGGGTCGTACGCCATGGGAAGAGGAATTTTTCCGACATACCCTGGTAATCGGTCCGCTTCAACGGCGCTGGACCTTGCGGCCGGGGGGCGCTGCCTCGAGCCAGGCGAGGAAACCGGTGAGCGCCTCGGGGCTCATCGAGATCTCCAGCCGCCCGGTGGGCGTGTCGCACATGACGACGGTGTGGCCGGAGTAGAGGGAGTACGACTCCGCTCCCTCCGGCTCCCGGCGCCCGACGTACTCGAGGTCGGTGCGGGAGAAGCTCAGCTTGGGGCCGGGCGCCAGGGAGAAGATCCGGAACCACTCCAGGACGTCACCGCCGTAGCGGCCCACCCCCAGACCCCATCCGCGCCCGGCCCTTTCGGACCGGACGCGGACGCTGAACTCGAAGGTCCCGCCGTCGCGGGAGATCCAGCGTCGGCGGACGACCAGGGCGATGCCGTAGAGCAGGGCAAGCAGCAGCAGGACACCGGCCACGTCGAGCAGCCACGCCCACCACGGCATCTATCCCCTCCGCATCTGACGACTGATACCCGGCAGGACGCCGGTACCCCCGCGATCAATCAGGATGCACGCTCGACGGCTCGGATGCGAGCCTCGGCGCGGCGGATGGCTTCCTCAGCCTCTGCCTCGGTGTCGTACTCGCCCGCGGTCTTGGCGCGCTCGAGCTCGGCGCGGGCCTTCTCGAGGTCGATCTCGTGGGACATCTCGGCGTGCTCGGACAGTATCGAGATGCGGTTGTTCGCCACGGACAGGAAGCCGGCGTCCACGGCGGCCACCCAGGTCTCCCCCTCGGCGGTCTGTACGTCGACGACGCCGTCGACCATCAGGGAGAGCATCGGGGCGTGGTTGGGCAGGATGCCGACGTCGCCCTCGGTGGTGCGGGCGATGACCATCTTCGCCTCGCCGGACCAGACGAGCCGGTCGGCTGCGACCAGCTCGACGTGAAGCAGGTCGTCACTCACGCGGACTCCTCATGTCTTCGTCTTGAGTTTCGGTTGGTGTGGGTGTTGCCGGATCCCTGGTGATCCCGTCCCGCGAGGCCCGGTGTCTTCCACCGGTACCCCGCGGGACGGGGTCGTTCATGGGGAAGAACCTCAGAGGTTCTTCTGGATCTCGGCCCACTTGCGCTCGACGTCGTCGAGGCCACCGCACATGAAGAAGGCCTGCTCCGCGACGTGATCGTACTCTCCGTCGGCGATCTTCGTGAAGGCCTCGATCGTGTCCTCGATCGGGACCGTCGAGCCCTCGATGCCGGTGAACTGCTTCGCGACGTAGGTGTTCTGCGACAGGAACCGCTGGATACGACG
>DASTPU010000128.1:0-10558 GCA_035762105.1 Nocardioidaceae bacterium | reverse complement strand
ACCCCAGTACACCGAGCTGCAGAACCTCGTGAAGTCCGAGGGCCTGCACACGGTCTGCCAGGAAGCCGGCTGCCCGAACATCTTCGAGTGCTGGGAGGACCGCGAGGCGACCTTCCTCATCGGTGGTGACCAGTGCACCCGGCGCTGCGACTTCTGCCAGATCGACACCGGCAAGCCGCAGCCGCTCGACCGCGACGAGCCACGCCGGGTGGCCGAGAGCGTCCGGAGCATGGGCCTGCGCTACGCGACGATCACCGGTGTCGCCCGTGACGACCTGCCCGACGGCGGCGCCTGGCTGTACGCCGAGACCGTCCGCGCGATCCACGAGCTGAACCCGGACACCGGCGTCGAGAACCTCATCCCGGACTTCAACGGCAAGCCCGACCTCCTCCAGGAGGTGTTCGAGTCCCGGCCGGAGGTCCTCGCGCACAACGTCGAGACCGTCCCGCGGATCTTCAAGCGGATCCGCCCGGCGTTCCGCTACGACCGCTCCCTCGACGTGCTCACCCAGGCCCGCGCGTTCGGCCTGGTCACCAAGTCGAACCTGATCCTGGGCATGGGCGAGACCCGCGAGGAGGTCTCCCAGGCGCTCCGCGACCTGCACGAGGCCGGCTGCGACCTGGTTACGATCACCCAGTACCTGCGGCCCTCCCCGCGGCACCACCCCGTCGAGCGGTGGGTGAAGCCGGAGGAGTTCGTCGAGCTCCACGACGAGGCCATGGAGATCGGCTTCTCCGGCGTGATGTCGGGGCCGCTCGTGCGGTCGTCGTACCGCGCCGGACGGCTCTACCAGCAGGCGATCGACGCCCGAGAGGCTCAGGCGAGCGCCGCCGCCGGCGTCTGAGAGACTGTGCCGACGAGCCGTTCGGCTACAACCCATCACGCAGAACGAGGCAGCGAACACACGATGTTCAGGAAGAAGAAGGACTCCGCCAAGAGCGGCCGCATGTCGCAGATCGCGGCCAGCTACCGGATGACCAAGCAGTCCGACCCCAAGATCGGGCTGATCCTCCTCGGCTGGTTCGTGCTGACCGCCGGCCTGGCGTTCCTGCTCCTGTGGTTCCTGCCCGGCCACTGGGTCCTCGACCTGGTCGGCGCGGTCCTGCTCGGCGTCCTGGCCGTGCTGATCGTGTTCGGCCGCCGCGCCCAGCACGCGGGCTACAAGCAGATCGAGGGCCAGCCGGGCGCTGCCGCTGCCGCGCTCGGCATGCTCCGACGTGGCTGGACCGTGGAGCCGGCCGTCGGCTTCAACCGCCAGCAGGACGTGGTGCACCGCGTGGTCGGCCCGCCCGGCATCGTGCTCGTCGGTGAGGGCAACCCCAACCGTCTCAAGGCGCTGATGACCGACCAGCGCCGCAAGCACGAGCGGGTCGCCTCCGAGGTGCCGATCCACGAGGTGGTCGTGGGAAACACCGAGGGCGCGGTGCCGCTGCCGAAGCTGGTCCGCCACGTGCAGAAGCTCGGCCGCAAGGTGAAGCCGGCGCAGCTGACCGACGTCCTCGCGCGGCTGCGCGCGCTCGACGCGACCCGGCCGAACGTGCCGCTCCCCAAGGGCCCGATGCCCACGAACCTCAAGGGCGCCCGCCAGAACATGCGCGGCCGCTGAGCGACCCGACGTCGACGAGGCGCCATCCCGGTACCAGGGACGGCGCCTCGTGGCTCGTGGAGGACGTCACTCCTCGCCGCAGGTCACGGCGGAGGCGCCGGCGATGTAGGTGCCGACCATGTCCTGAGCCACCGTGGAGCCGGCGCCGAAGTACTCCAGCCCGGTCCCGTCGGCGCCGGTCGGGTTGTTCGCGGCGCCCTGGCCGCTCCCGCTCGGGCCCATGTAGTCGTGGTCCTCGGCGTAGTCCTTGAGGTTGAACCCCTCGCCGATCGTCATCTTCTCGAAGATCTTGATGCCGACCGGCAGGCCCGCCTCGTCGAGCGCCGCGTAGCCGGCCTCCCGCGCTGCGTCGCACTCGGTCGGGAAGCCCGCGAGCTCCGCCGCGCCGAGCTCGGCACTGGCGACGAACCAGTTCGCCGACGACGTCGGCCCGTCCAGCGAGTACATCGGCACGTAGCAGTGCCATGCCGAGGCGCCGGTGGTGCCGGCGAGCAGGAGCGCCGCGGCCGCGCCGGTCACGACGGTGGCGCGCTTGAGCACTGTTCGAGCAGTCATGGTGGATCCCCCTTGTCGAAGCGCCGCGCCGTCCGTCGGCGCAGCAACACACGGCTCAAGTGAAGGGGGCGGGAGGGGACCGCGGCCATGCCCCGTTCCGGCCTCACTCGGCGCACGTCCGCACCGTGATACTGGTCGGACCGAACCAACTTCGACCACGCAAAAGGGACAGAAAGCGCGAGTCCGGCCGTCGGCGGACGTGGCGCGACCGGCGAGGAGCGCAACAACACCCGCCGCCGGTACGACGGACGGGGCTACTGCCCCGGGGCCGCGACGACGTCCCGGCGGGCGGGTGCCTCGATCGACACCGGCTCGCCCCACTGCGACATCTCCATGACCATGCCCACGGTCATCACCTCGAGCTCCATGCGCCGCATCAGCGCCCGGTCGTCGAGCCACATGAGGTAGTCGACGGTCTTCGGCATGTCTGCCGTGCGCGGGATGCCCTGGGCCTTCGCCACCGCGCCGAAGTCGACGGTGAGCCGGTAGCGCTCGAGGTCCTCCCCGCGCACCGACTCCTCGCCGAGGTAGGTCACCTTGCGCAGGCCGGCCTCGAAGGCCCTCACGCTGTCGCGCGGGTCGACCTGCATCTGGTCCGTCATCCCGGCGAACGGCGAGGACGTGTCACCGGGCCGGATCTCGACGAACTTCCCCTTGGGCGTCATCGGCGGCATCGACAGGTAGACGACCTGGTCGACCGACCGGATCTCCATCGACGCCGCGCCCAGGGTCGCGCCGCTCATGGTCATCGCCATGTCCGCGGTCTTCCCGCGGAACGCCATCTCCCCCTCGGCGTCGACGTCCGCGCCGCCTCCGCTGGTCGTCATCCGGAAGTGAGCGGTCCGCTGGTCCGCCATGGCGGCCATCATCGCCGGGACGAGGGTCCCCTCGTCCCACGTCCCCTGGCCGGCGGGCGGCTCGTCCTGGGCCTCCTGGGTCACCTCCGCCTCGGTGGGCGTATCACTCGGGGACGGCGGGGCCGAGGACCCGGATGCCGACGCGCCCGACGCCGCGGGCTCGCTCGTGTCCCCGTTGCAGCCGGCGAGCACGAGCAGCAGCACCGGAACGGCGGCCGCAGCGCGTGCGGTCCGGGATCGCAGGGCGGGGCCCATCGTGCCTCCTGGGTCGGGTCCGGGGTCGCCGTCGAGGCTACTCCGGGCCGATCTGCGGGGTACGTTGATCAGAAGACCGGCCGCCTCGCGGAGGGAGCCCCCGATGGCCGTACCCGGACGTGTCCCCGCCGGTGCCCCGGCCGGCCTTGCCGAGACCGAGCTGTTCTCCGTGGACGCCTACGTCCGCGACTTCGGTACGACGGTCATCCGCGTCGACCGGGCAGAGGCCCGCGTCGCCCTCCGCCGTACCGCCTTCTACCCCGGAGGCGGGGGCCAGCCGCACGACACCGGGACGCTGACCTGGGACGGCGGCGCCGCACCGGTCGTCCGGGTGGCCCGCGACCGCGAGGACCCGGCGACGATCTGGCACTGGGTGGACCTCGAGGCGCTCGCGGGCGACCCCGGCGCGCTACCTGCCGAGGGCACGGACACGCAGGGCGTGCTCGACTGGGACCGGCGACACCTGACCATGCGTACCCACACCGCGCTGCACATCCTCTGCGGCGTGATCTGGGCCGACCACCAGGTCGCGGTCACCGGCGGCAACATGGACCCCGGCAAGGGCCGACTCGACTTCCCACTGCCGTCGATGTCGGCGGAGTTCGGCCGCCAGGTGGAGGCCCGGATCAACGAGGAGATCGCCGCTGCTCGCGAGATCCTCGTCGAGTTCGTGGGCCGCGAGGTCGCCGACGAGGACCACGCGCTGATCCGGACCGCGGCCAACCTGATCCCGCGCGAGATCGACCCGCTGCGGGTCATCGACATCGTCGGGCTCGACAAGCAGGCCGACGGGGGCACACACGTGCTCAGCACCGCCGAGGTCGGCCGGGTCGCGGTCACCGGCACCGAGTCGAAGGGCAGGGGCAACAAGCGGGTGCGGCTCGAGATCGTCGAGCCAGATCGGTGAACGTTCGGTTTCCTTTACCGACCTGGACCAATCCGCCCCCGCGTGCGGCCCGAACGAGGGGCATGAGGGAACCCCAGGACACCAGCAGCAGCCCGCCGTACGACGAGCGGCCGACCGTCGCGGTCATCGGCGGCGGCATCTCCGGACTGACGGCGGCCTACCTGCTTCAGCGCACCCACCACGTCACCCTGTTCGAGGCCGAGCCGAGGATCGGCGGCCACGCGCACACGCACGACGTCGAGGTCTCCGGCGGGCAGAGCGTGCCCGTGGACTCCGGCTTCATCGTGCTCAACGACCGCACCTACCCGCTGCTCCGCCGGATGTTCAGCGAGCTCGGCGTGCGCACCCGGCCGACGGAGATGAGCATGAACATCTCCTGCTCCGGGTGCGGCCTGAGCTACACCGGTGGCCGCAAGGCGAACGGCATCTTCTCCCAGCGCCGCCGCGCGGTGGACCCCGGCTTCTGGCGGCTGCTGCTCCAGATCCGGTCCTTCCAGAGGTCGGCGCTCGAGTTCCTCGAGGAGCACCCGACCTCGGGGCTGACCTACGGCGACTTCCTCACCGAGCGCGGCTTCGACCAGCACTTCGTGACCCACTACGCGCTGCCGGTCGTGTCGTGCGTGTGGTCGATGGGCCACAACGAGGCGCTCGCCTACCCGGCGGCCTACCTGTTCGCGTTCCTCCGCCACCACGGCTTCCT
The DNA here is from genome assembly GCA_035762105.1 of Nocardioidaceae bacterium. Lineage (GTDB taxonomy): Bacteria > Actinomycetota > Actinomycetes > Propionibacteriales > Nocardioidaceae > Nocardioides_C. The sequence continues at coordinate 5,678 of DASTPU010000128.1, read as the reverse complement.
CACCCTCGGTGACGCCCCGACCTGGCACACGGTCGTCGGCGGCTCGCGGTCCTACGTCCGGGCGATCACGCGTCGGCTCGACGTCGTACGTCCCGGCACCCGGGTCACCGCGGTCAGCCGCAAGCCCGAGAGCGTGGAGATCGACGCGGTCTCCCACGACGGTGGCCCGAACGAGCACCACAGCTTCGACAAGGTCGTCATCGCCACGCACGCGAACCACGCCCTCGCCCTGCTGACCGACGCCGGTCAGGAGGAGCAGGAGGTGCTCGGCGCGTTCGAGTACTCCACCAACGTCGCCTGGCTGCACCGCGACGAGACCGCGCTGCCCGAGGACCGCCGCGGCCGCGCGAGCTGGAACTACCGGCTCGAGGACTGCGACTCGCTCACCGACCGGACGCGGGTGTCCTACTGGATGAACCGGCTCCAGGGGCACAGCGAGGCCGACCCGCTGATCGTCACGCTCAACCCGGAGGACGGCCCGGCACCCGAGCACGTGATCGCGACGATGACCTACGAGCACCCCACCTACACCGCCGAGTCCGTCGCCGCGCAGAGCAGGCTCGCCGCGCTCAACACCGACCGCCTCGCCTTCGCCGGCGCCTACCACGGCTGGGGCTTCCACGAGGACGGCTGTCGTGCGGGGGTCGCGGCAGCGGAGGCGCTTGGAGCAACCTGGTGAGCGTGACCACGACGAGCCCGGCCTCGGTCCACGCGCTGGTGCACCACCGGCGCCTGCGGCCGTTCACCTACGAGTTCTCGCACCGGACGACGATGTGGCTGGTCGACGCCGACGACCCGAACGCCGCCTTCCCCCGGTGGCTGCGCCCGCTGGTGTCGATCCGGTCCCGGGACCACTTCGCCGCCGGCGACGACCGGCCGCTCGTCGAGAAGGTGCGCGGGTTCATCGAGGCCCAGGAGCTGCCCTGGACGGCACACCGGGTGCTCCTCCTGGCCAACGCGCGCAGCCTCGGCTACGTGTTCGACCCGCTGACGACGTACTTCTGCTTCGACGAGCGCGGCGAGCTCGAGGGCGTGCTCGCCGAGGTGCACAACACCTACGGCGACCGACACTGCTACCCCCTGTCGGTGGAGCGCCCCTCACCGACCCGGACGACGACGGACAAGACGTTCTACGTCTCCCCGTTCTTCGCGGTCGAGGGGCGCTACGACATCACCACCCGGCTCACCGACGACCAGGTCGCGGTGGCCATCTCGCTGACCGCCCCGGACGGTCGCACGCTGTTCACCGCAGCGGTCCACGGAGACCTCGAGCCCGCAACCCGCGGGCGCACACTCCGAAGAGTGGCAGGCAACCCGCTGCCCTCCCAGCGGGTCTCCGCACTCATCCGCTGGCACGGAGTCCGGCTCTGGCTGCGCCGGCTCCCCGTCGTTCCGCGCCCTGCGCACCAGGCTCCGAAAGGCATGTCATGACCACGCTCGACGTCCCCTCCCACGAAACCCCCGACACCACCCGGGTCACCCAGGTCACCCAGGACACTCTCGCCAGCCCCGAGGACAACGCCGCCTGGGGACTCCCCGCGGCGCCGGCCTACGGCGTGCGCGGCCGCGTGGCCCGTCAGGTGCTGCGTCGGGTGCTGACGAAGGTGCCGGTCACCGCGCGGCTGGTCGACGGCGCGGTGTACGGCGCGGGAGGACCGCCGACCATCGAGGTCGTGGAGCCGGAGCCGTTCTTCGCGCGGCTCGGGAAGAGCCCGATGATCGGGCTGGGCGAGTCCTACATGGCCGGCGAGTGGCGCGCCGCCTCGGACACCGACCTGGCCGACGCGCTGGCCCCGTTCGCCGAGCGGCTGACCGACCTCATCCCCCCGGCCTTCTACAGGCTGCGGCATGCCGTACTCCCCCGCGGCCTCAACCCCGAGAACAGCAGGACCGGGGCGCGCAAGAACATCGAGCGGCACTACGACCTGTCCAACGAGATGTTCGCGTCCTTCCTCGACCCGTCGCTGTCGTACTCCTCGGCGCTCTTCGAGACCCTGGACCCGGCGCCGACGTCCGCCGACCTCGAGCCCGCCCAGCTGCGCAAGGTCGACGCGATCCTCGACGCGGCGGGCGTCCGCGAGGGCAGCCGGGTGCTCGAGATCGGCACCGGCTGGGGCACGCTCGCGATCCGCGCCGCCCAGCGCGGCGCGGAGGTCACCACGATCACGATCTCCACCGAGCAGGCGGCGCTCGCACAGCAGCGCGTCGAGGCGGCCGGCGTCGCCGACCGGGTCGACATCGCGCTGCGCGACTACCGCGACCAGACCGGACGCTTCGACGCCGTGGTCAGCGTGGAGATGATCGAGGCGGTCGGTGAGAAGTACTGGCCGACGTACTTCTCCGCGATCGACTCACTGCTCGCGCCGGGCGGGAAGGCCGTGATCCAGGCGATCCTGCTCGGGCACGACCGCTACCTCGCCACACGGGACACGTACACGTGGATCCACAAGTACATCTTCCCCGGCGGGCTGCTGCCCTCCACCGAGGTGATCGACGAGGTGCTCGACGAGCACACGTCGCTGGCGGTGACCGACACCTTCAGGATGGGGCAGCACTACGGCCACACCCTCCGGATCTGGCGCGAGCAGTTCATGAGGAACTGGCCGGCCGTCGCCGCGCTCGGCTTCGGCGCGACCTTCCGCCGGATGTGGGAGTTCTACCTCGCCTACTGCGAGGCCGGCTTCCGGTCCGGCTACCTCGACGTCGCCCAGCTCACCCTGGAGCGGCCGGCAGCAGGTGCTCGCTGAACCAGTCGCGCGCCCGGCCCGCAGCCTGGGCCAGCGTGCCCGGCTCCTCGAACAGGTGCGTGGCCCCGGGTACGACGGCCAGCTCGTTCTTGCAGCGGAGGTGCCGCTGGGCCTCGCGGTTCAGGTCGAGGACCATCGTGTCGCGCCCGCCGACGACGAACAGCGTCGCGGCCTTGACCTGGGGCAGCCGCGGGATCGCGAGGTCCGGCCGGCCGCCCCGTGACACGACCGCGGCGATCTCCTGGCCGGGGTCGGCGGCCGCCCCCAGCGCGGCCGCTGCACCGGTGCTCGCGCCGAAGTAGCCGATCGGCAGTCCCCCGACGGCGGGCTGCTCGCGCACCCACGCGGTCACGTCGGCCAGCCGGTCGGCGAGCAGGCCGACGTCGAAGACCATCCGCCGGTCGTGCTCCTCGTCGGTGGTGAGCAGGTCGAAGAGCAACGTGCCGATGCCGGCGCGCTGGAGCACCTCGGCGACGTACCTGTTCCGTGGACTGTGCCGGCTGCTGCCGCTGCCGTGCGCGAAGAGCACGACCCCCTGGGCACCGGCCGGAACGGTCAGTCGACCGTGCAGCGTCGCGCTCTCGAGGGGGATCTCGACGTCCTCGTCGATCGCTGCCGTCGGTTCCTCCGCCACCCTGACGCTCTCGACCTCGGCGGCCCGGCGGGTCAGCAGCGAGGTCACCTCGTCGTCGCTGGTCTGCGAGAAGTCGCGGTAGAACTGGCCGACGGCGTAGAACCCGAACGGCATGTCGGGGCAGACCAGCTCGTCGACCTCGTCACGGAACCGCTCCTCGGTCTCCGGCGGGCCGACCGGCACACCGAGCACCACCCGGTGCGCGCCCAGCGCCCTCGCCACCCGGCACGCCGCGCGTGCGGTGGCCCCGGTCGCGACCCCGTCGTCCACGATCAGCGCGGTCTTCCCGTCCAGGGAGCGCCGCGGTCGCCCGGCCCGGAACCTCGCCGCCCGCTCCGCGACGACCGCCAGCTCGCGACGCTCGACCGAGGCCATCTCCTCCTCGCTCACGTGGGCCAGCCGCACTACGTCGCGGTTGAGGACGAGGATCCCCTCCTCACCGACGGCGCCCATCGCGAGCTCGGGCTGGAAGGGCACACCGAGCTTGCGCACGACGATCACGTCGAGCGGCGCGTCCAGCTCCCGCGCCACCTCGTAGGCGACAGGCACTCCCCCTCGGGGGAGGCCGAGCACCACGAGGTCGGGTCCTCTCAGGTGCTTGAGACTGCGGGCCAGCTCTCGGCCGGCTTCGGCGCGGTTCGCGTACATGACACACCTCCGGCGGGACTCTGCCTCCCTCCACGCTAGGAGCGGCGCCGGGCCGCGGGACAGGGGCGTTGGTCCCCGGAGGTCAGCGCCTGAGGGTGACCGACTTGACCGCCATGTCGTGGAGGCCGCGCTGGTCGCGGTTGAACACCAGCGGCGGGACGACGAGGAGGATCAGGAAGGTGCGCAGGAGCGCCTCGAGCAGGTTGACCGGCCGGCCGTCGAGATGGACCACGCTCACGCGCATGGTGAGCTGGCCGAAGGAGCCGCCCGCGAGGGCGGTGAGGAAGGCGGCCTCGAGGAGGAAGACCAGCAGCGGCGTCGCACCGACCCAGCCCTGCTCCCCCGCGGTCGCGCCGAACCACTGGTAGCCGAAGACCAGCGCCGCCACGAGCGTGCTGGCGATCCAGTCGATCAGCAGGGCGGCGAACCGGCGGCCCCACCCGGCGACGGAGCCCGGACCGGTGCGGGGAAGACCGAGACGCTCACCCGGGTAGGCGGGATAGGCACCGGCTGGAGAGGACGCGTCGCTCACCCGGCCAACGCTACCGGGCAGCCGGGCGCCGGACCGGCCAGGACCGGTCCAGGGCACCTGTGATCCTCCCCCCAGGTTGTTACATGCGCGAAACAAACCGGATACGGTCACTTAATCGCCCCTGCATAAGTTCTGGGCGGTGGTGCAGCGTCGCATCGCAGAAATCTTCGAATGAGATCTGGCCCGCGACCACGTGCGGCCGAGGAGGACGAATGTTCGCAAACGCCGACGAGCTCTTGAAGTACATCAAGGACGAAGGCGTCGAGATGATCGACGTACGATTCTGCGACCTGCCCGGCGTGATGCAGCACTTCACGGTCCCGGTGTCGTCGTTCGACGCGTCGGTGTTCGAGGACGGCCTGAGCTTCGACGGCTCCTCGATCCGTGGCTTCCAGGCCATCCACGAGTCCGACATGTCGCTCTTCCCGGACCCGACCACCGCGTACCTCGACCCGTTCCGCACGCACAAGACGCTGATCGTCAACTTCTTCATCCACGACCCGCTCACCGGTGAGGCCTACAGCCGCGACCCCCGCAACATCGCGCGCAAGGCGCAGGCGTACCTCAAGAGCACCGGCATCGGCGACACCGCGTACTTCGCCCCCGAGGCCGAGTTCTACGTCTTCGACTCGGTGCGCTTCGAGACCAAGGCGAACGCCGGTTACTACCACATCGATTCCGAGGCCGGTGCCTGGAACACCGGCTCCGAGGACAACAACCGCGGCTACAAGGTGAAGTACAAGGGCGGCTACTTCCCGGTCCCGCCGGTCGACCACTTCTCCGAGCTGCGCGACGAGATCACCGTCGAGCTCGAGCGGGCCGGCCTGCAGGTCGAGCGCGCCCACCACGAGGTCGGCACCGCCGGCCAGGCCGAGATCAACTGGCGCTTCGACGAGCTGCTCTCCTCCGCCGACGCGGTGATGAAGTTCAAGTACCTCGTCAAGAACGTCGCGTGGCGCAACGGCAAGACCGCGACCTTCATGCCCAAGCCGATCTTCGGCGACAACGGCTCCGGCATGCACGTCCACTCGTCGATCTGGAACAACGGCGAGCCGCTCTTCTACGACGAGTCCGGGTACGCCGGCCTCTCGGACATGGCTCGCTACTACATCGGCGG
>DASTPU010000127.1:0-18296 GCA_035762105.1 Nocardioidaceae bacterium | reverse complement strand
CGGTCCAGCCCCGCGGACGCGCACCGCCGGGCGACCTCGCGGGCCTGCCACACCCGCGCCCGCCCCTGTCCCAGTGCCGCCCACAGCAGGGGGTGGCGGTGCCGGGTGTTCACCGCGTCCCGCTGGAAGCACCACGCCGCGGTCGGACCCATGCCCAGCACCGCGCCGAGCTCCATCGCCGCGAACTCAGCGACCTCCGGGGTGCCGTCCGCCCCCGCCGGCCGGGAGCGTTCCATCCCCGGCAGCACCCGCACCCCCCGACGCCGCCGCTGCTCCTCCAGTGCCTCGCCCGCGTGCAGGTCCACCCAGTGCGCGGCCAGGAAGAACCGGGCCGTCTCCGCGGCGACCATCTCGGCCTGGGCACGCTCGGCCCCGGCCAGGACACCCTCGGCGTCCAGGTCGGCCAGCCCGTCCAGATCGATCATGAGTCGAACATACCTTCGACCACCGACAGAACTCGATGACCTCGGCGGCCCCGATCTGACGGTCCACCCGCGCCACGTGCAACCATCACCCGCCACTGCGGCCGCGTGACCAGGGGACGACAGCGCCGAGCGACCACGCGATCAGGTCGCCCACCACACGGGTGGCGTTGACCACGGCGTCCAGCTCGTCGGCATGCACCCCCTATGCCGCGACGGCCTTCGAGCTCGAGGGCACGAACAAGCGCACGGTTCTTCCCTTGTGGCGAAGGGGCGCCGCCGCGTCCGCCGTACACGACCACGAGGCCACCCGGCTCGCCGACGTGGCGCGCGAGCCGGGGGTGCGCAGCAGCTGTGACGCGTGCCGCGGCGTTTCGGACCGAGTGGGTCAGCTGCGTCGTGGTGGTTCCACGCCGGCCACGTCCGCGATGAGCCAGGGGTCGAGCCGCGCACCTGCGAGGACGACGCTGACGGCTCCGTTCCTCTCCAGTACGACGCACTCCGCGTCGTCGAGGGAACGAGCGCCGGCGCGCCGGAGGGTCTGGCGGATCTCGTCCTCGACCACGTGACAGGCACGCATGTTCTCCCTGAGCAGCTCGCCCTGGAAGACGAGCATGGTGGGCCGCCGGTGGATCAGGCGGTCGACGCGCCGGTTCTGGCGGAGCAGACCGAGGAGGCCTTGCATCCCGAACAGTGTGCTGAGAGCCACGAGCCCGATCATCAGCGTCGGTTCCTTCAACAGGATCGTGCGGCCGATCACCGCGCCGAGCGCCACCACCGCCGCGAAGTCGAAGCTGGCGAGGCCGGTCAGGCTGCGCGAGCCGGTGAGCCGGACCAGTGCGATGAAGGCCAGGTAGATCATGACCGTCGTCACCACCACGGTGAGTGCGGTCTCGGCGCTGATTCGGAACTGCTCGGCCACGGCTGCCCTCCACTGGTTTCGGGTATGCCCGTCGCAGCCTAGTGACGCGGCAGCCCGCTCGAGCACGGCGCCCGCGGGGCTGCTGGGACCTCCGGGACTGATGAGACACATGTGACTTAACCGTCCACGTCCCACGATTCGCCTCCGATCTGCCCTACGGTCGACCCGTCCCACGATCGACTCGGAACAGAGGCAGACCGGTGCATGCCGCCTTCCCCCGTGCACTCAACCGACACCCTCGACGCAGTCTCATCGCAGTCCTGGTGGCGCTGAGCGTCTCCTTGAGCCTGGCCGCCGTGCCGTCCGCGCCGGCCAACGAGCTCGGCGACCGCAAGCAGCGGGTCCACCGCGAGATCTCCCAGGCCCAGGAGGAGCTCCGCCACTCCAGCCGCGCTCTTGTCCGCGCCAGCGCCCTCGTCGACAGAACCGAGGAGAAGCTCGCCTCGGCCGAGGCGGAGCTCGACCGGCGCCAGGCAGAGGTCACCGCGGCGGCCATCCTCGACGCGCAGATGCAGTCCGAGCTGGACCAGGCGAACGCCCGTCTGGTCCGCGCCCAGGCAGCGTACGCCCGCGGCAAGCGCAGCCACGACGCCCAGGAGGAGGTGCTCCGCGGGATAGCCGCCGAGACCTACCAGGCGGGTTCGCCCGGACTGATGGGGCTCACCATGGTGCTGACCTCCAAGGACCCCACCGAGCTCAGCGGTCAGCTGAACGTGGTGCAGAACGTGCTCGACAAGGAGGCGGCCACGCTGAGCCGGCTCGAGGCGTCGGCGGTTCTCCTCGAGCTGCAGCGCAAGCGGGTCGCCGAGGCCCGCGCCGAGGTCGCCGAGCGCCGCAAGGCGGCCGCCGAGACCTTGGAGAAGAAGCGGGCGGTCGAGGCGCGTGCGGCCGCGGCCTCCGAGCACGTCGCCGAGGCGCTCGACGCCAGGGAGAAGGCACGCGCGAAGGCGCTGCAGACCAAGCGCGCCGACCAGCGCCGGCTCGGCCAGCTGCGAAAGGAGCGCGACAAGATCGCCCAGCTCATCAAGCAGCAGCAGGCCCGCGAGCGCCGCCGTCGCACGAGGGAGGCGATCGCCCGCGCCAAGGCCGCCTCGATCGCCAAGGCGAAGAAGGCGGAGAAGGCCAGCCGGAGCCTGATGACGATGCCGGTCGACACCTACATCACCTCGCAGTACGGCATGCGGCTCCACCCGATCTACCGGCAGTGGCGCCTGCACGACGGCACCGACTTCGGCGCCCGCTGCGGGTACCCCGTGCGCGCCGCGGCGGGCGGTCGCGTGATCGGTCGCTACTACAACGTGGGCTACGGCAACCGCGTGATCATCAGCCACGGGTACATGCGCGGGGTCTCGGTGACGACCACCTACAACCACCTCAGCCGCTACTCCACCTACGTGGGCGACTACGTACGACAGGGGGAGATCATCGGCTACGTCGGCACCACCGGGTTCTCCACCGGCTGCCACCTGCACTTCATGGTCTTCAAGAACGGGCGCACCACGAACCCGATGAACTGGCTCTGACCGGGTGTGCCCGCAGCGTCTCCGGCCGGCGGTGGTCGAAGACGACGGCTGTCCGGTGTCGAGGCGCGGGCGCTCGTGCGGCCTCAACGCCGGCGACCTGCATGGGCATCGCCACTGGCCAAGTGCTTTGCCGCGTGGTCCCCGGGCGCCCTAGCGTTGCTCACCCGGCTCGGCGCGGACGATGTCCCGGTCTGCGGCGGTCCGTCGGCAGGCCGGAGATGCTGATGACTCCACATCTTGTCGCGCTCTGTTTCGATGCGAACGACCCCCACGATCTCGTGGGCTTCTGGTCAGGGAGGGTCACGTGGTGCTTGCCGACCCCGAGGGCAACGAGTCCTGCGTGTTGACCCCTCGATGACACTCACGGGGTGCCTCGCTGGAGCTGGGCGTCGGGGTTCCGAAGCTTGGCCTGACCCGGCATGCGAGGGGCCACGGCCACCTTTCGCCGGACGTTGAGATGCGTCCGGACTGGCCGTCTGCCTACACGGATCTGGAGACAGCCGAGCGCAGGTCGGCGGCGCCTTCGCCGGTGAGCTGTTCGAGAGCGGCACTGCGGCCGGTGAGCAGGAGCAGGATCGCCCCGATGGGCCCGGCGACCTCGCGTCCTTGCCCGCGGGTCCAGCTGGTGTCGGTGGCGGTCAGACGGTAGCCCTCGAGGGGGAGTCGGCGGAAGACCATGGCGAGCCAGGTGCCCCGGGTGTCCCATCGGCGGGTGGCGGCGAGCGTGCTCGCGGTCGGTCGCATCGTGAGGTCCAGGCCGAGCGGAATGGCGACGTCCTGGCTGTGGACGAGGATGTCGGTCAGGGTCTCCAGCGGTGTCACGAAGGCGTTGTGCCGTCGCGAGCCGACCATGGCCCTGATTCGGGAGATGATCTCCCGGTTGGACAGCGCTTGCGCCTGCAGCAGCGCGGAGTCGTGGATCGTCGCGTTCAGGGTCACGCTCCGCAGCATCCTGGGGTTGTGGGCGACGAAGGCCGCGACGTCACGAACGCGTTGCTGCTGCAGGGTCAGGTGGGCGGCGACGTGCCGAACCGTCCAGCCCTGGCACAGGGACGGGTGGTCCCACTGCTCCGCCGTGAGCTGCTCGAGCAGGTCGGCGGTGCGCGTCCGCTGGTCATCGATCGCACCCCACACGGCATCCGCCTCAGCGGGGGTCATCGTGGTCATCTCATCCTCCGTCAGTTGAAGACCGGCGGGCGTACCCGGGTGCGCTCAAGCTCGAAGAACTGCGGGTAGCCGGCGAGCAGCCGCGCGCCGTCGAAGACCCGGACGGCGGCAGCGGCCTGTGCTTTCCGACCTCGCGCAGCCAGCGTGACGCCGTCCACGGGGTAAGGGGCACACCGGGTCGAGCCAGAAGTCGACGACGCTCGGGCTGGGGGACCCGGTCATGACGCCTCCTCCGCTAGAGTGGTCCTATGATCGAACTATTATAGTTCGACTGTGGGACTATGTATAGGGGTTGCATGACACGGGAACTGCCGACCAGCCTGCTGATGTTCATCGCCGCCCGTGCTGCCGCGGACCGGATCTTCCGCGCCGTGCACGACGCCGGCTTCGATGACGTGACCATCGCGCAGAGCCGGCTCATGATGGGAATCGACACCGAGGGCACGCGTCTGAGCACGCTGGCCGAGCGCGCCCAGATCGCCAAGCAGACGGCCACGGCCCTCGTCGACAAGCTGGAGCGTGCAGGCTACGTCGAGCGGGTTCCAGACCTCTCCGACGGGCGCGCGCGACTGGTTCGAATGACTCCCCGGGCCGAGGCCGCCCTGCCGATAGCGCGCGCCGAAGAGGACCGCATCGAGGCCGAGTGGCGGGCTCACCTGGGCGCCGAGCGCATGGACCAGCTCCGACAGGCCCTGACCGCGCTACGTGACATCACGGACCCCTACCGGTAGCCCGACCATGGCAACAGGACGAGACCACCGCCCGGGCGGGTGAAGGACCGAGACGGGCGCGGTGTCCGAAAGGGCCCTGTGCGTCCCAGGGACCTACGCCTCTGCCGTTCCCGGCGTGCGCTCGCGACGCTGGGAGTGACACGAGGGAGGCTCGGCAGTGCTCACTCTCCGCATCATCAAGGCCGACGCCGGCGGCCATGTCGGTCACCCGGCGGTCCACCCCGGCCCCATCCCCCGCGGGTTGCCCGAGAACGCGTCGGAGAGCAGGCCGGGCTACGCGGAGCTGGAGCTCGAGGAGCGTCTTGCGGAGTCCGGCAGCCACTGCCGACCGTCGGCACGACGGCACGCGCCTAGGTGAGGGGGTCGGCGATGGAGGGTCCGCAGCAGCACGCGTCGCTCACCTTCCTCGGTGCCGCACGCACCGTCACCGGGAGCAAGTTCCTCGTCGACACCGGCCGCGTGCGGGTGATGGTCGACTGTGGGCTGTTCCAGGGGGAGCGGGTGTGGCGTCGGCGCAACTGGGAGCCGCTGACGATCGATCCGGCCAAGGTCGACGCCGTGGTGCTCACGCACGCGCACCTGGACCACTGCGGTTACCTGCCGCTGCTGGTCCGCAACGGGTTCAGCGGTCCGGCGTACTGCACCCCCGAGACCGCCGAGCTGGCCGCGATCGTGCTTCGCGACTCCGCGCACCTTGCCGAGGACGAGGCGGCTGCGGCCAACGCGGGCGGCTACTCGAAGCACACACCCGCGCTGCCGTTGTACGACGCCGGCGACGCCGAGAAGGCGATCGAGCTGCTCAGCCCCGTCGACCACAACACGCACGTCACCATCCCCGGTGACCTCGACCTCGAGCTCCGCTCCGCCGGCCACATCCTCGGCTCGGCGTACGCCCAGCTCGACGTCGCCGGCACCGGCCTCCTCGTCAGCGGCGACATCGGCCGCCCGGGGCATCCGCTGCTTCTCCCACCGCAGCCGCCCCGCGACGCCGACGTGGTCGTCGTGGAGGCGACGTACGGCGACCGGCTGCACGAGGAGTCGGGCGACGAGATCCTCGCCGACGCGATCCGCCGCACGATCGGCCGCGGCGGTGTCGTGCTGATGCCGGCGTTCGCCGTGGACCGCACCTTCGTGCTCCTGATGACTCTGGCCCGGCTGGAGACCGAGGGGCGGATCCCTCAGGTCCCGGTGTACGTCGACAGCCCGATGGCGCTCCGGGCGCTCGACGTCTACAAGGCGGCGATCCGGGCGCACGACGCGCAGCTGCGTCCCGAGGTGACCATGGCCAGCACCGCCTACCGGCCGAGCCACCTGAAGCTCATGCCGAGCGCCGAGGAGTCCGAGAAGCTGAACCGCCCGGGCAGGCCGTGCATCATCGTCTCCGCCTCCGGCATGGCCACCGGCGGACGCGTCCTGCACCACCTGAGCCACCAGCTTCCCAACGGGCGCAACAGTGTCGTCCTCACCGGGTTCCAGGTGCCCGGAACGCGCGGTCGGTCACTGCTCGACGGGGAGCGGCAGGTCAAGATCTTCGGCCGCTACGTCCCCGTGCGTGCGGAGGTGTACTTCACCAACGCCTACTCCGCGCACGCCGACGCCGCCCAGATGGTGGAGTGGCTCTCGACGACCGAGCCGCCCGACACCGCCTACGTGGTGCACGGCGAGGAGGATGCCGCGCGGGCGCTCGCAGACCGGCTGGCCGACGAGCTCGGCTGGAACGCCGTCGTCCCGCGCTACCTGGAGCGGGTGCGGATCACCTGACGCGGGCGTCTCAGCGGGAGAACGCCTGCAGGTGCATCTCGGAAGCCCTGGTCAGGTGCTCGTAGACCTGCTCGGCGTCGGGGGCGTCGATGCCCTTGGCGGCCTTCTCGAGCCCGGCGATGTCCTTCTCCTCGATCGCCTGCGCGGCCTTCAGCGCGGTGCCGAGCTCGTCGCCCTCGTCGAGGTAGGCGTCGTAGGCCGAGTCCACCGTGTCGCTCCTGAACTCACCCTCGTCGAGACCCTCGGTCGGGTCCGTCACGTCGTAGCGGTCCATGAGGTTCCGCAGCGCCTCGAGGTGCTGATCCTCGGACTCGGCGATCCGCTCGAAGCGGTAGTCGCCCGTGGACTCGAAGTAGGCGACGTAGACGTCGTGGGAGAGCTTCTCCTTCTCGGCCTGGTCGGCCAGGGTCTGCTTCTGCGCGTCGGTCAGCGTGCCCTTCGCAGCGTCGGCGAAGAGGCAGTCGCCGGCACCGCGCATGCCCTGTCCGGCGCCCGGCCCCATGCCGCCAGCCTGCATCATGCCCGGCCCCATGCCGGCGCCCGGACCCATCCCGCGGCCCTGCATCCGGCCCTGCATCCGCTCCTGCATCCAACCCGGTCCGCCGTCCCCGTCCTGGTCCCATCGCGGGCCGTACGGCGCTGGGTCGTCGTCGGCGGCGAGCACCATCGGGGTCACCACGGCCCCTGCTCCCACCACTCCGGCGGCCAGTGCGACGGCGACGATCCTTCTGGTGCGCATGGCGCTTCTCCTTCGTGCTCGGAGGGACTCCTCGTCCCTGTGACTGTCTCCAGCGTGGGTCCGCGCTGTGCAGTTCGGATGGGCCCGATATGGAGAACGTGTGGAGGTTTCCGCGCGGTCCCCGGTGCCGCGCTCGGCCGGGTGCGACGATGAGGCCATGAGCACGGTTCTCGTCGTGGAGGACGAGCGGGAGATCCGCGACCTGCTGCGGCGCTACCTCGAGCGCGCCGGGCACGCGGTGCTCAGCACGGAGTCCGGCGCGGAGGCGATCCGGCTCGTCGACGAGGGGAGCGCCGACCTCGTCGTCCTCGATCTCGGCCTGCCCGACATCGACGGCACGGAGGTCCTCCGCGCGGCACGTGACGGCGACCGCCGTACCCCTGTCGTGGTCCTCACCGCGCGCTCCACCGTCGAGGACCGGATCAGCGGGCTGAGCCTGGGCGCGGACGACTACGTGACCAAGCCGTTCAGCCCGACCGAGGTCGTGCTGCGGGTCGGTGCGGTCCTGGGACGCAGCCAGGGGCCGGCAGGGCGCGGGCCCGAGGTCGAGTCGTACGGCGGAGGGCGGCTCGTCGTGGACAGCACCCGCCGGGAGGCGCGCCTCGACGGACGCCTGCTCGACCTGACCCCCAGCGAGTGGGGCATCCTCACGTCGCTGGCGTCGGTGCCGGGGCGGCCGTTCTCCCGCTACGAGCTGGTGAACCGGGTCCGCGGGTACGAGTTCGCCGGCTACGAGCGCAGCATCGACTCCCACGTGAAGAACCTGCGCCACAAGCTGGGACCGGACGCCGCCGACGTGGTGGAGACGGTGACCGGTGTCGGTTACCGGCTGGGGCTGAGCCATGACCGGTGACGGCCTCGGCCCTCTGGGCCGGCGGTTCCTCGCCGCCTTCGCCGTCGTGGCGCTGGGCGCAGTCGTGCTCGTGACGGCCGCGGGCCTGGTGGGCACGGAGCGGGGGCTGTCCTCGCAGAGCGACACCCAGCGCGCGGCGGTCGCCGAACGGGTCGCCGACGCGGCGGCCGACGCCTATGCCGATGCCGGAGGCTGGGACGGCGCCGACCTGCGCGCCGCGGAGGACGCGGCCGAGGGTGGTGGCGCGGTCCTGTTCGTCAGAGACGCCGGCGGCACGGTCCTGTGGCCCGAGAACGGGCGCGGGCACATGGGCGGGATGCAGGGGATGGGCATGGCGGCCGGCGCGGTCACCGCCGACGTGGTCGTCGACGGCCAGGTGGTCGGGGAGGTGGTGCTCGGCTTCGGTCCCATGGCCGAGCCTGCCGGACGGCCTGTCGCCTGGACCTGGATCCTCGTGGCCGGCGTCGCTGCCCTGCTGCTCGCCCTGCTCGCGGCGTGGTTCGTGTCGCGCCAGCTCACCCGCCCGGTGAGCGCGCTGACGGAGGCCGCTCGCGCGTTCGCCGCCGGGGAGCGCGACACCGTGGTCCGGGAACGGGGCGCGGGGGAGCTGGCCGAGCTGGCGGATGCCTTCGAGGAGGCGGTGACCGCGGTACGACGGGCGGAGGGTTCGCGTGCCCGGATGGCCGCCGACGTGGCCCACGAGCTCCGTACCCCGCTGGCCGCGCTCCAGGCCGGGCTCGAGGAGCTCCGCGACGGACTGGCACCGGCCGACCCCGCTGCGCTCGCCCGGCTGCACGACCAGGCGCTGCGGGTGTCCCGGATCGTCGGGGACCTCGACGCGCTGTTCGCCGCGGAGGGCGCGACCCGGGCGGTGAGGCAGGACGCGGTCGAGCTCGTGGCCCTCGTGCGTGCGGAGGTGGACGCGCGGGCAGCCCAGCTGCGCGTGGCCGACATCGACGTACGCGTCGAGCTTCCGGCGCAGGAGGTCTGGGTGCGCGGGGACGCCGAGCGTCTGCACCAGGTGCTGGGCAACCTGCTCGAGAACTGCGTGCGGCACTGCCGCCCCGGTGACGCGGTGCTGGTCGGGGTCGCACCCGGGGAGAGGCCGGTGATGACCGTCGCGGACACCGGACCCGGCATCGCGCCCGACGACCTGCCGCACGTGTTCGACCGGTTCTGGCGCGGCCCCCGTCAGGCCGGCCGGCCGGGGTCGGGCATCGGGCTCGCCGTGGTCCGCAGCCTCGTCGAGGCCATGCACGGAGAGGTCTCCGTCGCGTCCGACGGCGCAAGGGGGACGACCTTCACGGTCGTCCTTCCCTCCGCCGTCACGAGCAGGAGCAGGAGTCTGGAGCCTTGGGGCTGAGCGCCTGGGTCCTGGTCTTCTCGGTCGCGGCGGCCGTGGTGACCTGGTCCGGTGTTCGCCTCGCCCGCGCGGGTGACGAGATCGCCGAGCGTGCGCATCTCTCCCGACTGCTTGTCGGGATGGTCCTCGTGGCGACGGCCACCTCCCTGCCCGAGGTCGTCACCGACATCTCGGCCTCCCTGGTCGGCTCACCCGACCTGGCCGTCGGAGACCTGTTCGGGAGCTCGATGGCCAACATGGCCATCCTCGCCGTGCTCGACCTCGTCCACCGGCACAGGGTCTGGCCGAGTGTCGAGGTCGGGCACTCCCGGGTCGCCTCGGTCGCGATCGCGCTGACCGCTCTCGCGCTGCTCGGCATGCTCACGCCCACGGGTATCGCCGTCGGCTGGATCGGACTCGACACCTTCGCCATCGCGGGTGCCTACGTCGCGGGGGTCGCCTGGATGCACCGCTCGCCCGTCGGCCGCTTCGGGACGGGTGAGCTGATGCCCGTGCCGACCGGCTGGACCAAGGCGCAGCGTGGGGAGCTCCGTCCGGCGGCGGTCCGGTTCGCCGTGGCAGCGGCCATGATCCTGGCGTCGGCGCCGGTCCTGGCCAGGTCCGGGCAGGAGATCGCCGTGCTCACCGGCGTCGGTGAGACCTTCGTCGGGGCCGCGCTGCTTGCGGCAGCGACCTCCCTGCCGGAGCTCGTCGCATCCCTGGCTGCGGCGCGCATGGGTTCGCACGACCTCGCGGTCGGCAACCTGTTCGGCAGCAACGCTTTCAACATGTTCGCGCTCGTGCTGGCCGACGCTGCCTACCTGGACGGGCCGCTCCTTTCAGCCGTCGACTCCAGCCAGGCGGTCGCGGGCGTCGGCGCGATCCTCCTCATGGCGCTGGCCATGGCCGCGCTCGTCCACGGCCTGGAGACGCGGGTGCGCCGGCTGGAGCCCGACGCGGTGCTGCTTCTGGTGGGCTATGTCGGCGCGCTCGTCGCTGTGTGGTCGGTCCGGCCCTGACGGTCAGTCGTGGTCCGGCACCCGCTGCCGCGCGATCCGGAGCTGCTCCTGGTGGTCGAAGATCGCCGCGAGCGCCGACGGCATGCCGGTGTCCGACCGGACGGTCTGCTCCGGGACCACGGGCTCGGGACCCGCCGGATCCGGACCCGGCTCCTCACTGACCGGTGGCCGAGCGAGGTCCTCGAGCGGCGGCGCCGACGACGCGAGGGCGGGGTCGGTCGTGACGGTCAGGGTGACCCGGGGCCACCAGCGGTCCCGGTCGCTGCGCGCCAGCACGACCGGGTCGTCGAACCGCTCGCGCGCGTAGGCGAGCGCCGTGTCGAAGGAACCCGCAGTCACCTGCCAGGTCGGCTCGCTGCCCGAGACCTCGACCCGGTCCCGTAGCGCCTCCATCATCTGTCCGATGCCTTGCCCGAGCGGCATGGAACCACCTGCTTTCACTCCCGGTTGGGGAGGCTAGTACAGCCTGCCCGTTCTGGCAGCCCCGCACGCGCCTGTTCGTGGTCCGTCTGGACCACGAACGGGCTGAGCCGGCCCGTCGACGTGCTCAGCCGACGCTGATCGGAGTCTCCCGGCTGGTGGCGCGGTCGGACCTCCGGGCCCGCCACTCGTCGGCGAGCAGGGCGTAGCCGAGACCGTCGAGCCACTCGCCGCAGCGGTGCAGCGACTCCCGCACCGTGTGCATCTCCCGGCGCATGCCGACGCGCTCCATCAGGCGCCACGAGGCCTCGTTGTCAGCGAAGCAGTTGGCGGTGACGCGGCGCAGCGAGAGGTGGTCGAAGCAGATCCGGATCAGCGCCTCGACGGCCTCCGTGCCGTAGCCGTGCCCCTGCTGTGCCGGGTCGATGCACCAGCCCAGCTCCGCCTGCACGCCCTTGGCCTGCTCGGCGACCTCCCGCTGCGACCAGCCGTCCTCGACGGCGAGCATGAGGTCGCCGATCACCTCGCCGTCGAGCTCGACCACGAGCGACTTGGCGAGACGCTCGGGGTTCACGAACATCTCGCGGTACTCCTCGAGCGTGCCCGGGGTGGCGGTGATCCAGAGGCTGACCGACTCCTGGCTTCTGATGCGCCAGGTGGGCTCGATGTCGGACTCGGTCGCGGGGCGGAGGGTGAGCCGTTCGGTGCGAACCGGCCACGCGATGTCGTCGAGCTTGGATGCCATGGGGTCAATCATGCAGACGGCGGTCCGCCGTGTCCTGTGGAATTGTCGGCCAGGGCGCTGCGCGCACTGTCCGACGATAGGCTCCCGCCGATCCGTCCTTGCGAGCCAGGAGAGCCGATGCCGATCGTCGCCGTCGCCACCATCACCCCGCTGCCCGAGCACCGTGACGAGGTGCAGGCCGCCCTCGAGGAGTCCGTGCCCGAGGTCCACAAGGAGCCCGGCTGCGAGCTCTACGCGTTGCACCACTCCAAGGAGGAGTTCGTGCTCGTCGAGCAGTGGGCGGACGCGGACGCGATGCGGGCGCACGGTGCCGGCCAGCCGTTCCGCGCACTCAACGCCGCGCTCGAGGGCAGGCTCGCCAAGCCGCTGGACCTGAAGATCCTCCGGCCGCTGCCCTGTGGGACGCCGGAGCAGGGCCAGCTCGTCTGATCGCCCGTGTCGCGTCACGTACGTTCTAGGTCATGACGAGGTACGTCGCGATCGGTGACAGCACCGTCGAAGGGCTCGAGGATCCGGGCCCCGACGGTGTGTACGTCGGATGGGCGGATCGTCTGGCCCGGCACCTCGCGCTCGTCCACCCCGACCTGACCTACGCCAACCTCGCCGTCCGCGGGCTCACCGCACGCGAGGTCCGCAAGACGCAGCTGGAGCCGGCCCTGGCACTCGAGCCGGACATCGCCGTGGTCGTCGCGGGGGTCAACGACGTGCTCCGCCCGAGGTTCGACCGGGCGGCCCTGCGTGAGGACCTGTTCGCGATGCATGCCGCCCTCAACGAGGCCGGCGCGAGGGTCACGACCTTCACGATGCCGGACATGACCCGGGTGGCACCGGTCGCCGTCGCGATCCGCGGCCGGCTCGAGGCGCTGAACGACATCACGCTGGAGGCCGCAGACCTCTACGGCTCCGCCGTCGCGGACCTGGCGGCCGAGCCGCTGTCGGCCGACCCGTCGCTGTGGCACCTCGACCGGCTGCACGCCAACAGCGAGGGACACCGCCGGGTGGCCCTGGCTCTCGCCGAGAGCCTCGGGATCGACGCCGGGGACTGGCGCGAGCCTCTGCCCGACGTGCCCCGTGAGCGCCTTCCGGTCGTTCTCGCCCGCGAGGTCGGCTGGGTTGCGACGCACCTGGTGCCGTGGCTGTGGCATCGCGTCTTCGGACAGCCGACGGAGGAACCGCGGGTCTGCAAGAGGCCCGACCTGCTGCCCCTGGACTGACCCTCTCGCACGCGCGGGACGTTCCTGACTTTTCGCACGCAGGGCCCGGGTCGCAACTTATCCTCTTATTCGAGTCGTTTGAGAGGAACCCAGGTGTTGCACCCCACCATTTCCGCGCGCGCGGCAGCCGGCTCCCTGCGCCACCGTGTGGCCGCTGTGGTCGCGCCGCTGACCACCGCCCTGGTCCTCGCCGTCGCCCCCTCCCCGGCCACACTTCCGGCACAGGCTGCGGCCGGGACCGGCAACCCGCTCTCCGCCCGGCCGTGGGGCATCGACACCAGGCACGAGCTGTGGAAGGCCTACGAGGCAGCGACCGGGGACACCAAGCGACTGCTGGGCAAGATGGCGCTCAAGCCGACCGTGTTCTGGTTCACCGACATCGCGCCCGTCGACGACGTCGAACGCCGCGTGGCCGACTACGTCGAGTCCGCGCAGGACGGCAACCCCGACACCCTCGTGCAGCTCGCGATGTTCCGACTGTGGCCCGAGGGCGAAGCCAACAGGGACAAGCCGCTCACGCTCGCCGACCGGCGGGCCTACCGCCGCTGGGTCGACAACGCCGCCCGCGGCATCGGTGACGCGCGGGTCGCGATGGTGCTCGAGCCCGACCTCGCGGTCGCGCTGACCGGCTGGCGTCCCGAGGTCCGCCTCGGTCTGGCCCGGTACGCCGCGAAGAAGTTCTCCGCGCTGCCGCGCACCACGGTCTACCTCGACGCCGGCTCGTCCGACTGGCTGTCGGTGCCGTCCGCGGTGAAGATGCTCCGAGCGGCGGGCATCGGCTACGCCCGCGGCTTCTCCCTCGGGGCAACGCACTACACCTCGACCGCCTCCGAGATCGCCTACGGCACCAAGCTCGTCAAGGCTCTGCGCAGCGCCGGGTTCGGTGGCCGCCGGTTCGTCATCGACACCGCCGACAGCGGCCGCCCGTTCACCTACCAGCAGTACTACGCCAAGCACCCGAACGGCTTCTTCGACAACGCCGAGGTGTGCCGCACCCGTAGCGAACGTCGCTGCGTCACCCTCGGCATCCCCCCGACGACCGCTGTCGCCGCGACCCGCTGGGGGCTGCCTGCGCGGCAGCGCACGCAGGCCCGGGCGTACGTCGACGGCTACCTGTGGTTCAGCCGCCCCTGGTACTACTACGCCCGCGCGGCAGGCGAGGTCCGACTCGGTGGGCCCTTCGACCTGCTGCGGGCGCTCTCGGTCGCCCGCACCAGCCGTTACTGACCGGCGTAGGTCGGGACCATCTCCGGCTGGGGCATGACGTTCGCCCGTGGCCGACCACGCGACAGCCACCTAACGTCGCAGGTGGAGCCCAAGCGGAGCGGTGACCCGCGCTGACCCGGCTCGGTCCCCGCCCCGGGAAGAGAGGTGTGGACATGCCCATCCCGTCCGAGACACTGTCGTGGGCCGACTCCCTGACCTGGCTGCTCGCCCTCGCCCTCGCCGCGTTCCTCGTCAGCTGGCTGGTCACGGACCGTCTCCGCGTCGGCCAGGTGACGTACGTCGTCGCGCTCACCGTGGTGACCGCGGCCTTCACGATCGGCTACCTCGCCTGGGCCGGCATCAGCCTCCGCGACTTCATCGCGGACCGCTGGCTCTGGGGCGTGGCCGTCGGTGTCCTGGCCGGCGCCGTCCCGGCTTTCGCCATGGCTCGGATGAAGGCCACCGTGCCCGCAGAGCACGGCGTCCACCGGGCCGAACGGGTGGCCTGGGACGGTGTGGTCTACGCCATCAGCGAGGGCCTCCTGCTGTCCACCCTGCCGGCCCTGATGGCCTGGCAGATGGTCCACTCGCTGGGCTGGTCCGGCGCGGCGGGCGCCGTGTCCCGGGTGGCGCTGCCGGTGCTCGCCAGCATCGCGGTGATCGTCGTGCACCACCTGGGCTACCCGGAGTTCCGGAACCCGCGCCAGATGTCGCTGGCCGTCATCGGCTGCGGGCTGCTGACCGTGGGATTCCTGGTCACCGGCAACATCCTCACCGCGCCCGTCGGACACGTGCTCATGCACACCGCCGCGGTGCTTCACGGCACCGAGCTACCGCCGCACCGGGAGCCGGCCGCCACCGTCTGAGGTGCGACTGCGCCCGTCCCTCTCACGCGGAGTCCAGAGCCTCCTCGGTGAGGCTGCGACCGACCGCGATCAGCTCCGTGGCCCGGTGGAAGTCCAAGGTCCGGCAGGCGTCCTTCGGGATCGTCACCAGCAGGTCCGGCGGGTAGCCCGCGAGCCGGTAGTTCAGGACCACGCTCTGCAGTACGTCCAGCGACATCTCCATCACGTCGAGCGTCCGCAACCCCGGCGGCAGCACGCCGAAGACCTGCTCCGCGACCTCCTCCGCGTCCTCGACGACGACGCCTGCGCGAGCCCCGGCGAAGCGGCTGGTCACCCGCCGGACCAGGTCTCGGTCCATCACCTGCGCAGCGGTACGACGGAAGCGGTCGATCCACTCCTCGACGGGACCGGGAGCGGCTGTCTCGGAGACGGGGGACCGGCCGCGTCGGGTCTCGGGCTCCCCGGCCAGGGACACCGCGATCGTCAGGTCGGCTGCCGACGCGGCCATGGGGGCGATCGGGACCGGGTTCATCAGCCCGCCGTCGACGAGCAGCCGCCCGTTGAGGACCACCGGCGAGATCACGCTCGGCAGGGCGATGGACGCCCGGATCGCCGCGTGCACCGGTCCGCGCTGGAACCACACCTCTTTGCGGGCCAGAAGGTCGGTGGCGACCGCGGTGAACGCGATCGGCAGGTCCTCGATCATCACGCCGCCGAGCAGCTCGGCCACCCTTGCGAGGATCTTGTCGGCGCGGATCGCGCCGGGTGCCTTGATGGAGGGATCCAGGAGACGGAGCACGTCGCGCTGGTTCAGCGCCCGCACCCAGTCGGTGTACGCCTCGAGCTGACCGGCCGCGTGCAGTCCCCCGACGACCGCACCCATCGACGTACCGGCGACGCTCACGATCTCGTAGCCGCGCTCCTCCAGCACCTCGATCACGCCGATGTGGGCGTACCCGCGAGCGCCACCGCTGCCCAGGGCGAGCGCGACGCGAGTCGGTGGGGGCACGAACCCGATGCTAGGCGACGAAGCGGCCGCGGCGACGCCGTTGGCCCTTCGGGATGGGGTCGAAGGGCCCTTATTCGGGCCACCCCCTGCTCCTAGTGTCCGAGTGAGGAGGCGCGAATGTTCGCGGTACGTATTCACGGGAGAGGCGGCCAGGGAGCCGTCACAGCGGCCGAGATGCTGTCTGTCGCGGCCTTCGACGAGGGCCGCCATGCACAGGCGTTCCCGACCTTCGGGTCTGAGCGCACCGGCGCGCCGGTCGTGTCGTTCTGCCGCATCGACGACAAGCCGATCCGGCTGCGTGAGCCGATCACCGAGCCGGACGCCCTGATCGTGCAGGACCCCACGCTGCTGCACCAGGTCAACCTCTTCGCCGGTCTCCACGACGACGGCTACCTGCTCATCAACACGTCCCACCCCCTCGAGGAGCTGGGACTCGGCGAGCTCACCGCCCGGCTCAAGGCCGAGCGGGTGGTCGCCGTACCCGCCACCGAGCTCGCCCGCGAGCACCTGGGTAGACCCCTTCCCAATGCCGCGCTGCTCGGTGGCTTCGCCGCCCTCACCGCGCAGGTGTCGCTCGGCTCGGTCGCGGACGCGATCCGGGCGAGGTTCGCCGGCGCGGTGGGGGAGGGCAACGTCAAGGCGGCGGAGGCCGCCTACGAGTACGTCCACGAGGTGATGAGGAGGACGGCCGATGCTTGAGCAGATCGAAGGCTCACAGGCCATCGCCAGAGCCGTGACGCTGTGCCGTCCCGAGGTCATCGCGGCCTACCCGATCTCCCCGCAGACCCACATCGTCGAGTCGCTCTCGGACCGGGTGCGTACCGGCGAGCTCGACCGCTGCGAGTACATGATGGTCGAGTCGGAGTTCGGGGCGATGTCGGCGTGCATCGGCGCATCCGGCGCGGGCGCCCGCACCTACACCGCGACCTCCTCACAGGGTCTGCTGTTCATGGCCGAGGCGCTGTTCAACGCCTCGGGCCTCGGCTTCCCGATCGTGATGACGGTGGCGAACCGCGCGATCGGTGCCCCCATCAACATCTGGAACGACCACTCCGACGCGATGTCGATGCGCGACTCCGGCTGGATCCAGCTCTACGCCGAGTCCAACCAGGAGGCCGTCGACCTGCACATCCAGGCCTACCGGCTCGCGGAGAAGCTCTCCGTCCCGGTCATGGTCTGCATGGACGGCTTCGTGCTCACCCACGCCTTCGAGCGGGTGGACCTGCCGACCCAGGAGCAGGTGGACGCGTTTCTTCCGCCCTTCGTGCCCCAGCAGCTGCTCGACCCGGACGACCCGGTGACGATCGGCGCGATGGTCGGACCGGAAGCGTTCGCAGAGGTGAAGTACCTCATGCACGCCAAGCAGGTCGCGGCGCTCGACGAGATCCCAATCATCGCCCACGACTTCCAGGAGGCCTTCGGCCGTGACTCCGGTGGCCTCGTCCGGCCCTACCGCACCGACGACGCGGACACGATCGTGGTCGCGCTGGGGTCCGTGCTCGGCACGATCGAGGACGTCGTCGACGGCATGCGGGACGACGGCCACTCCGTCGGCGCGCTCGGCATCGGGTGCTTCCGGCCCTGGCCGCTCGGGGTGGTGCGCGAGGCCCTGGAGGGAGCCGAGCGCGTGGTCGTGGTCGAGAAGGCCTTCGCGGTCGGTGCGGGCGGCATCGTCGGACAGAACGTCCGCGACGCGCTGCGCGGACTTCCGGTGGAGGTATACGACGTCGTGGCCGGACTTGGGGGCCGGCCCATCACGCGGGCCTCGCTGCGAGGCCTTCTCGACGACGTCCTGGCCGGCCAGGTCGAGTCGCACCGCCTGCACTTCCTCGACCTCGACGTCGACCTCGTGCGGCGCGAGCTCGAACGGTCCCGCAGAGGAAGCCGACCGGGTCCGCACGCGGAGCACATGCTGCTCGACATCGGCACCGTCGGCTCGGCGCCCAACTAGGAGGAGTCGTGGCCTACCAGGAGATCAAGCTCTACCAGGCGGGGACCTTCGTCGCGGGCAACCGGCTGCTCGACCCCGAGCAGCGGTCGGTGCAGGCCCGCATGGGGCGCTCCAACTCCCTGACGTCGGGCCACCGCGCCTGCCAGGGCTGCGGCGAGGCCCTCGGGGCGCGCTACGTCCTCGACGCCGCGATGCGCGCGACCGACGGCAAGATGGTGGCGGTCAACTCGACCGGCTGCCTGGAGGTCTTCTCCACGCCCTACCCGGAGTCGTCGTGGCAGCTCCCTTGGCTGCACTCGCTGTTCGGCAACGGGCCGGCCGTGGCCGCCGGGGTGGCCGCCGCGCTGCGCGCCTCCGGCCGCGACGACATCCGCGTGGTCGGCCAGGCCGGCGACGGCGGGACCGTCGACATCGGCTTCGGTTGTCA
>DASTPU010000126.1:0-42170 GCA_035762105.1 Nocardioidaceae bacterium | reverse complement strand
GCCGAGCACCAGGGCGGTTTCGAGCCGGCAACCTGTTGGGGGTCATCGAACTCGTCTCGGCCAGGCGTGATCTGCCCGGCGCCCAGCGCCAGCGGATCTCCTGGAACCACCTTGGGGCCGAGGTGGGGGGACCACCGTGCCGGCCCCGGCGGAGCGAGAGCTCCATCGGGGCCGGACACGCCCGCACACCGATCTTGGCCGGCGCCCGTGAGCCTTCGGGCTTCCTCCCAACGGGTGCCGGCCAAAGAGCGACGGCCCGCGTCGGGGAGATCCGATGCGGGCGTTCCACGCTCCCCGGACGCGGGACCCGAGGGAGACAAATCCCCGAACTGGCGTAACACTGGCCACATGGACCCCATGGAACCCGTCTATTCCACAGCCACCCTGCTGCTCATAGCCGCGGCCGCGGTCGCCGTGCTGCTCTTCCTGATCATCAAGGTCAGGCTGCACGCCTTCCTCGCACTGGTGCTGGTCAGCCTCCTCACCGCGCTCGCGGCCGGCGTGCCGATCGCAGACGTCCCGGCCGTGCTGCTCAGCGGGTTCGGCAGCACGCTCGCCTCGGTGGCCCTGCTGGTCGCCCTGGGAGCCATGCTCGGACGGCTGCTCGAGGTCACCGGCGGCGCGCAGATCCTCGCGGACACGCTGATCTCCAGGTTCGGGGAGCACCGGGCGCCCTTCGCCCTCGGCGTGGCCTCGCTGCTGTTCGGCTTCCCGATCTTCTTCGACGCCGGTCTCGTGGTGTTCCTGCCGATCATCCTGACCGTGGCGCGCCGCTTCGGAGGATCGCTCCTCTTCTACGCACTTCCGGCCGCGGGCGCCTTCGCCGCGATGCACGCGATCGTGCCGCCCCATCCCGGCCCGGTCACGGCAGCGGACCTGATCGGGGCGAACGTCGGCCTCACCACCCTGATCGGAATCCCCGTCGCGGTGGTCACCTGGTACGTCGGCAGCTACCTGTTCTCCAAGTGGGCCGGTCGCAAGTTCGACATCGACATCCCGGCCTCGATCCTCGGAGACGTCAACGAGGGGATTCCGGGGGAGAGGGGCAGGACCGCGTCGTTCCCGGTGGTCCTTTCCATGCTGCTGCTCCCGCTGCTCCTCATCACGCTCAACACCGTCATCACCACCCTCGCGACCACCGGCGTGGTCGACGAGGAGGCCGGCTGGGTGGGGGCGCTCAAGCTGGTCGGCCAGACCCCGGTGGCGCTGCTCATCACCGTCCTGGTCGCCATCTGGGCCCTCGGCCTCCGCAGCGGACGCTCCAACGACGAGGTCGAAGGCCTGCTCAACCAGGCCCTCGGACCGATCTGCGCGATCATCCTGATCACCGGAGCGGGCGGCATGTTCGGCGGCGTCCTCCGGTACAGCGGGATCGGCAACGCGCTGGCCGAGTCGCTCGACGCGGTGGGCCTGCCGCTGATCATCGCGGCGTTCGTGATCTCCACTGGTCTGCGCGTCGCCCAGGGGTCGGCCACGGTCGCCCTCACCACGACCGCCGGCCTGATCGCGCCCGCCGTCGCCGCCACCGAGGGGCTCAGCAGCATCGACCTGGTCGCCCTCGTCTTCGCCATCGCCGCGGGTGCCACCGTGCTCTCGCACGTCAACGACTCCGGCTTCTGGCTGGTGAGCCGGTTCTTCGGCATGGACGAGAAGACCACGCTGAAGACCTGGACCGTCATGGAGACGACGCTCGGCCTCACGGCCTTCGTGCTGAGCCTCCTGCTCTGGTTCATCTTCTAGGCTCGCGGCGTGACTCAGCACGTGGTGTTCATGGGCGTCGCGGGAACCGGCAAGAGCTCCGTCGGGAAGCCGGTGGCCGAGCGGATCGACGCGGACTTCGCCGAGGGCGACGAGTTCCACCCGCGGGCGAACATCGAGAAGATGTCGAGCGGCACGCCGCTGGCCGACGAGGACCGGTGGCCCTGGCTGCGCAGCCTCGCGGACTGGACCCGCGAGCGAGCCGAGGCCGGGCGGCCCACGGTGGTCACCTGCTCGGCACTACGGCGCGTGTACCGTGACGTGCTGCGCGAAGGTGCGCCGGACACGTTCTTCGTGCACCTCGCCGGGACGCCGGAGCTCATCCTCGAGCGCATGGCCGGGCGGAAGCACTTCATGCCGGCGTCCCTGCTGGACTCGCAGTTCGCGACGCTGGAGCAGCTCGAGGACGACGAGGAGGGCATGGTCGTGGACATCTCACGGCCGGTCGACGAGCTCGTCGCCGACGTCCTGGCGCGGCTCGCCGAGCGACCCTGAGCGGACGAGCCGACGGCCCGCGTCGGAGCGATCCGACGCGGGCCGTCTCATCCCCGGCTGACCGCTACGGCAGGACGACCGCCCCGCCCTCGACCTCGGGCAGGTCACGACCCGTCTGTACGTCGATCGGGTTGGTCAGGCACCGGACGGACCCGCCGCCCTTGTGGAACTCGCTGACGTCGACGAGCACGATCTCGAAGCCCCAGTCCTCGAGCTGGGCGCGGACCCGGTCCGGGCAGGTCGGCATGATCACGGTCCTGCCGACGACGATCGAGTTGGCGCAGAAGGTCAGCGCCTCCTCCTCGGTGAGCACCAGCGGCTCGGGCACCATCGCCAGCGCCGCGGCGGCCGACTCCTCGTCGAAGGCGGACGGGGCGACCATCGCCCGGGTGTCGTCGAGCGGGCAGAACGCCAGGTCGAGGTGGTACATCCCCGGGTGCGTGATCCGCAGGCCACGCACGCGGATGTCGAGCCCGACCGCGAGGTACTTCAGACCGAGGTGCTCGGTGCGCGGGCCGTAGCCGACCACGAGCGCGTCGCGCCAGGCGAAGGCGTCGCCGGCCTCGAAGTGCGGGCCGACCCCGTCGCGGCCCAGGTAGGAGGTCGCGAACCCGGCCTGGTCGAACCACGGCTCTGCGGTCAGCGTCTCCATCCGCCGCTCGGCGTACCGCATGTGCGACATCATGACGCGCTGACGCTCGGGAGTGTTCACGACGAGTCCGAGGTTCATCGCGTAGACCATGTCCGGCGCGTCGGGGCGCTGCTCGAGCACCTCCACCTCGCCACCGGCGGTCTCGATGGCCGCGATCAGGTCGAGCCACTGCTCGCGGGTGCGCACGTGGTCGGGCTGGTGGTGGACGTCCATGTACGGGTTGATCGCGTAGTCCACGCGGAAGTGGTTGGGCTCCACCATCAGGTAGCGCCGGCCCCAGTCGAGCTGCTGGCCCATCTCTCGCCTCCCTTGCCGAGTCGTTTCCTGTCAGAGACCAGACGCGGAGCGGCCACGGTCCCGGGCCGCTCCGACGTCTCTCAGATCACGTTGCCCGATTGTCTGACAATCGGGCGATCCCTCAGTGTGGTCGGTCGGCCTTGCCGCGTCAACTTTTGTCGGACAATGTTGACGCGACGTGTCGTACGCGTGAGATCCGTGTTGAGAGAGCAGGCGATGAGCGACCTACCCGAGGCCGGACCGTTCGCCACGCTCAGCGTCGAGCACTCCTCGACCGTCGACCGGGTCGCCGACGAGCTGCGCCGGGCGCTGTTCGACGGCGAGGTCGGCCCCGGCACACCGCTTCGCGAGATCGCCCTGGCCGAGGCTATGGGGGTCTCGCGCTCCACGATCCGGGAGGCGCTGGCCGTGCTCGTCGCGGAGGGTCTCGCCACCCGCGAACCGAACCGCGGCGTGTTCGTCACCGAGCTCGACCCCGACGCGGTGCACGACGTGGGCCGGGCGCGTGCGGTGCTCGAGGTCGCCGGTGTACGGCACTGGGAGTCGGCGAACGACGCGGCCCGCGACGCCGTACACCTGGCCGTGGACGACTTCCAGCGGGTCGCCACCTCCGAGGCGACCCCGAGCGAGCTCACCGCCGCACATCTGGCGATCCACCGCGCGCTCGCCGGGCTGACCGAGTCGCCGCGCTTGCTCGCGCTGGCCGACGCGCTCTACTCCGAGATCCGGCTGGGCCTCGCGAAGGTGGACCGGATCCGTCGCAACGCCCCCGAGCAGGTGGCCTCCCACCGCACCCTGCTCACGATGCTGGAGACCGGCCAGGTCGAGCAGGCGGCACGGGAGCTCGAGCACCACCTCGCGCACGCGGAGACCTCGATGCTCGAGGCGCTGCACCTGCCCGTCGACGAGGGCTGACCCACGTCCCTCTGCGAGGGATCGCCCGGTCTGGCAGTATCGAACGCGTGAGGTTCCTGATCTGGGTCGTCGTCAACGCGCTCGCGCTCGCGGCCGCAGCCTGGCTGCTCGACGGCATCGACATCGCCGGCGACACGACCAGCGACGAGGCCATCACTCTGGTCCTCGTCGCGCTGATCTTCGGGGTCGTCAACGCAGTGGTCGAGCCGATCGTCAAGATCCTGTCGATCCCGTTCATCATCCTCACGCTGGGCCTGTTCCTGATCGTGATCAACGCCCTGATGCTGCTGCTCACCGACTGGATCTCCGGCCTGTTCGACCTCGGGTTCACCGTCGACGGGTTCTGGACCGCGGTGCTCGGCGGCATCATCATCACGATCGCCACCTGGATCCTCGAGGCCGTCCTACCCGGAGACTGATGCCCGTGACGACCCGTACCGAGAACCTCCTGCCCCCGAAGCGTCATTCGGGAGGTACGCCGTACCGCATCGCCGTCGTCTGCCTCGGCAACATCTGCCGCTCGCCGATCGGCGAGGTGGTGCTCTCGGAGAAGATCGCACGGGCCGGGCTCGACGACCGCGTCGAGGTGACCAGCGCCGGCACCGGCGGCTGGCACGTCGGCGAGCCGATGGACCGGCGCGCGGCCTCGGTGCTCGCCGCCCACGGGTACGACGGGTCGCAGCATCGTGCATCGCAGTTCGAGACGCACTGGTACGACGACCACGACCTCGTGCTGGCGATGGACGAGAGCAACCACGCCGATCTCCGGGACCTCGCCTCCGACGTCGAGCCGGGGCGGCTGCGGATGTTCCGGGACTTCGACCCGCGGGCGACGGAGGCCGACCGCGACGTTCCCGATCCCTACTACGGCGGCGACGACGGGTTCACGCACGTCCTGCGGACGGTCGAGCGCACCGCCGACGCGATCGTCGCGGCTCTCGAGCAGGAGCTGGGCGGCAGCTGACATGGCGAGGATGGGCACGATCGCAAGCCGAGCGGAGGCGCTGCTCGGGACGGCGGTGGTGGCCACGACACCGGTCGCGGGCGGCGACATCTGCACGTCGACGCGGCTGCGGCTCTCCGACGGCTCGTCCGCGCTGATCAAGACCCGGCCCAACGCGCCGGCCGACTTCTTCGCCGTGGAGGCGAAGGGGTTGACGTGGCTGGCCGACGCCGGCGGCGCCTCGGTGCCCTCGGTGCTCGCCGCCGAGCCGGACTGCCTGATCCTGTCGTGGGTCGAGGCGGGACGACCGACCGCCGAGGCCGCCGAGCGGTTCGGTCGCGCGCTCGCACGGACGCACCGGGCCGGCGCACCGTCGTTCGGCGGCGACGGGGACGGCTACATCGGGACGCTTCCGATGCCGAACCGGCCGGCCGACACCTGGCCGGAGTTCTTCGCGGTCCGGCGGATCCTGCCCTACCTGAAGCTCGCCTCGGACCGCGGCGCTGTGTCCCTCGATGACGCCGCCTCGATCGAGAAGGTGGTGCGCAAGATCACCGACCTGGCGGGCCCCGCCGAGCCTCCCGCGCGGCTGCATGGGGACCTGTGGTCCGGCAACGTGCTGTGGGGCCAGGACGGGCGCGGCTGGCTCGTGGACCCTGCTGCCTACGGCGGTCACCGCGAGACGGACCTGGCGATGCTCGCCCTCTTCGGGCTGCCCCAGCTCCAGCGGGTGATGGCGGCGTACGAGGAGGAGACCCCGCTCGCCGAGGGCTGGGAGGAGCGCGTCGCGCTGCACCAGCTCTTCCCGCTGCTCGTGCACGCGGCGTTGTTCGGCGGCGGGTACGGCGCGCGGGCCGGCGAGGCTGCCCGCTCCCTGCTCTGAGGCCTCGCCCGATTACCAGGGTGCCCAGGTAATCGGGCACCTCCCATGGGGAACGCCCCATGGGAAGAGACAGATAGCCATGGGAAGTCGCGGCCAGAAGGTGGCACGTTCAGGACTTTGAACGCCCCGCTCAGCGTGGACAAACGTCCGTTCAGGACATTGAACGGCTGAACCCCTTATGAGGGTGCGAATCCCTACCTAGCGTTCGAAGTGCGCTCGCGACAGGGGGTCCGGGCGCTGTCCCGAACACCTAAGGAAGCACCTATGCGAGCACGCAAGCTCATCACGGCCTTTGCGGCAGTCCCACTACTGCTTTCCGGCGCCATCGGCGCCGCCATGGCCGATGACATCTCGAACGATCTCGACGCGAGCATCGACGCAGTCGCCGAGGTCATGCCACTGACGGCTGGCGGGCCGGCCGGGTCCACAGAGCTTTACGTCAGCCCCGCGAATGGTGATGGCAAGAACGGCTGCAATCTAACCGGCGACTCGACGCTGAGACTTTCTGTGGCGTCCTCCGACACTGCGGTCGCGACCGTCAGTCCCTCCCAAGTGACCTTCACCTCGTGTGGAGACACCAAGACTCTGACCGTGGTCCCAGTTGCCAAGGGGAGTGCGACCGTATCTGTTGCCCAGAGCGCCAACACCACGGGCGGCACTTTCGCCCTTGCCCCGGCGTCTTTCACGGTCGACGTCGGAGCAGCCGCGCCGGCCAACACCCCGCCCACCGTTGAGGTCACCGGCGTAACAGCGGGCGGAAGCTACGCCAAGGGAACGGTACCCGCGGCGACGTGCGAGGTCACCGATGCAGAGGATGGCAACAGCTCGTTCCCGGCGACTCTGAGCGCCGTGACTGGTGACTACGCCGTCGACGGCATCGGTTCACAAAGCGCGACCTGCTCGTACACAGACGGCTCGGGGGTGCAGGCCCTGGAGTCCAAGACCTACAGCATCATCGACCCGAGCGGCCCAGAGATCGGGTACACACTGAACCCGGCGACACCTGACGGGGACAACGGTTGGTACCAGGGCAATGTGTCCCTGACCTGGAGCGTCGACGAGCCGGAGTCGCCCAGCTCGCTCGACCTGGTTGGCTGCGTCGACACCAACATCACCGCAGACCAGAAGGAGACCGAGTACGGCTGCTCGGCCTCGAGCGCGGGCGGATCAGCCGGACCGACGTCGGTGACGATCAAGCGCGACGGGACGGCCCCCACGGTGGCCAGCAAGGTCACGGCCGGCACTCTGGGCAGCAACGGCTGGTTCACCAGCGACGTCGACGTCGAGTTCACAGCGAGTGACGCCCTCTCGGGCATCCAGGGTGACGCCGCCCAGACGGTGACGAGCAGCGGCGAAGGACGTGCAATCAGGGTCGCGAGCCCGGTGTTCACCGACATCGCCGGCAACTCGACCGAGGCAGGTGCGGTGACCGAGACGTTCGACATCGACAAGACCGGTCCGACCAAGGTCACGTTCTCCGGCGGGCCGGCGGCCGACCAGAGCTACTACCGGAACACGGTTCCCGCTGCTCCCACCTGCTCGGCCGAGGACGGGCTCTCCGGCATCGAGTCGTGCGTCGTGGAGGGCTACTCCACCGAGCTCGGCAGCCACACGCTCACCGCGGTGGCGACCGACAAGGCCGGAAACGTCTCTCGCGTGACCGGGCCCACCTACCGCGTCACGCTCAAGGCGCTCGGGTTCTTCGCACCCGTCGACCGAGGGATTCACAACACGGTGAAGGGCGGCGCCACGGTCCCACTCAAGTTCGAGGTCTTCGACGGCGCCGACGAGATCACCCTCACGAGTGTCGTGAAGTCCTTCTCGGTGAAGAGTGCGACGTGTCCCGGCGCGGTGTCGCAGGATGCCGTGGAGGAGACGAGCACCCTCAGCACGGGACTCAAGTTCGACGCGGTCTCCGGCCATTTCATCCAGAGCTGGAAGACGCCGAAGGCGGTCGGGTGCTACACAGCGACGATCACGTTGACCGACGGGTCACCGATCACCGCCGACTTCCTCCTGAAGTAGGCGAGTGAGGGGGAGCCCCGACGCCCGATCCGCGCGTCGGGGCTCCCCGCCGCACGACCCGCACCAAGCACCCGAGCAGACGAGAGGTGCCCATGCCCCAGCAGTACGACGGACGCCCGCCGACCTGTCCGCCTTGGTGCGAGCTCGGCCACGGGATCCACACGGGCGAGGACGACACCGTCCACATCGGCGGCAAGCTGTGCGTCCGGAACACGCTGATGCGTCTGGTCGCCACGATCGACCCGGAGACGGGAGCGCAGGACGGGCCCTACGTGCTCATGGGCACGCAGGAGCTCACGATCACCGAGGTCCACGACCTCATCGCGGCGCTCACCACCCTGGCGGCCAACGCGGCCACCGCGGCCACCGCGACCAACCTCGCGGCCAACGCGGCCACCGCGGCCAGGGCGGCGACCCCCCGGATCCCTAGTCCCCGCGAAGCAGTCTGAACGCGCTCTCCCGGTCCTGGACGCGCAGCTTCTTCAGCACTGCCGAGACGTGCACGCGCACCGTGGTCGGCGAGAGGAACAACCTGCCGGCGACGTCGTCGGTGCTGAGCCCCTGGCTGAGCAGCTGCATGACCTCCCACTCCCGCGCGCTGAGCCTCGCGGCCGCCGGGGTCGAGCGTCCGAAGCGCCGCTTCGTCGGGGCGCGGAACTGGTCCATGACCTTGGCGACCAGCCGCGGCGACATGGCGCCCTCGCCTGCCAGGACGCCGCGCAGCGCGTCCACCAGCCGGGCGGGGTCGGTGTCCTTCAAGAGGTAGCCCGAGGCACCGGCCCGCAGCGAGTCGAAGAGGTCGTCGTCCTCGGCCGACTGGGTCAGCATCACGATCGCGGTGTCGGGCGCCTTGCGCGCGATCTCCTGCGCCGCGTGGATGCCGCTGCCGGGCATGTGGATGTCGAGGAGCGCGACGTCGGGCCGGTGCGCCACGGTGAGCGAGACCGCGTCGGCAGCGGTCCCTCCCTCACCGAGCACCTCGCAGCCGCCGTCCTCCAGCGCCCGCCGGATCACCGCGCGGAGCCGCGCGTGGTCGTCCGCCATGACGACCCGCACCGGCAGGCCGGGAAGTCCGGGTCCGCGTTCGGGTCCAGGTCCAGGTCCAGGTCCGGGTCCGGGTCCGGACCCGGACGAGCTCACCACGTCACCCATACCTGCGTCCCCTTCCCAGGAGCCGAACGGATCTCGATCTCACCGGGCAGCGCGCGTGCTCTCTCGCGCATGCTCGTGAGCCCGTATCCGGTCGCCGTCGCGGACACCGCCGCGAGGTCGAAGCCCGCCCCGTCGTCCTCCACCACCAGCCGGCGGCCCCACGCGTCCTGCAGAAGGCGCAGCCGCACGCAGCCGGCCCGTCCGTGGCGGACCGCGTTCGAGACGGCCTCGCGGGCGATCCGTACCAACGCGTGCCGCTGCTCGTCGTCGGCATGGACGGCGTGGTCGACCTCGACGTCGAGGCGTGCGTCGTACCTCTCCGCCACCTGTCTGGCCGCCCGCGACAGCGCCTGCGCGAGCGGCTCGTCGCCTGCACGGGCGAGCGCGTCCACGGCACCCCGCGCCTCGTCGAGGGCGCGGTCGCAGGCGGAGACGATGAGGTCGGCCGACGCGGGCAGCGAGCGCGACTCTGCCCGGATGTAGGCGATCTCCTGGACCAGCCCGTCGTGCAGCTCGCGCGCGAGGCGTCGCCGGTCCTCGAGGACCGCCACGCGGGCCTGCGCCGACCAGTACTGGCTGATCTCCCGCGCCGCCCCCACCAGCAGCAGCAGGTACGAGCCGGTACGCAGCAGGTCACCGGTGTAGAGCCAGTCGCTGTACAGCGACGGGAACAGCACGAAGTTGACCCGCGCGAAGCCGCCGAGCGCGCACGCCGGCCCGAGCCAGCGCAGCAGCTCGTCGTGACGGCGGACCGCGCGCACGGTGAACGCCACGGACGCCACCAGGAAGCACACCGCGCCGACGGCCTGCGCGACGAGCAGCATCGGGTGCCCCGTGATCACCGGACGCTGCGCCGATGCCGGCGGGCTGCCGGTCAGGGCCGACGGCAGGTCCGCACGGACCAGCCAGAGCACGAGGAACGCCACCGCGACCAGCGCCCACGGGACCACCTGGCCCCAGCGCTCCGCGGAGTCAGCGGTCCGACGGTCGCCCGCCAGCGCGCTGAAGGCGATGAGCAGCGCACCGACCGAGCGCAGGACCAGCGGCAGCCACACGTCGAGCGAGCCCTCGGACGTGCCGTCGAAGAGATGGAGCACGAGCACCAGACCGAGGCCCGCGAGCGCGAGGAGGAAGAGCCCCTGCGCGAGGAGCAGGTCCTGCAGCAGCCGGCTCCGGACGAACCGGCCGTAGACGAGGTAGGAGACGAGCATCGCCACGCACGCGTCGATCGAGCCGAGCACCAGGTGCATGGACGGGCTGTGGAACCCGAAGACGAGGTACGGCGTGCCGAGGATCAGCAGCGTCACGGCCAGGCCGACGGCCCACCCGGACCCCGTGAGGGCAGGGCTCGGAACGCGCCGACCCGGGCGCGCCCCCACCAGCCCGTGTTCCCCCACCGGCCCCATACGCGGAGTCTAGGTCGGGTCCGGCACGCTCAGTCCAAATTGCGGAAGATGCACCCGTTCGGCTGAGACGCCCCACCCGGTCGGTCAGGCAGGGGCCGGTCGAGCTCGCCGATCGCCGTGACCCGGTCCACGAGGCCCGCAGCTGCTCGCCCACGTGGACGACCGTGTCGACCGACCGCCGGGCCGCGACATGAGAAGAGGGGGAGAAGACAAAGCCGACCTTCAGCCCCGTCTCAGGTCGTAGTGGCAGGCTGGGAGGCGTGACGAGCATGCCCGAGACCCCGCAGCACCGGATCCTGGTGGTCGACGACGACCAGTCCGTCCGGGACTCGCTGCGCCGGTCCCTGGAGTTCAACGGGTACGCCGTCACCCTCGCCGGGGACGGCGCCGAGGCGCTCGCCTCGATCGGGCAGAGCTCACCCGACGCGCTCGTCATCGACGTGATGATCCCGCGGCTCGACGGCCTCGAGACCACCCGCGCGTTGCGCGCCGCCGGCAACGACCTGCCGATCCTCGTCCTCACCGCCCGCGACTCCGTCGGAGACCGCGTCGAGGGCCTCGACGCCGGCGCGGACGACTACCTCACCAAGCCGTTCGCGCTCGAGGAGCTCCTCGCGCGACTGCGTGCCCTGCTGCGCCGGGTCCAGCCGGCACCGGCCACCGACGACACCGAGGGTGAGACGCTCACCTTCGCCGACCTGAGCCTCAACCCCGCGACGCGGGAGGTACGACGGGCGGGGCGGGCGATCGACCTGACCCGCACGGAGTTCAGCCTCCTCGAGATGTTCCTCCGCCGGCCCCGCCGGGTCCTGGACAGGTCGTTCATCCTCGAGGAGGTGTGGGGCTACGACTTCCCCACGACGGCCAACTCGCTCGAGGTCTACGTCGGGTACCTCCGCCGCAAGACCGAGGCCGACGGCGAGCCGCGCCTGATCCACACCGTCCGCGGAGTCGGCTACGTGCTCAAGGAGTCCTGATGGGCCCGCTGCACTACCGGCGGTCGCTCGCGAGCCGGGTCACCCTGCTCGCCGGGATGGCGGTCGGCCTGTCGGTCGCGATCGTCGCGCTCGCCGGCTACGCCACGGTGCGCATGCAGATGTACTCCTCCCTCGACGCGTCGCTCCTCGAGCGGGCAGCCGCCGCGGCCCGCACCGAGGCACTGTCGGCGCTGACCAACCAGCGCGTGCCCTCGTGGGCGCTCGGCGCGGCGGACGTGCGCATCGGCTTCATCAACGCCCAGGGCCGCGTCACCACGGTCGACCGCGGTGAGAGCATCCCGCTCGAGGAGACGGAGGTGAACGTCGCGCGCGGCCTCGTGGACTACTCCAAGCGCACCTCCTACACCGAGGGCGGTCCGTACCGCGTCGTCGCGGTGCCGACCCAGGAGCCCGGCGTCGCGCTGGTGCTCGCCCAGTCCCTCGAACCGACCGAGGCCACGCTCGAGCGTCTCGGCCTGGTGCTCACGATCTTCGGCGCCCTCGGCGTGCTCGTCGCGACGGTCGCCGGCTGGCTGGTCGCCCGCAACGGCCTGAGACCGGTCCGGCGCCTGACTCTCGCCGCCGAGGACATCGCCCGCACCGAGCGCCTCGACCCGATCACCGTCGAGGGCAACGACGAGATCGCCCGCCTGGCCTCGGCGTTCAACGCGATGCTCGCCGCCCTCTCGGCGTCCCGCGACCGGCAGCGCCAGCTCGTCGCCGACGCCGGCCACGAGCTGCGGACCCCGCTCACGAGCCTCCGGACGAACCTCGACCTGCTCGTCCAGGCGGACCGGCGCGGCGGGCTGTCCGACGAGTCCCGTGCGGAGCTCCTCGACGACGTGCGGTTCCAGATCGAGGAGATGACCACCCTGATCGGCGACCTCGTCGAGCTCGCCCGCGACGAGCCGCTCCCGGTCACCGTGGAGCCGGTCGACCTCGCGGACATCGTGGACCGCGCCGTCGAGCGGGTCCGTCGGCGGGCCTCGAGCCTGGAGTTCGACGTACACAGCTCGCCGTGGTGGGTCAACGGCGAGCCGGCGGCGTTGGAGCGGGCCGTCACCAACCTGCTCGACAACGCGGCCAAGTGGAGCCCGCCGCTGGGCACGGTGACCGTGGACCTCACCGACGGCACCCTGCTCGTCGCCGACGAGGGGCAGGGCATCGCCGCGGAGGACCTGCCCCACGTGTTCGACCGGTTCTACCGGTCGACCGAGTCCCGCTCCATGCCCGGCTCCGGGCTCGGCCTGGCGATCGTCCGCCAGGTCGCGGAACGGCACGGCGGCACGGTCCGCGCGGGTGCTTCCCCGAGTGGTGGTGCGGCGTTCTGGATGACCGTCCCGGGCACCGCGCAGGCCGACACGGTAGAACGGTCGTCATGGACCCCCGAACCCACCCAGCCGCCGGCGACCCGCAGCTGACCCGCAGCGACCGCCTCGACCGGCTGCCGTTCACCGCGCAGCACCGGCGGCTCGTGCTCGGCTCGGGCACCGGCTGGGCGCTCGACGCGATGGACGTCGGCCTGATCAGCTTCGTGATGGCCGCCCTCGCCAAGCAGTGGGACCTCGGCACCACGGAGCTGTCCTGGATCGCCTCGATCGGCTTCATCGGCATGGCGGTCGGCGCCAGCCTCGGTGGCCTGCTCGCCGACCGGGTCGGACGCCGCCAGGTCTTCGCGCTGACCCTGCTCATCTACGGTCTCGCCACCGGCGCCGCGGCGCTGTCGTGGTCGGTCGGCGCGCTGCTGGCCTTCCGGTTCCTGATCGGGCTCGGTCTCGGCGCCGAGCTGCCGGTCGCGTCGACCCTGGTCAGTGAGTTCGCGCCGGCCCGGATCCGTGGCCGCGTGGTCGTGGCGCTGGAGTCGTTCTGGGCGGTCGGCTGGCTGCTGGCTGCGCTGATCGGGTACTTCGTCGTGCCTTCCTCGGACGACGGCTGGCGGTGGGCGTTCGCCCTCGGCGCGGTGCCCGCGGTGTACGCGGTGGTCGTCCGCTACGGCCTGCCGGAGTCGGTGCGGTTCCTCGAGAGCCGGGGCCGGTACGACGAGGCGGAGTCCGTCGTACGGCGGTTCGAGGACTCGGCCGGCGTCGCCTCCCCCACTGCGCCTTCCCCGGAACCGGAGGCGAAGCCGCACGAGGTCCCGGGGCCGGGCGCGTTGTGGGCAACGGGCCTGAGGACGCGCACCGCATCGCTGTGGGCGGTGTGGTTCGGGGTGAACTTCGCGTACTACGGCGCGTTCATCTGGATCCCGACCCTGCTCGTCGCCTCGGGCCTGGACCTGGTCCGGTCCTTCGAGTACACGCTGATCATCACCCTCGCCCAGCTTCCCGGCTACGCCGCCGCTGCCGTGCTCGTCGAGGTGTGGGGACGCCGCGCGACGCTCTCGCTCTTCCTCGCCGGGTCGGCCGTCTCCGCGCTGCTGTTCGGGTCCGCGGACAGCGGGACCACGATCATCGCCTTCGGCATGATGCTGTCGTTCTTCAACCTGGGCGCCTGGGGGGCGTTGTACGCCGTCAGCCCCGAGGTCTACCCGACCGTCCTGCGCGGGACGGGCACCGGATCGGCCGCGGGCTTCGGCCGGATCGCGTCGGTCCTCGCGCCGCTGTCGGTGCCGTGGCTGCTCGACGTCGGAGGCGGCAACGGCCTGCTCTTCGGAGTGTTCGCCGGGTTCTTCCTCCTCGCCGCCGCGGCGACCTGGGGTCTGCCCGAGCGGACCGGCGAACCCTTGGAGGAGCAGCTGGTCCCCGCGTGACGGCGCAGCGACGCGCCCGCGGCGGGGCGTTGGCCTCTCCTACGCGGCAGGCGACGGAGACACCATCGAGCTGACAGCGAAATGAGGTGGGTCGGATGTCGGTCGATCCCTCCTGACCGCGTTCCCGTCTCGGCAGATCCTTTGATCCGCATACCCCCTTGGCCCGTCGCGCGGTAGGTCTGGCGCTGGTCGTCGCACTCGTGACGCTGTGGATGGAGTAGCACAGAGGGGTTCGCGAACCTTGGAGGTCCGGAGGACGGGGCTGGCGAGCGCAAGTGGGCAGAGACGACGTGTTGGGAGGCTCGACACTCGTCGTCTTCGCCCACTTGCTGCCGGCCCACCGATCTCACAACTGAGTCCAAGTGGCCTCTCAGCCTCATTTCAGTTGCGGTGAGCATGCTGAGTACATGACCGAGAACGACCGCCAGCCCCGCGAGCACGACGACACCCAGCCGAACTCCGGTGCCAGTCCCGGTGCCGGTGCCGGTGCCGGCCAGGCTGCCGACCCGGCCGCCGAACGGGCTCAGTCGCCCGGCGCCGCCGGCCAGGCTGCCGGACCCGGACCGACTCCCCCCGGGCCCGGCGCTCCCGGCGCCGGCCCCGGCGCGCCGCCCCATGGCGCCGGGGCCGGACAGACCACGAGCGGTTCGTCCCCGTACGAGCAACACCACCACCGGTACGGCGCGGGACCTGAGCACACGAGCGCGTACGACACCCGTGCCTGGGCGCCGGGCCCCGGTGGCGCGCCGTTCTTCGGCAGCGCCCAGCCCGAGCACCCCCGCCCGACGAGGAAGCGGGGCCGCACCGGCCTGGTTGCCGGCGTGCTCACCGGCGCGCTGGTGCTCGGTGGCCTGGCCGGCTTCGGCGGCGCGGCGACCTACGACCTGTTCGACGGACCGGACGCCGCCTCGTCGGGAACCCGCTCCGACACCGCGACGTCGGTGGTCGAGCGCAACGACACCCCCGCACCGGAAGGCTCCGCCGAGGACGTCGCCAGCTCCGTCCTGCCCTCGGTCGTGAAGATCACCGTCCGCGGCGTGCAGGGCCAGGGCTCGGGTTCGGGCGTGATCATCAGCTCGGACGGCGAGATCCTCACCAACAACCACGTCGTGGAGTCGGCACTGCAGGGCGGCACCGTCTCGGTCGCGTTCGATGACGGTACGACGGCGCTCGCGGACGTCGTGGGCACAGACCCGCTGACCGACCTCGCCGTGATCAAGGCCCAGGACGTCTCGGGTCTCAAGCCGGCCGCGCTCGGCCAGTCGGGCAACCTCGACGTCGGCGAGCAGGTCGTCGCGATCGGCTCGCCCTTCGGGCTCGAGGCGACGGTGACCAGCGGCATCGTCTCCGCGCTGCACCGTCCGGTGTCGGTCAGCGGCCAGGGCAGCGCGATCAGCACCACCTATCCGGCGATCCAGACCGACGCCGCGATCAACCCCGGCAACTCCGGCGGCCCGCTGGTGAACATGAACGGCGAGGTGGTCGGCATCAACTCCTCGATCCGCACGTCCTCGAGCTCGATGGGCCAGGGCGGCTCGATCGGCCTGGGCTTCGCGATCCCCTTGGACGAGGTGCTCCCGATCGTCGACCAGCTCCGCAACGGCGAGACCCCGACGCACGCACGCCTCGGTGTCTCGGTCACCGACGCGGCCAGCGACGACGGCCTGCTCAACGGCGCCGGCGTCGCGCAGGTCACCGACGGCTCGTCAGGTGACGAGGCCGGCGTCCAGCGCGGGGACGTGATCGTCAAGGTCGACGACCGGGTGGTCACGGACGCCTCGTCCCTCGTCGCGACGATCCGCGGCCACCGGCCCGGAGACCTGGTCACCCTGACCGTCGTACGCGGCGACGAGCGCCTCGAGCTCGAGGCGACGCTCGACAGCGACGAGGGCGAACCGGTCCCCTGACCGATGATCTGCTGCACCGGCCCGTCGCCAGCCCCGGAGCCGACGGAGACCGGTGCAGCGCCACGCGTGCTCCCCGCGATGTCGGACCAGGCCGGGGTCACTCCAGGGCGCTCAGCAGGCGGGCGGCCTTCCAGCGCGTCTCGTCGTACTCGCTCTCGGCGTCCGACCGCACGGTGATCCCGCCGCCGGTGCCGTAGGTGTAGACGCCGTCGTGCCCGACGAGGGTGCGGATCACGACTCCGAGGTCGGCGCGTCCGTCGCCGCCGACCCAGCCGAGCGCGCCGGAGTACACCCCGCGCGGCGACGTCTCCACGTCGGCGATGACCTGCATCGTCCGCAGCTTCGGGGCCCCGGTCATCGAGCCGGCCGGGAACAGTGCGCGCAGCGCCTCGACCGTCCCGATCCCGTCCCGCAGGTGCCCGCGCACCGTGGAGACGAGCTGGTGCACCGACGGGTAGGACTCCACGTCCATCAGCACCGGCACGGTGACCGTGCCCGGTTCGCAGACCATCGACAGGTCGTTGCGGAGCAGGTCCACGATCATCAGGTTCTCGGCGCGGTAGCGCGGGTCGGTCCTCAGCCACTCGCGGTTCGCCTCGTCCTCCTCGGGCGTCCCGCCGCGCGGCGTGGTGCCCTTGATCGGCTTGGTCTCCACCCACCGGCGGCGGTCGACCGTCGCGAACCGCTCCGGGCTCGAGCTGAGCACGCTCACCCCCTCGTGCTGCAGGTAGGCGGCGTACGGTGCGGGGTTCACCTCACGCAGCCGCAGGTACACCTCCACCGGGTCCCGCCCGCTCGCGACGCTCTCGCGGTAGGTCAGGTTGACCTCGTAGGTGTTGCCCAGGCGGAGCTGCTGCTGCACCTGGTCGAACCAGGAGGCGTACTCCTCGCGGGTCGTGCGGCTCAGCGCGCGCTCCGGCGCCCCCTGGTCCACACGACCCGCCTCCGCCGAGGTACGGCGGACGCCGGCATCGGCCTCGTGGTCGAACACGAGCTGCCGCGGGGAGCGCATCCACACCGCGTCCGGCACCCGGCCGGGACCCGAGGGTTCGACCCGGGCCGGGAGGTCGGCGCGGCAGGCGTACCCGAACCAGCCCACCCAGCTCACCTCCGGGTCGCCGCCGTCGCGCTCCATCTCCGCGGCCAGCACCGAGAAGATGTCCTCGCCGACCAGCGTGCGTCCCCCGGCGGCGACCCGCCACACCTCGCGCCGGGCGGCGTCGTAGGCCAGCGAGACGTCGTCGTCCTCCAGCCAGCCGAGGATCGACCGTCGTCCCGACCACTCCCGCGACCCGCCGCCGTCGAGCCAGAACATCCGGTCGTGGTCGCGGGCCAGGGCCTCGAACGCCGCGACCGGGTCGGTCCAGGTCATCGGAGTCCCAGGAAGTTCGCCATCATCACCGCGCCGTGCTCGGTGAGGATCGACTCGGGGTGGAACTGCACGCCCCACTGCGGCTTCTCACGGTGCACGACGCCCATCACGACGGGGCCGGCGGCGGTGTCGCACCACGCGTTCGCCCGGAGCACGTCGGGCACGGTCACGGCGGCGAGAGAGTGGTAGCGCACCGCCGCGAAGGGCGACGGGACGCCGTCGAAGATCCCGCTCCCGTCATGGGTCACGGCGGCGACCTCGCCGTGCGCCGGCTCGATCCGGCGCACGAGTCCGCCGTACACGCTGACCATGCCCTGCATGCCGAGGCACACACCGAGGACCGGCACGGTCGCCTCGAGCAGCACCCGGCGGCCGACGGAGAAGTCCCGCTCGTCGTCGGGGTTGCCGGGCCCGGGCGAGAGCACGATGTGGCTGAACCCGGAGAGGTCGTCCACGGAGGTCTCGTCGTGCTCGACGACCTCCGGCAGGGCACCGGTGACCGCGGCGGCGAGGTGCACCAGGTTGTAGGTGTAGGAGTCGTGGTGGTCCACGACCACCACCCGCCGACCCGTCACTCCCGGGGCACTTTCCGCGGCGTGTCGCTGCGTCATCGACGGGTCGTCGCGGTCAGGTGAGGAGGTCGAGGACGAGGTCGTGGATCAGCTCGTACCCGTGCTCGGTGAGGATCGACTCGGCGTGGAACTGCACGCCGAGGAAGTGCGGCCCGGACACCATGTGGATGTCCCCGGTCTCGGGGTCCGCGGTGACCTCGACATCGGCCGGCGCCGCCGAGCCGGAGAGCCGGCCGACGAAGGTGTTGTAGAACCCGACGACCTCCTCGCGCCCGTCGAGCGCTACCCGGGACTGCGTCCCCTGGAACACGATGTCCTTGTACGCAAGGGGAATCCCGAGCCTGCTGC
The DNA here is from genome assembly GCA_035762105.1 of Nocardioidaceae bacterium. Classification (GTDB taxonomy): domain Bacteria; phylum Actinomycetota; class Actinomycetes; order Propionibacteriales; family Nocardioidaceae; genus Nocardioides_C. The sequence goes on along the minus strand of DASTPU010000126.1, from coordinate 23,719 downwards.
AGAGCACCTGGTGCCCGAGACACACCGAGAGGAACGGCCGGCCGGAGGCGAGCAGCTCGTCGACCGCGGCCTGGAAGGCTCGGATCTTCGGGTGCTCGCCGTCGCGGGGATCGCCGGGCCCCGGGCCCACGATGACCAGGTCGTAGCCGTCGAGCGCGCCCGGCTCGTAGTCGTCGTGGCGGACCACCGCGGTGGACATGCCCATCACCGCGAGGACGTGGCGCAGCATGTTCACGAAGTCGTCCTCGCCGTCGAGGATGACCGCGGTCTTCCCCTTGAGCTCCGGCGCCGGCGGCGACCCGCCCTGGTCGGTCAGCCAGAACTTGCTGAGCCTCTGGTTGCGCGAGTTGAGGGCGATGAGGACGTCCTCGTCCCGGGTCAGCTCCTTGACCCCCTCGGACTCGGCGTGCGCCTGCTCGACGAGGCCGAACGCGGCGAGGATGCCGGCCGCCTTCGCGTGGGTCTCGGCGACCTCGTAGGACGCGACGGAGTCCCGGACCAGGGTCGCCCCCGCGGTGACCTTGAGGTGGCCGTCCGGGGAGACGTCGGCGGTGCGGATCACGATCGGCGAGTCCGCCGTCGGCTGCCCCTCGCGGTCCCGGCCGAGGAGCGCGAGCGCGGCGCCGTAGTAGCCGCGGCCCTCCGGCTCGTACTGCTTGATGAGCCGACAGGCGTTCTCGACCGGCGACCCGGTGACCGTCGCGGCGTACATCGTGTCGCGCAGGACCGCGCGCACGTCGCGGGTGCTGCGCCCGGCGAGGAGGTACTCGGTGTGCACGAGGTGCGTCATCGGCTTGAGGAACGGGCCGAGTACCTGGCCTCCCTCGTTGCAGACGTCGCACATCATCTTCAGCTCCTCGTCGACGACCATGAAGAGCTCGTAGATCTCCTTCTCGTCGGCGAGGAACTCCAGCAGCGCCTGCTTGCGCTCACCGGGGTCGTCGTGGCCCCTCAGCCGGAAGGTGCCGCTGATCGGGTTCATCCGTACGTCGCCGCCGTGCACGCTCACGTGCCGCTCCGGGCTGGCCCCGACCAGGAACCGGTCGCCGGTCCAGAACACGTAGGTCCAGTAGGCGCCGCGCTCCTTCTCCAGCAGGTGCCGGAACACGGTCAGCGCCTTCGCCGGGCCCCAGTCCGCGACCTGTGCCCGGTAGTGCCGGCCGACGACGAGGTTCGCGCCCTCGCCGTTGCCGATCTCGTCCTTGATGATCCGGTCGACCACGGCGCCGTACTCGTCGTCCGAGGTGTCGAAGCCACCGCGGTCCTCGAACTCGATCGCCTCGTCCGGCAGGGCGTCGAGAAGGTCGGCGAGCGGGACCTCGGTCTCGGAGTCGATGTGTACGACGGTCAGCGGGGTGCCGTCGTCATGGGCCTCGAACCCCCGCTCGGCCACCTGGCGGAACGGGATCGCAAGCAGCCGGTCGAAGCGCCTGCCCTGGGGAGCGGGCCCCTCCTCGAGCGGGACGTCCATGAGGCTCTCCACCTCGCTGCGCGTGCCCCCGACCAGGGTGACCGTGGCCGCGTCCCGGAGCCGGACGGCGGCCCACGCCTCGTGCCGCACCAGAGCGTCGAGCGCCTGCGCTGCCGAGGGGGAGGTGGGTGTGCTCATGGTGGGGCAACGCTACATCGCGGTCATCTCCGGCCCGGCGGCATCTTTCCCCTTGGGCAGCCGCGGTCCTAGCCTGAGCAGGTGACGTGGGGTCCGGGTGGGGATCACGAGGTTCTGGCGCACGGGGAGGACGAGCCGTCTCGCCGTCCCACCGGGCTGCTCGCCGTCGTGGCCGGGGCGAGCCTGGTGATCGGCTTCCTCGCCGGCACGCGGATGGTGCCCGCGGCGGTCCCGGTCACCGAGCCGGCCGGCGCCACCGCACCGACCGACGCGGCCACCGGCGCGGGGCCCCACATGGACCCGGTCGCCGCAGGCATCATCAGCAAGGTGCCGCGCACGCCGTCGAGCTTCTCGGTCTCCCTGTTCAACACCGGCACGGACGACATCACCGCCACCGTCGTGTCGCTGCCCGGCTGGTCGCCGCCGCTGACCGACACCCGCGCCTCGACGATCGCCGGGCGGAGCTGGGGCCTGGTCCGGTTCTCGGCGCTGCCCGACTGCATGACGTACCCCGCCGACGTACGTGTCGTCCACGTCCGGATCTGGACCGACGCCGGCGTCGCCAACAGGGTCGTTCCCCTCTCACAGCCGGCCCGGGTCCTCCGCGAGCATTTCGAGGAGCTCTGCGCCCCACCGCCCACGCGCTGACCACCCGCCCCCTCAGCGCTGCGCCAGGCGCTCCGCGGACACCGCTTCCTGAGCCAGCCGGCGCAGGGCGAGGAGCACCGGCTCCCACAGCACCGTCCCGACGACGACGGCGGTCGCGGCCTCGTCCCGTGACGTGGTGGGCACGCCGGACACGTCGAGCTCGGCGATCCGGCGGGCAGCGTCGGCGTACTCGGCCAGGCGCTCCTCGCTCGCCGGCGCGCCGACGTCGTCGAGGGCCCGGAGCGCGTGCTCGAGCTGCCGGAGTGCCGGTGCCTCCGGGTGGACCCGCCACCCGAGTGCCTCCGCCAGGGCCCGGGCACGCCTGGGCTCGCGCTCCTCCTCGAGCTGCGGCGGGAGCGCGGAGTGCGCAGCGCCGAGCACGTCGTGCAGCGAGCCGTCCGCCGCCTCGAGGGAGGCCAGCACGTCGCGGGCCGCGGCCACCGAGAGCCCTCCGACCTGCACCAGGGCGCGCGCGAGCCGGAGCCGCTGGACATGGCTGTCGTCGTACTGCGCCTGCGTCGCGCCGGTCGCCCTGCCAGGGGGCACCAGGCCCTCGCGCAAGTAGTACTTCACGGTCGCAACCGGGACACCGGTCACCCGCGACAGCTCCGAGATCCGCATCCGTCCTCCACAGCTCGGAATTACCTCTTGACAGTTGGAGAGTAGCACTCTCTAATTTTGGAGAGCATCACTATCCAATCACGAGGAGCCGCCATGACAACCCGACCCGGGCACCGCACCGTGGCCTCTGAGGAAGCGCTCGCCGTCTTCCTCATCGGCCTCCGCATCAACCGCTGGCACCGACCGGACACCTGGGTGCCGGCCCTCACGGCCATGGGCCCGATGCTGGCCGAGCTGTACGCCGACCCCGCCAGTGGCTTCCTCGGTCACCGCACCACGCTCACGGCCGGCGGCCCGCTGCTGGTCCAGTACTGGCGCAGCGCAGCGGACGTGCAGCGGTACGCCCGCGCCCACGACCAGCGGCACCGGCCGGCGTGGGGCGCCTTCTACGCCCGCGCCCGCAGGTCGCCCGGAGCCGTCGGCATCTGGCACGAGCTGTACGACGTCGCCCCCGGCGCCGCCCACGCGACCTACGTCGACACGCCATCGCTGGGACTCGACAAGGCGGTGTCCCAGCCGACCTCACTCAGGAGCACAGCATGATCTTCCTCGTCGTTCTCGCCCTCGCGACCGCGGGAGCAGCAGCCGTCCAGGCGCTGCGCCGCCGGTACTCCGCACGGCAGTCGGCCCGTATCGGCATGGCGGTCGCCATGGCCTTCGCGGGCGTCTCCCACCTGCTCATGCCCACCCCGTTCGTGCAGCACCTGCCCACCTGGGTGCCGATGCGCGAGGAGCTCATCCTCGTGACCGGCCTCCTCGAGATCGGCCTCGGCGCAGCCCTGCTGCGCCGGCCGCTACGCAGGTGGGCCGGACTCGCCCTCGCGGGCTACCTGGTCGCGGTGTTCCCGAGCAACGTGTACGTCGCAGTCGCCCAGGTGGAGGTGGAGGGCCAGCCCGGCGGGGCCTACCCGTGGCTCCGGCTGCCGTTCCAGCTGCTCTTCATCGCCTGGGCGCTGTGGAGCACCAGGGACGCGGCCGGGACATTGGCCGGCTCATCAGCCGGGACATCGGCCGATGCCGCGAACGGCACGGCTGCGGCCGGCCGCCCCGACGCGCTCAGGACGACGTGACGGTGACCATCCGCTGGGTGGCGCGGGTCAGCACCACGTACAGCGTGGCCCGTCCGGTCTGGGACTCGGACTCGATCTCGCCGGGCTCGACCACGACGATCCCGTCGAACTCCAGCCCCTTGGTGTCGAGGCCGGTGAGCACCGCGATCCGCGCCTCGGCACCGCCGGCCCGGTCGTCCCCGAGCTCGTCCCAGCTGTCCAGCCACGCCTGCGCGGAGGTACGACGGGCAGCGGGGACGACGACCCCGACGGTCCCCTCGACGGCGCCGGCGAGCTCCACGACAGCGGCACGCACCCCGGCCTCGAGCTCGTCGACCCGCCGCTCCTCCGGGGCGACCCCGGTCGACCGCACGGCGTTCGGGAGGTCGGCGTCGAGCCCGACCCGGGACGCGTACGCGGCGGCGAAGTCGTAGATCTCCTTGCTGTTGCGGTAGTTCGTCGAGAGGTGGAACTCGTGACGAGCCTTGTCACCGAACGCCTCGTCGCGGGCACGGGCGGCCTCGGCCGGCACCGGCCACGACGACTGCGCCGGGTCGCCCACGACCGTCCAGCTCGCGGTGCGGCCCCGGCGGCCGACCATCCGCCACTGCATCGGCGAGAGGTCCTGGGCCTCGTCCACGAGCACGTGGGCGTAGGTGTCGTCCTCGATCCGGGTCGACGTACGCGGACCCGCCGCGAAGTCGCGGTCGGCGATGGTCGTGACCTCGTGGGTGTTCTCGTCGACGAGGTGGGCCAGCGGGTCCTCCTCGTCGTCCTCGGTCTTCTCCGGCAGGTCGCCGAGGGCGTACCGCAGCTCGTCGAGCAGGGGCACGTCCTCCACCGCCCAGTCCGGGCCGCGGCGTCCGTCGCCCGGGAGGTCGGTGGGCCAGGACTTGCTCAGCAGGGCCTGGTCCTCCTGGGACACCACGTCCTCGCCGACCCGGGCGAGCACCTCGGGGTCCGCGAGCCAGCGCAGCACCTCGGTGGCGTCGAGCGGCGGCCACCAGGCGCGGGCGAAGTCCAGGAACTGCTGGTTGTCGAGCATGTGGTCGGTGAACTGCTCGCGCCCGTGCTCGCGACCCCGCGCACCGCGGACCTGTCGCCACATCATGTCGAGCAGCGCGTTCGGGACACGCGGCAGGACGCGGTTGCGCTTGCCCTGCGCGAGCAGCTGTCGACGTACCGTCGCGAGGTCACGCTGGGACAGCACGATGTTCTCGTCGCGGTAGAAGATGCGGAACTCCCGCGGTGCGCCGGGCACGGCCTGGCGGGCGGTACGGCGCATCAGCTCGGCCATCCGGGCCGCGCCCTTGACGTCCGCGACGGCGGGGTCGTCGTGACGGATGCCCTTGACCCCGTCGACGACCTCGCCGAGGGAGCGCAGCGCGACCGCGGTCTCGCCGAGCGAGGGAAGCACCCGCTCGATGTAGCGCATGAAGACGCCGGAAGGTCCGACGACGAGGACGCCGCCGGACTCGTAGCGACGACGGTCGCTGTAGAGCAGGAAGGCCGCGCGGTGCAGGGCGACGACGGTCTTGCCCGTGCCGGGGCCGCCGGTGATCAGCACGACGCCCTTGCCCGGAGCGCGGATCGCCTTGTCCTGCTCGGCCTGGATGGTCGCGACGATCGAGTGCATGGAGCGGTCGCGGGCCCGGGAGAGCTGGGCCATCAGCGCGCCCTCGCCGACGATCGGCAGGTCGGTCTCCGCATCGCGGTCGAGCAGGTCGTCCTCGATCGCGGTGACCCGCTGCCCGGCGCAGCGCAGCACGCGCCGGCGGACCACGCCCTGGGGCTCGGCCGCGGTCGCCTGGTAGAACACCGCGGCCGCGGGGGCGCGCCAGTCGATCAGCAGGGAGTCACGGTTCTCGTCGCGCAGGCCGATCCGGCCGATGTACCGGGCCTCCCCGTCGTCGCGCAGGTCGAGGCGGCCGAAGACGAGCCCTTCGTGGGCGGCGTTCAGGGTGGCGAGCCGCTTCGCGGCCTGGAACACCATCGCGTCCCGCTCGACGAGTCCCCCCTCGTGACCGAGCCGGCCTCGGCCGTAGCCCTCCTTCGCGAGGGCCTGGGCGTTCTTCGCGGACTGCTCGAGCTGGAGGTAGACGCGGTCGACGAACTCCTGTTCGTGCGCGATCTCCTGCTCAGCGATATCTGCGGACAAGGTGGTGCTGCTCCTCGACGTCTGGTGCGCTTTCCCGTCGCTGGAAAAAGCAAGTTGTCAACTCTACCCCGGCCGAACGGGCCTATCGGGCGGTTTTCCGCCTACCGGTCGCGGTCTGCGCGCGGGCGGCCTCGTAGCGTTCGATGTACGTCGCCGGCGGGACCTTCGCGATCACCTCGCCGACCACGTCGAGCGGGACCTGGTCGAGCCGCTTGAAGCGTACGCAGGACCTGCCCATGTCGAGCTTCATGCCGCGGTCGGCGTACTGCTGCTCGAACCACGCGAGCTCGGGGCCCTCGGAGTAGAGGCCCATGAGGTAGAGCGCCATGTGGTTCTTCTGGCTGGCGAGCGAGGCGATGGCCAGCGGCTGCCTGTTGTAGGTGTCCGGGTAGTCCTCGAGCGGGATGACCCAGCCGATCATGCCGAAGGTCATGGTCTCGACGTACCCCTCGGGGAGGTGGGCGTTGACCACGTCGCGCACCGCGCTGATCGCCGTACGACGGTCGTCGGGGAGGCCGGCGAGGTACTCCTCGACCGAGGCCGCGTCACTCTGCATGTGCTCAGTGTCGCAGCCCCGGCCGGGACCTCATCCGATCGGCTTGTAGGCCACGAGGCTCACGCGGGTGCTGACCGTGAGCCCGCGAGTGACCTTCAGGTCCGCCAGGCCGCCCTCGCCCGACTCGAAGACGTGGAGGATCTCCCAGGTCGGGCCGCCGACGCCCATCTCCGTGCTGGTCTGCTCGACCCCGTCGAGCGCGAAGGAGTAGGCCCCGGGTGCCCGGAGCCCGCTGACGGCGCCGACCAGGAGCTCGGGCTCGTCCGTCGGGTCGTGCCCGATCCGGACCGCGCGGGCGCCCTCGCCTGACTCGTAGGTCGAGGCGAGCTCCCAGGTGCGGCCGTCGTGCTCGACCTGGTCGGGGAGCTCGACGCCGCCGACCCGGTGGGTGGGGCGGCTGTCCTCGTAGACGCCGGCCCCGATGACCGCTGCGTCGCGCTGGACGGGTCCCTCGTCGCCGTACGCAGCCTCGAGGCGGACGGTGACCGTCGCGGTGTCCCCCGGCTCGAGCCCCCACTCGCGCAGGATCGCGAGCGGCCTGTCGAACGTGCTGCCGTGGGCGCCGGGATCGAGCACCTTGGGTTCGTGGCAGGAGGTGCCGCTGACGCCCTGCCCGTCGATCTCCGTCCGCACCAGGTACTCCGGCCCCACGCCGTAGCACAGCGGGCTGAACCGCAGACCGCTGTCGGGGACGACCACGTCGAAGGACACGGCGGGCTCTCCGCGGTCGCCGATCGCGGCGCCCAGCAGCCGTTCGCCGAGCACCTCGGGCCGGAAGGTCACGCCGTCCTTGGTATAGCCGCCTGCCTCGTCCAACGGCTCGCCGTAGACCGCGCCGCCCACGACCATCCTCGGGTGGGTGACGGCGTCGTTCTCGTCGATGGTCCGGGACCGGAGCCACACCCGGACCTGCATCGGCCTCCCGGGCTCGAGCTCGAGGGTCTCGAGGGCGTCCGCGATCTCCTCGCCCGAGGAGGTGCCCGGTGCCCCGGGGTCCTCGGGACGGTCGGTGCCGCAGCTCGTGCCGTACATCAGCGTGCCGTTGATCGACATGCTCACCGCGTAGTCGTCGGCGGCCGGGCCGTAGCAGATCGGGGAGAGCTGGAGCAGCGTCCCGGGGTCCGGCACGGCTGCCTCGAAGGTGAGCTCGGACTGTCCTCGGCCACCGATCGAGGCGGCGATCAGCTGCAGGTCACCGGCCTCGGCGGGGAACGTGACGCCGCCCTTCGAGTAGCCGCCGCCCGGTGCAGCCGGCCCGGTCTCGGGGTTCGGGTCCAGGTTGGGTACGACAGCCAGGGCGACCGCGGCCACGGCGGCGACGAGGCCGCCTCCTGCCACGGCTGCCCGACGACGCCTCACGGTCGTGACCCGCTGGTGCACGGCGGTGACGCGGGCATGCGCCCCTGCGTCCTCGACCCGGTCCCCGTGCTCGTGCAGGACGCTCCTCAGCTCGTCGGTCCTCATCGGGCTCCACCCCTGTCGGTCATCGTGTCTGTGGGACCGGCCTGCGACGGCGCGGCCCGGTGGTTCTGGCTCGCGGCGTCCAGCGCGGGGTCGATCCGCAGCTTCGCCAACGCCTTGCTGGTCTGGCTCTTCACGGTGCCGACCGAGCACTCGAGGATGCGGGCGGTCTCCGCCTCGGTGAGGTCCTCGAAGTACCGCAGCACGACCACTGCGCGCTGCCTCCTGGGCAGCCGGCCGAGCGCCTGCCACAGGTCCTGGCTCTCCGACGAGCCTTCGGCGTGGTCGCCGTGGGTCCCTTCCGGGAGCTCCTCGGTGGGGTGCTCGCCGCGCCACTTCCGCCTCCACCAGGAGGAGTAGGTGTTGACGATGACCTTCCGGACGTAGGCCTCCCGGGTCGCTGTCGATCCGGGACCACGCGAACCACGCCTTGGTCAGCGCGGTCTGCAGCAGGTCCTCCGCCAGCCCGTGGTCACGGGTCAGCAGGTACGACGTGCGCAGCAACCGTCCTGACCGGGCCGCGACGAACTCGTCGAAGTCGGGGCTCGTGCCCATGCCTCTCCCCCGTCCAGACGCAGGATGCCTGTCCTGCGTCATGACCGTGGCACCGTGTGTGCTCACTCGTCCTCCTGGGCGGCCGGCCGGACGCCGGTCTCAGAGGGTATGACCCGGTAGGCCCGGGACATGGTTGCCCGGGAGATGCCCGAAGTGGTCACTTGTTGCAGATTTCCGCGCCCGCAAGCGCAGCAAGTGACCACTTTCGCGGCCGAGTGGCCCTACTTCTTCCGCGACAGGAAGGCGAGCATCGCGTCCTTGGCCTCCTGCGACCCGAACAGCCGCGCGGAGAGCTTCGACAGCTCGTCGCCGTGGCGGTCGATCCGCTCGACGAGGGGCCGGCCGAGGAGCTTCTTGGTCTCCCGGAGCCCCTGCGGGTTGCCCTTGGTCAGCGCCTCGAGGACCCGCCCGAGCTCGGCGTCGAGGTCGGCCTCCGGCACCGCCTTGGTCACCAGGCCCGTCGCGGCGGCCGTCGTACCGTCGAAGACCTCGCCGGTCAGGAAGGTCAGCGCCGCCGACCGGTCCGTCATCCGGGGAAGCACGCTCAGCGAGATCGCGGCCGGGGTGAGGCCGAGGCGGACCTCGGTGAACGCGTACGTCGCGTCCTCGGCGCTGATCGCGATGTCCGATGCGGCGACGATCCCGATCCCGCCGGCGCGGACGTTGCCGTGGAGGCGGGTGACGACCGGCTTGTCGAGGGTCGCGATCCGGCGCTGCAGGTCGACGAGGACGCCGGCCGCCTTCTCCATGCCCTCGTCGCTGGCCTCGGACAGGTCGGCGCCGGAGCAGAAGGTGCGGCCCTCGGCGCGGATCACGACGACCTTCACTGCCGGGTCCTCCTCGGCGCGCACCAGCCGCTCGAACAGCTCACCGACGAGCTGCCTGGACAGCGCGTTGCGGTTGTGCTGGGAGTCGAGGGTCAGTGTCGCGACCCCGTCGGCGGCGGCGTAGTGGACCAGCTCGTCAGCCATCTCTTCTCATGCTCCTTCTGCCGACCCGTCGATCTCGCGGTACTTTCCGCGGTGTGTCGCCGCGGGATCGACGGGTCAGCGGGTCAGTAGGACTCGGTCAGTAGGACTTGGGCAGGCCGAGGGTGTGCGAGCCCACGAAGTTCAGGATCATCTCGCGCGACACCGGGGCGATGCGGGTCACCCTCGACGCGACGAGCAGCCCGGCGACGCCGTACTCCGTGGTGATCCCGTTGCCGCCGTGGGCCTGGACGGCGCGGTCGGCCGCGGCGCAGGCCGCCTCGCCCGCGGCGTACTTCGCCATGTTCGCGGCCTCGCCGGCCCCGAGGTCGTCGCCCGCGTCGTAGAGCGCGGCCGCCTTCTGGGTCATCAGCCGGGCGAGCTCGATCTCGATCTTCGACTGCGCGAGCGGGTGCGCGATCGCCTGGTGGGTGGCGATCGGGTCGCCCCAGACCTCGCGGCCCTTCACGTAGTCGGTGGCCTTGTCGAGGGCGAACCGGCCGATGCCGGTCGCGAACGCCGCGGCCATGATCCGCTCGGGGTTGAGGCCGGCGAAGAGCTGCATGATCCCGGCGTTCTCGTCGCCGACCAGCGCGTCCGCCGGCAGCCGGACGTCGTCGATGAAGAGCGTGAACTGCTTCTCGGGGCTGACGATCTCCATCTCGATCGGCTGGTACTCGAAGGCGTCGGCGTCGGTCGGCACCACGAACAGCGCCGGCTTCAGCTTGCCGGTCCTCGCGTCCTCGGTGCGCGCGACGACCAGCACCGCCTGCGCCTCGTCGACGCCGGAGATGTAGATCTTGCGGCCCTTGAGGACCCAGCCGCCGGTGTCCGACTCGGGATCGCGGCGGGCGGTGGTGGTGATGTTGTGCGAGTTCGAGCCGGCGTCGGGCTCGGTGATCGCGAACGCCATGGTCAGCGTCCCGTCGGCGATCCCGGGCAGCCACTTCTGCTTCTGGCCGTCGGTGCCGAACCTGCTGATGATCGTGCCGCAGATGGCGGGCGAGACGACCATCATGAGGAGCGGACAGCCCATCGCGGCGAGCTCCTCGCACACCGCCGCGAGGTCCCCGATCCCGCCGCCCCCTCCGCCGTACTCCTCGGGGATCGAGACGCCGAGGTAGCCGTGCTTGCCCATGTCGAGCCACAGGTCGGTGGTCTTGCCGCCGCCGCGGGCCTGCTTCACGAAGTACTCACGCCCGTACTTCGAGGCGAGCCTGGCAACCTCGGTGCGGAGGCTCTGCCGCTCCGAGGGCTCGGTGAATCCTGGGGTCGTCGGCTCGCTCATACGTCGTCTCCTTCTTGGGCTGCGGCATCTTCGTTGTGTACGACGGCCAGCACGGCGCCGGCTGCGACCTGCTCACCGACCGACACCGGGATCTCGGTGACCACGCCGTGATGGGGTGCGGACACGGTGTGCTGCATCTTCATCGCCTCGAGCACGAGCACGGGCTGGCCGGCGGACACCTCGTCACCGACCGCGGCGGCGATCGAGACCACGCTGCCCGGCATCGGTGCGAGCAGCGAGCCGGCCGCGACCTGGTCGGCCGGGTCGGTGAAGCGGGGTACGACGGACAGCGCGAGGTGCCCGTGGACGGACTCGACGTCGACCCGGTCACCGGAGACGAACACCTCGAAGGGAAGCGAGATCCCGTCGTGCTCCACGACGACGCGGCGGCCACCGGCGATCGGCTCCACCGCGGTCGTCCGGGCACCGTCGACGTCGGCCGTCCGGTAGCCGTCGCGGCCGCCGTGCCAGCCGACCTGCACCTCGGTGCCCTCGAAGTCGAACCTCGTGACCTGCGGTGCGGACACCACGTTGCGCCACCCCGTCGGGACGCGCTGCTGCACGGGCCGGCGGGCGACAGCCTCCTCGGTGACCGCGACGGCGGCCGCGAAGAACATCAGCCCCTGGTCGGTCGCGGCGCCGGGGACGACGCGGTCCTCCAGTGCGGGCAGCGGGCGCTGGGCGAGGAAGTCGGTGCTCACGTCGCCGGCCAGGAACACCGGGTCGTCGAGGACCTCGACCAGGAGGTCGCGGTTCGTGCGCAGTCCGTGGATCTTCGAACGGCGCAGCGTCGCGGCCAGTCGGCGGGCCGCCTCGTCACGGGTCGGCGCCCACGCGATCACCTTGGCCAGCATCGCGTCGTAGTGCGTGCCGACGAGCGAGCCGGTCTCGAAACCGGAGTCGAGCCGGATGCCGTAGGACGCGGGGTTCTCGAACTCCGCCACCACGCCGGGGATGTCGAACCGGGTGATCCGGCCGTGCTGGGGCTGCCACCCGGCCGCGGGGTCCTCGGCGTACAGCCGCACCTCGATCGCATGCCCCCTCTGCCGGCCCGTCACTTCCGGGGCGCCTTCGACGGCGTGTCGTGACGCGGTCGACGGGTCGAGCGCGCGACCCTCCGCCACCGCGACCTGCATAGCGACCAGGTCGGTGCCGGTGACGAGCTCGGTGACCGGGTGCTCGACCTGCAGCCGGGTGTTCATCTCGAGGAAGTAGAACCGCTCGCCGGAGAGCAGGAACTCCACGGTCCCCGCGCCGACGTAGGCGATCGCCTCCGCGGCCTTGCGGGCGGCCTCGTGCAGCGCGGCGCGGGTCTCCTCGGACAGGCCGGGCGCCGGCGTCTCCTCGACCACCTTCTGGTGGCGCCGCTGGATCGAGCAGTCCCGCTCGCCCAGGACGAGGACGGTGCCGTGGATGTCGCCCACGACCTGCACCTCGACGTGCCGGCCGTGCTCGACGTAGGGCTCGCAGAACACGGTCGGGTCGCCGAAGGCGGACGCCGCCTCGTTCGCGGCCTGCTCCACCTGGGCGGCGACCTGGTCGACGAAGCGGACCACGCGCATGCCGCGGCCGCCGCCCCCCGCGGACGCCTTCACCAGCAGGGGGAGGTCGCTCTCGGTGACCGAGGCCGGGTGGATCTCGCCGAGGACCGGGACGCCGGCCTTCTCCATGAGCTTCTTGGCCTCGACCTTGGAGCCCATCGCCTCGATCGACTCCGGGGCGGGGCCGACCCAGGTGAGCCCGGCGTCGAGGACTCGGCGGGCGAAGCCGGCGTTCTCCGACAGGAAGCCGTAGCCCGGGTGGATCGCGTCGGCCCCCACCTTGCGAGCCGCCTCGACGAGAAGGTCACCGCGCAGGTAGGTCTCGGTCGGCGTGCTCCCGGGCAGGCGCACCGCGACGTCGGCGTCCCGCACGAACGGCAGCTCCGCGTCGGCGTCGGAGTACACCGCGACGGTCTCGATGCCCAGCCCACGGCAGGTGCGGAAGACCCGCCGTGCGATCTCGCCCCGGTTGGCGACGAGGAGTCTCCGGATCGGTCTCAAGGAAGTCACAGCTCTGCTCACATTCGGAAGACGCCGAAGCGGTCGGTGCCCTGGTAGGGCGCGTTGTTGATCACGGAGAAGGCGATGCCCAGCACGGTCCGGGTGTCGCGGGGGTCGATCACCCCGTCGTCGTACAGCCGTCCCGAGAGGAAGAACGGCAGCGACTCGGACTCCACCTGGTCCTCGACGTACTTGCGAAGACCTGCGTCGGCCTCCTCGTCGTACGCCTCGCCCTTCGCCTCGGCGGCCGCGCGCGCGACGATCGAGAGCACGCCGGCGAGCTGCTGCGGTCCCATCACCGCGGACTTCGCCGAGGGCCACGTGAAGAGGAAGCGAGGGTCGTACGCCCGGCCGCACATGCCGTAGTTGCCGGCGCCGTAGGAGGCGCCCATCATCACCGAGATGTGCGGGACGGTGGAGTTGCTGACCGCGTTGATCATCATCGCGCCGTGCTTGATGATCCCGCCCTGCTCGTACTCCTTGCCGACCATGTAGCCGGTGGTGTTGTGCAGGAAGAGCAGCGGTACGTCGATCTGGTTGGCGAGCTGGATGAACTGCGCGGCCTTCTGGGACTCCTCGGAGAACAGCACGCCCTGGGCGTTCGCGAGGATCCCGACGGGGTTGCCGTGGATCCGCGCCCAGCCGGTCACGAGCGAGGGGCCGTAGAGCGGCTTGAACTCGTCGAACACGACCCGGTTGGTGTCGCTCACGCCGTCACAGATCCGCTCGACCACCTCGCGCGGGTCGAACGGCTCCTTGAGGTCGGCCGGGATCAGGTCGAGGAGCTCCTCGGCGTCCTTCTCGGGCTCGGTGAACTCCAGGGCCGGGGCCGGGCCGGTCTTGCGCCAGTTGAGCCGGGCGACGATGCGCCGGCCGAGCCGGATCGCGTCGTACTCGTCGACGGCGAGGTAGTCGGCGAGGCCGGAGGTCCGGGCATGCATCTCCGCGCCGCCGAGCGACTCGTCGTCGGACTCCTCACCGGTGGCCATCTTCACCAGCGGCGGACCGCCGAGGAAGACCTTCGCGCCCTCCTTGACCATCACGACGTAGTCGCTCATGCCGGGCACGTAGGCCCCGCCGGCGGTGGAGTTGCCGAAGACCAGCGCGACCGTGGGCGTCTTGGCCGCCGAGGCCTCGGTGATGCCGCGGAAGAGACCGCCGCCGGGGATGAAGATCTCCTTCTGCGACGGGAGGTCCGCACCGCCGGACTCGACGAGGTTCACGGTGGGCAGCCGGTTCTCCCGCGCGATCTGAGCGGCGCGGAAGACCTTCTTCACCGTCCACGGGTTGCTCGCGCCGCCGCGGACCGTCGGGTCGTTGGCGATGACCATGCACTCGACGCCCTCGATCACGCCGATGCCGGTGACGACGGCCGCGCCGACCTTGTAGTCGGAGCCCCAGCCGGCGAGCGGGCTGAGCTCGAGGAAGGCCGAGCCCTCGTCGACCAACAGCTCGATGCGCTCCCGGGCGAGGAGCTTGCCGCGCTTGCGATGCCGCTCGATGTACTTGTCACCACCTCCGGCCACGGCCTTCGCGTGCTCGGCCTCCAGCGCCGCGAGCTTCTCCAGCATCGCCGCCCGCCGGGTCTGCGGCGGGACGGCCTCCGTCTGCGCGGCGCTCACGGGGTGTACCCGAGCAGTCGGGCGGTCAGGTCGTTGAGCACTTCGGTGGCTCCTCCTCCGATTCCGAGGATCCGGGCGTCGCGGTAGGCCCGCTCCACCTCGATCCCGTGCATGTATCCGGTGCCGCCGTGCAGCTGGACGGCCTCGTCCACGACGAACGAGCACGCCTCCACGGCGAATGCCTTCGCCTGCAAGGCCTCTGCGAGCGGGTTCTCGCCCGCGACGAAGCGACGCGCGATCTCCCGCGTGTAGGTGCGCGCGACGTCGACCTTGCGGTGCATCTCGACCAGCTTGTGCTGCACGACCTGGCGCGCGGCCAGCGGCTTCCCGAACGTCTCGCGGTGCTTGGCGTACTCGACGGCGAGGTCGAGTGCGCGCTGCGCGGTCCCGTAGCCGTGCACCGCGAGCGCCAGCCGCTCGGTGACGAACTGCTGCGCGATCAGCGCGAACCCGCCGTGCTCCTCGCCCACGAGGTTGGGGGCGGGCACGCGCACCTCGGTGAAGGACAGCTCCGCGGTGTCCGAGCAGTGCCAGCCCATCTTCTGCAGCGACCGGGTCACCTCGAAGCCGGCCGTGCCCTTGTCGACGACCAGGAGGCTGATCCCCTTCCACCCCGGCTCCCCGGTGCGCACGGCGGTGGTGACGAAGTCCGCGCGGATCCCTGAGGTGATGAACGTCTTGGCCCCGTTGACGACATACGTGTCGCCATCGCGTACGGCGGACGTCCGGATGTTCGCCACGTCGGAACCGCCACCCGGCTCCGTGATCGCCAGAGAGCCGATCGTGTCCCCGACGAGGGTCGGCCGGACGTACCTGTCGACGAGGTCCGCGCTGCCGGCCTCCACGATGTGGGGCAGCGCGATGCCGGCGGTGAACAAGGCGGCGAGCAGCCCGGAGCTGGCGCCGGCCTCGGCCATCGCCTCGGTCAGGGCGAGCGCGTCGAGGAACGTACCCCCGGAGCCACCCTTCTCCTCGGGCACGCCGAGGCCGAGGAAGCCCTGCTCGGCCGCCGACCGGTGCAGCTCACGGGGGACCTCGCCGGCGTCCTCCCACTCCTGCAGGTGGGGCGCGATCTCCTTGCGCACGAAGGCCTTCGCGCTCCCACGCAGCGCCTCCTGCTCGGGGCTGAAGAAGCTCACGCCGCTGATCCCTCCGCTCGCAGGACCGCCGTGGCGCCCGCTTCGGTCCGGGTGCTCACAACAGGTCCTCCGTGATGCTCACGTGCCGCGAGCGGATCCACTCGCCCAGCGCCTTGGCCTGAGGGTCGAACCGGGTGGAGGCGGCGACGCCCTGCCCGAGCAGCCCTCGGAGGACGACGTTGACCGCGCCGAGGTTCGGCAGCGGGTACACGTCCACCGGCAGGTCCTCGGCCTCGGGGACCAGCTCTCGGATCCGTTCCGGGGTGACGAACTTGGTCAGCCAGGCGACGCGGGCCTCGCCCTGCGTGCTCTGGTCCACCCAGAGCCCGACGTTCGCGTCGCCGCCCTTGTCGCCGGACCGCGCGTGGACGAACGTGCCCAGCGGCAGCCGCCGGGTGACCCGGTCGTGGGGGGCCTGCTCGGCCACCCGCTCCGCCTTCGACGCGATCTCCTCCGGCGGGCACGCGGGCTCGCCGGCGCCGGACCCGGCTGCACCGGCGGTGACCCCCGCCGCGGCCTGCCGACCCGTCACCTCCGCGGCGACACGCCGCGACTCCTGCCCCGGAAGTGACGGCTCGGCGGGAAGGGGGGTGACGGTCGACGGGGTGGGGATCACGTCGGCGGTGCCGTCGGGGTGCACGACGGTGTGCCGGACGGCCGAGCGGTCGACGTACTCCGCGCGGTAGACCCCGTAGGGCGAGGCCGGCGCGGGAGGTGCGGTGAGCGTGAAGCCCGGGTACGACGCGAGCCCGAGCTCGACGGCGGCCGCGGTGAACCTTTTCCCGACCAGGTCGGGGTCCGGGTCCTTGACCGAGCAGCGCAGCCGGCAGCTCGCCGCCTCCTCGGTTGAGGCGTCCTCACGGTCGGTGCGCGCGAGGGTCCACTCCACATGAGCCGGGGGCTGGGCGGCGAGGGCGGTGTCCATCTGCGTGCGGACCCAGTCCGCCTTGGCGTCGATGTCGAGGCCGACGAGGACGAACTCCACGGTGTTGCGGAAGCCCCCGAGCTCGTTCACACACACCTTCAAGGTGGCCGGCGGCGCCTCGCCGCGGACCCCGGACACGCGGACCCGGTCCGGTCCCTCCTCGGCCAGCTGGACGGTGTCCAGGCATGCGGAGACGTCCGGGCCGAGGTAGGTCGGCTCGCCGATCTCGTACACCAGCTGGGCGGTGACCGTGTCGGTGGTGACCACACCGCCGGTGCCGGGGTGCTTGGTGATCACCGAGCTGCCGTCGGCGGCGACCTCGGCGATCGGGAAGCCGAGCGGCCGGGTGTCGGGCTTGAACGAGCGGAAGCCGGAGAAGTTGCCGCCGGTCGCCTGCGTGCCGCACTCGATGATGTGGCCCGCGACCATCGCACCGGCCAGCTCGTCGTACCGGTCGGGGCGCCAGCCGAAGTGCGACGCGGCCGGGCCGACCACGACCGAGGCGTCCGTGACGCGACCGGTGACCACGATGTCGGCCCCGCGGTCCAGCGCCGCGGCGATGCCGAACGCGCCGAGGTAGGCGTTCGCGGTCAGCGCGTTCCGGATGCCGAGCTCACCGACCTGCGGCATGAGGTCATCGCCCTGCACGTAGGCGATCTGCGGGTCGAGACCTTGTGCGGCGGCGATCTCGCGGAGCTTGTCGGCGAGCCCCGCGGGGTTCAGCCCACCGGCGTTGGCCACGATCTTCACGCCCCGCTCGAGCGCAAGGCCCATGCACTCTTCGGCCTGCCGCACGAACGTCCGGGCGTACCCCAGCGCGGGGTCCTTCATCTTGTCCTTGCCGAGGATCAGCATGGTCAGCTCGGCGAGGTAGTCGCCGGTGAGCACGTCGAGCTCCCCGCCCTCGAGCATCTCGCGCATCGCGGAGAGCCGGTCGCCATAGAAGCCGCTGCAGTTGCCGACCCGCAGCACGCCGTCCGTCGTACTCATGAGCGCACCTCTGCATCGGAGGCGGGCGCACGGCCGCTGCCGGGCGGCCCGGCGAAGGCCTGCGCGATGTCGAGCCAGCGGTCGGCGTCCGCCCCGGTCGCGACGAGGTCGAGGTCGTCGCGGTGGCGGCGCTGGGTGACGAGGAGGCAGAAGTCGTACGCCGGCCCGCGGACCGACTGGGCAGCGTCCTCGGGGCCGTACGCCCAGACCTCACCCGACGGCGCGGTCAGCTCCACCCGGAACTCCTCGGCCGGCGGCTCGAGCCGGTGCACCGAGAAGGCGAAGTCGCGGGTGCGCACACCGAGGTGGACGACGTGTCGGAGCCGGTCGCTGACCGACGGGGCGGCACCGAGGGCCTCGGCCAGGTCGAGCCCGTGGGCCCACGTCTCCATGAAGCGCGCGGTCGCCATCGAGGTGGCGCTCATCGGCGGGCCGTACCACGGCAGCTTCGTGCCCTCGGGCAGCGCCAGCAGGGTGTCGGCGAGCGCGGCGCGGCCGTGCCGCCACCGGGCCAGCAGGTCCGCCGGCTCGAGCCGGGACAGCCGGTCCGCCTCCTTGTCCACGAAGCCCTCCGGGTCCTCGAGCGCCTTCAGGACCGAGGCGTCCCACGCCTCCTTGTCGGTGGCGGCGTTCAGCGCCATCTCGTCGGTCCAGGCCAGGTGGGCGATCTGGTGGGCCACCGTCCAGCCCTCGGCGGGGGTGGGCATGCGCCAGCCGGCGTCGTCGAGGCGCGACACCAGCTCGTCCACCACGTCGCCCTCGGTGACCAGGTCTGTGACGACGCGGCACAGGGCGCTCTGCTTGGGCGTCTGGCTCATCTGCTCTCCTCGGAGGTGTCACGGATCCGGGCGTCGAGGGTGCGGGCCCACTCGTCCAGGATCCGCTTCCGTCGGGCGGTGTCGTCACTGATCGTGTTCGCCAGACCCAGGCCGCGGACCAGGTCGAGCGTCGCCTGGACCAGCTCGCGCACACCGGGCTGCTGCTCGTCCACGCCGAGCAGGTCGACGGTGAGGCGGTGGATCTCGCGGCCGATGCGCTGCTCCAACGGAGCGACCGCCTCGAGCAGGGTCGGGTCGGTGCGCGCGGCGACCCACAGCTCGAGGGCGGCGGTGAACACCGGGCTGGTGAAATGGTCGCCGAGCATCTCGAGCACGGCGCGTGTGCGCCGGCGACCGGTCGGCAACGCCTGGGCGGCCTCGGCGAGCTCCCGGCCGCGCACGTCGCTCAGGTGCTCGACCGCGGCCAGCACGAGGTCGTTCTTGGTCGGGAAGTGGTGCAGCTGCGCTCCCCGCGACACCCCCGCTCGGCTCGACACCAGCGTGGTCGACGTACCGCTCCAGCCGCGCTCGGCGAGCAGCTCGACGGTGGCCTCCAGGAGCCGCGTGCGCATGGCCCGCGTGCGTTCCTCCTGGGGGACCCGCGCGGCGGCGGTGGTCGTCATGCGGCACATCCTGCCCCCGGCGCAAAGAAACAGTCAAGACTGACTTTTTCTTCGCACGCCGGTACGGCGGACAATGGCCCCATGTTCCGGGAAGCCACCGACCGCGACCTCCTGCCCCTCGCCGAGCTGGAGCGGGACGCCAACCTCGTCGGCCTGGCCCACGTGTTCCCGCCGGAGCGGTACCCGTTCCCCTTCGACGCCGTCCTCACCCGGTGGCGGTTGGTCCTCGACGACCCCACGGCCGTCGTCCTCGTCCTCGACGACGAGGACCGGAACCGGCTGGCGGTCTACGTCGCCTACGACGACGCGACGGTCCGCCACGTCGCGGTCCACCCCGACCGGTGGGGAGAGGGGCTGGCCACCGCCGGGATGGAGGCGGCGGTGGCGGGCATGGCCGCCCGCGGGACGACCGAGGCGCACCTCTGGGTGCTGGCGGAGAACCACCGGGCGCGCCGGCTCTACGAGCGTCTCGGGTGGACTGCCGTCGAGGACCGGCGGGAGGCGCCGTGGCCGCCGCATCCGGTGGAGATCAGGTACCTCCGTCGTCTGGACCAGCCGGACCAGGTCACCCGGGGATGACGATGCAGACCGCCATGCAACCGGCAGTCCGCTCCAGACGGCGTAGAGGGTGAGAGCACCACATTCAGCGATTCCGTTCGGGGGAAACACATGCCCATCCGGCGACGTCCCCGGTGTCGCCCGCCGGTGGCTACGTCGTGGTCGGCCACGTCCGTCACGGGAGGGTCAGGGCCGAGCGCAGGTTCGCCGGGCGCGCGCACGTGGTGGCGGTGACCCGCACCCGCGTGCTACTTCGTGGCGCCCCCGGTCGTGCTGGCGAGCAACCAGCGCCGTCGAGCACCCAACCTTCCGGCTGCGTCATCGCGTCGAGAGGGTGGGACCCACACCCGGCGCCGTTGACCTCCACGGGGAGGTCGACGGCGTCTCGCCTGACCCGGCTCAGCCGCGGAGGTGGCGGGCGTTGGCCACCAACCCGCGGACACCCGCCCGCAGCTGCTCCGCGCGGGAGGCCGGAAGGCCCTGGGCCCGGGCCCGCGACGCGCGCCGCTCCCGCTCGATCTCGGCGAAGTACTTGTGGAAGTCGACCTGGATCGTGTGCCGTTTCGACGCCACGTAGCGACGCCGCAGCTGCTCGTCGTACTCCTCGATCTGCCGGCGCATCTCGTCGTACGACGGGAGGATCCCGACGCCGCCGATCAGGTCGCCGACCCACTCCGCCTGGATCTCCGCGAGCGGCATGATCGCGCCGAGCGGCTGGATCAGGCCGACGAAGTACAGGCCGGGGTGCTCGGGGTCGACCACCCGGCGGTAGAGGTCGATGTGGTTGTCCTCCGCGCGCACGACCCGCTCGTCGAGGAACGGGAAGGTCACCTTGTAGCCGGTGCAGTAGACGACCGTGTCCACCTCGGCGGCGGACCCGTCGACGAAGAAGACCTTCCGGCCCTCGAACCGGTCGATGTTCGGCTTGACGTCGATGTCGCCGTGACCGAGGCGGGTGAGGAGGTCGTCGCTGACCGTGGGGTGCGCGTGCAGCACCGCGTGGTCGGGCCGGGGAAGGCCGTAGTCGGTGACCCTGCCCTGCGTGATCCGCAGCATCGCGGCCATCAGCGCCTGCTGGACCGGCAGCGGCGTGCGGGCGACGACCGAGTCGGTGAGGTGGTCGGTCGGCACCCCGAAGATGAACTTCGGGAGGATGTGCGCGCCGCGCCGCATCGCGAGGTAGGTCTCGTCGGCGACGCGGGAGGCCTCGACCGCGATGTCCGTGGCGGAGTTGCCGATCCCGAGCACCAGCACACGCCTGCCCTCGAAGACGTCGGGGGTCTTGTAGTAGTGCGCGTGCATCTGCGTGCCGGGGAACGACTCCGAGCCCGGGAACGACGGCTCGGGCCAGCGCGGGTCCCAGTGGTGGCCGTTGGCGACGATCACGTGCTCGTAGAGGCGCTCCTCCGGCTCGCTCGGGTCGCCGTACTCGTTGCGCCCCCGCAGCGTGACGGCGTAGCGCTGCCTCGGGTCCTTGCTCGAGAGCGGCTCCACCTTCACGACCTCGGTGCGGAAGGTGATCTTGTCGCGGAAGCCGAAGTGGTCGACGAAGTCGTCGAAGTACTTCGCGATCTGCCAGTGGCTCGGGTAGTCGGGAAGGTCGGCCGGCATCGGGAACGTGCGGTACTCCATCAGCTGCCGCGAGGTGTTGATGTGCAGCGACCTGTACGCCGACGACATCCCGTTGTCGTTCGCGTACCGCCAGTTGCCGCCGACCTCGCTGCCCATCTCGAAGCAGTCGAAGTCGATGCCGCGCGCGTGAAGCACCTGCGCGGCGGCGATGCCCGACGACCCGGCGCCGACGATGCAGACGCGTGCACTCATGTGGGGGACCTTCCCGGTGGGAGGTGTAACAGGTTGCCATACCGAGAGTTCGCGCAGTCTATGGTTCTGGCGTGCCCTTCCCGTCGCCGCCCTGGAACCTGCAGGGACACATGTGGTTGTCGCTGTTCCCCGTGCGCACCGGCACGCCCTCGCGCCCGGCGGGTCTGTACGGCGCCGCGTTCGTCGACTACGCCGGGGGCGGCGTGCTCTCCTACAGCGAGCTGCTCGTCGCCCGCCTGGTCCTCGACGGCGCGATGCCCCGCGTCCACATCACCGACATCTGGGTGGACTCGCCTGTGTCGCGCGACGGCGGCCGGTCGCTGTGGGCGATCTCCAAGGACCTTGCGGACTTCCACGTCGAGACCCGCGGAGTGGGGCCTGCCTCACGGGCGTCGTGCGACGCCGCGATCAACGGCTCGGCGGTGGCGGCGGCCCGGTTCACCGGCCCGAGGCTGCCGTCGCTGCGCACGCCGTTCGGGTTCACCGTGAGGCAGCAGCGTGAGGACGGTACGCCGGTCCGCACGACCGTCTCGGGCACGTCGCGGAACCTGCCGATCCTCGGCCGGTGGGACTTCGGGGCCGACGGGCCCCTGGCGTGGCTCCACGGCCGGACGCCGGTCGCGTCGTTCCGGCTCGGCGACTTCCGGCTGGCCTTCGGCGCCTGACCCCGTCCGCCGTACGGAGTCGGCTCGCTGGCTCCTCACCGGACCTCGATCCGGAACGACGTGGCTGCTCGACGGCGCCGGTCGGGTGCGTTTCGCTCCGAACCGTCAGCGGCTACTCCGCGGGCAGCTGGCCGGAGGGCTCCATGTCCTCCGTCTCGCGGCGGGTGTCCTCCTCCGCAGCGCGCGCGGCAGCACGGATCTCGAACATGTCGGTCGCGAAACCACCCACCGTCCTCGCGACGTCGCGCACCGCGGTGGTGACGATCGTGGTGACCGTCCCCACCGCGACGGCCGCAGCCTCGACCGTGTCCTGCAGGGCGTCCTTGCGGATCTCGGCCTTGCCGATGTGGTCCTCGGGCGTCATGGCACCAGTGTCAGGCAGCGTTCCCGGCGGCCGCCACGGTGGACGGATCCTGAGACCTGCCGACGAAGGGCAGCCGGGTCGGCGACGGGATCCGCTCGGAGACGCGGTCGGGCAGCGCGAGCCGGACGATCTTGCGCGCGACGCTGCCGAGCTGGCGGTGCAACGGGCCGGTGTTGTAGTCGAGCCCGTAGCGCTCGCAGATCTCACGGACCTCGCCCGCGATCTGCGGGTACCGACGGGCAGGCAGGTCCGGGAACAGGTGATGCTCGATCTGGTGCGAGAGGTTCCCGGTCATCACGTGGAACAGTCTGCTGCCGGTGATGTTGGCCGAGCCGAGCAGCTGGCGGAAGTACCAGTGTCCCCGGCTCTCGTCCTCGGACTCCTCCTCGGTGAACGTCGCGACCCCGGCCGGGAAGTGGCCGCAGAAGATGATGTTGAACGCCCAGATGTTGCGGACCAGGTTGGCCGTCGCGTTGCCGACCAGCGTGGGCACGAAGAACGGCCCGGTCAGCAGCGGGAAGAGCAGGTAGTCCTTCACGGTCTGGTTGCGGATCTTGCGGATCATGCCCTTGTGCAGGTGCCTGGTGTCGGCCCAGGTCCGCTCACCTGCGACGATCCGCTCGAACTCGAGGTCGTGCATCATCACGCCCCACTCGAAGAACAGCATCAGCAGGGTCGCGTAGACCGGGTTGCCGAGGTAGTACGGCCGCCACTTCTGGTCCTCGTCCATGCGGAGGATGCCGTAACCGATGTCGCGGTCCTTGCCGAGGATGTTCGTGTAGGTGTGGTGGATGTAGTTGTGGCTGTACTTCCACTGCTCGCTGGGACAGACGTTGTCCCACTCGTACATCCGGGAGCTCAGGCCGGGGTCGCCCATCCAGTCGTACTGCCCGTGCATGACGTTGTGGCCGATCTCCATGTTGTCGAGGATCTTCGCGACGCTCAGGGAGGCGACGGCGAGCGGCCAGGCCGGCGGCACGTAGAACAGCGCGCGGCCGGCGACCTCGAGGGCCCGCTGCGCCTTGACGATGTTGCGGATGTAGGTGGCGTCCTCCTCGCCGAGCTCGCCGATGATCCGCTGCCGGATGGCGTCCATCTCGGCGCCGAACGCGTCGAGCTGCTCGGGGGTGAGGGTCTTGTGCTCGGACATGGTGGTGTCCTTTCGCTGGGAGGTCAGAGGTCGACGACGCAGTCGCCGACGGGTTGGCTGACGCAGATCTGGATGTCCTCGTCGGG
>DASTPU010000125.1:0-4668 GCA_035762105.1 Nocardioidaceae bacterium | reverse complement strand
GGCGCAGGCAAGCTCGCCGCCGGTGCAGGTGAGCTCCAGTCGGGCGCTGCGCGTCTCGGCGGTGGCATCAACCTCGTCGACGACGGCGCCCAGCAGCTCGCGGCCGGAAGCGGCGAGCTCGCCGCCGGCACGAAGAAGCTCGCCGCTGGCACCCGCAAGCTCGACAACGGCGCGAAGCGACTCGACGCTGGGGCACAGCAGCTCTCCGGTGGCGCCGGCCAGCTTGCTGCCGGTCTCGGTGAGGCGGGTTCTAAGGCGCCCGCCCTCATCGACGGGCTCGAGCAGGTGCAGAACGGCTTGTTGCAGGTCGATGGTGGCCTCACCACCATGTACGACGGCATCGGTGGCCTCCCCGCAAAGGCCCAGCCCATCTTCGACGGGATCGGCCTTCTGGTCGGTGCGATTGGAACCCCGTCGACCGCCGGAACCCTCATCGGTGGGCTACAGGCGCTGTCAGGAAAACTCACCGACGCTTCCGCAGGCGTCGACACCATCAAGGGCGGTGTCACGTGTGCTGACCTCTTGATTGCCGACGTCATGACTGGTGTATCTGCGCCGGACAAGTGCTACACGGCGGCCCTATATACCGACGGTGTGGTTCCGGACCTCACGGGGCTTTCGGGGGCCGAGCTCCAGGTCCTCCAAAACGCTCGAGTGATCCTCACCGATCCCCTGGGTGTGACGACGTCCGTTAACGAGGGACTCACCACGCTTCAAGGCGGTCTGACCAGTCTCAACCCAGCTGCACCTGGTCTCGCCTTGGGCATCGCCAAACTGCAGTGCGGTCTGAACAACCAGGTGTTTGCCGGCACGCAACTGGATGCAGTCTGCCTTGACCCGAAGACTGGTGCGCGGCCAACTGGCTTGCTGCAGGGCCTCAACCTCGTGAGCGGCGGTGTTTCACAGCTCGTTTCGGGAGTTGTGCAGCAGGTACAGGGTGGAATCGGTACTCCGACCGACACTCCTGAGAACAAGACACTGCGGGGCGGCATCAACGGCCTCCAGGCAGGCGTAGGCCAGATTCAGGAAGGCGGAGCGACTCTCCTCGAGGGGATGGCGAAGCTCTCCGAGGGGGCTGGCCAGCTCGACGCCGGGGCTCTCGCCCTGGCTACGGGTACCGGGGAGCTGTCCGCGGGCACCGGTGAACTGCGTGCCGGTGCGTCGCAGCTGAACGACGGTGCGGGTCGCCTCGCGGCCGGCGCGGGTGAGCTTGCCGGCGGTACCGGTCAGCTCGCAGACGGCTCGGGCCAGCTCGTCGACGGTGCGGGTCGTCTCGCGGCCGGTGCGGGTGAGCTCGCTGCCGGTACGGGCAAGGCGGCCGACGGCGCCAACCAGGTTGCCGACGGCGCGGGCCAGCTGGCCAACGGCCTGGGCGACGCCGCGGACGGCTCCGGCCGGCTCGCGGAGGGTCTGGACAAGGCCGCTGCCGGTGCCCCGAAGATCCGCGACGGCGCGCAGCGTCTCTCGGACGAGGGCACCAGCAAGCTGGTCGAGGCCGGCGAGTCGACGGCTCAGAACTACGGCGAGATGTACGCCACCATCGAGGCCGGCGCTGAGCGCGCGCAGACCGAGAAGATGGTCTACGGCGCACCGGAGGGTGCACTCGGCCTGGCGGCGTACAGCTACGAGATCAAGGGCGAGGACGGGGAAGGCACCCGCAACGTTGCCCGCGGTCTCGGCGGTCTGGCCGTCCTGGCCGCCGGCGCCGGTGCGTTCGCACTGCGTCGCCGCGTCATCTGACAACAGCACAAGACAGGAGGGGCGTCGGGGTCATCCCCGGCGCCCTTCGTCGTCCTTTCTGCAGCCGAACTGGTCACTTGCTGCATCTCGAGGCGCCGAACAATGCCTGAAGTGACCAGTTCCCCCGGCGGGAAAGGCGATTCAGCTTCCCGGTGCTGAAATCCGCAGCCAGGATCTGGCAGCCGGATTCAGTTCTCCGGAACTGAACTCACGCCAGTCGGGCACTGAAGATCGCCGTGCCCGGCACGAGCGCACCGCGTACCGGCCCCCATCCGCCCCAGACCCGGTCGTGCCCCTCGGGCCACTCCGGCTCGATCACGTCCTCGAGCCGGAAACCACAGCCAGCGAGGATGCGGACCCAGTCGCCGATCGTCCGGTGGTGCTCGGCGTAGGTGGCCTCACCGGTCGACGGGTCCTGCTCGACGTACGGCGTCCGGTCCCAGTAGGAGCTGGTGACGACGAGCCCCGACTCCGACGGGTCGTCCGGCATCGTCCAGCGGATCGGGTGCGTCACCGAGAAGGCGAACTGACCGCCGGGCCGGAGCACACGGGCGACCTCCGCGACGGCGGCGCGTGCGTCGTAAACGAACTGCAAGGCGCCGAAAGCGGAGAACGCCACGTCGAACGACCTGTCCTGGAACGGCAGGGCTGTCGCGGTCGCGCACACGGTCGGCACGGCAATCTTCGTCGACTCGTCGATCCGACGGCTGTGCTGCAGCTGCCGGTGGGAGACATCGAGCCCGACAACGTGCGCGCCGCGCGTCTGCAGCCACCGCGCGCACTGGGCGGCCCCGCAACCGATCTCCAGGATGTCCCGGCCGAAGATGAACCGGAGCACACGGACGTCCGCCTCGTCCACTCCCTCAGGGGACCAGATGAAGTGCACGTCGCCGAGGAACTTGCCGTGCGTCTCCTGGTACTCGTCGGCGTAGGCGTCCCAGTCGCGACGATTCGCGCGCAGTGTCTCGGATTCTGAGACGGTACGGCGGACGGGTTCGACGCTGTCGGGATCGGTCATGGTCAGGCCTGAAGGGCGGCGCGGCGACGCGCGCGGGGAAGCCGGCCCGCGAGGTCCGGGAGCGGGCCGCCCTCGCGTCGCACCGGTCCCTCGGCCGCCACGAGCTCGTCGAGGGCGAGGGGCACCTGGGTCGCGGCCACACCCACCCGCAGCGGCCGGGTCACGAGGTCGATCAGCGCCATGGGGGGACTCTAGCGAGCGGCGCCCTGTGACAGCATCGGCGGCGTGGACGGTCTCGGCTTCGAAGACGGCGGGGGAGTGCTCCCCGAGCTGGTGCCGCTGGCCGGTGGTCACAGCGGCGAGACGTTCCTCGCCCGGTCGGCGGGCGAGCGCAGCGTGGTACGCATCTACGCCGGCCGGGGCGCGACCCGTGGCCCCAACGCCGCCGAGACCGACGCGGCCGTGCTGCGTCTGGTGCGTGGGCTGGTGCCGGTGCCCGAGGTGCTGGAGGTACGACGGGCGGACGACTCGGCCGGGACACCGGCCCTGCTCGTGACGAGCTGGCTGGAGGGGACCCGGCTCGACGAGGTCCTCCCCAGCGCCGACGACACGCTCGCCGAGACGATCGGGCGCAACCTGGGGCGGATCCTGGCCCGGCTCGCGCAGATGCCGATGCTCCGGGCCGGGATGTTCCTCGACGGCGAGCTCCGCATCGGGCCCTGGCCCGCCGGCGCCGACGACCTGACGGAATGGGTCGCGACCTATGGCCGGGCCGGACCGCTCGGGGAGTGGAACGAGGACGACCGGGCGGCGCTCGAGGCACTCGCCGAGAAGGCACAGGAGGTCGTCGACCGGACCGACCGTGCCTGCCTCGTGCACAGCGACTTCAACCCGAAGAACGTCCTGGTCGAC
The DNA here is from genome assembly GCA_035762105.1 of Nocardioidaceae bacterium. GTDB lineage: Bacteria > Actinomycetota > Actinomycetes > Propionibacteriales > Nocardioidaceae > Nocardioides_C. The sequence continues at coordinate 1,058 of DASTPU010000125.1, read as the reverse complement.
CCGTCCACGGGCGAGGTCACCGGCCTTCTCGACTGGGAGTTCGCCCATGCCGGCTCCCCGTTCACCGACCTGGGCAACCTGCTGAGGTTCGAGCACCGTCCCGTCTTCTCAGGCGCCGTGCTGTCGACGTACTCCGACCTCGTGGTGGACGCACCCGAGGACCTGCTCGACCGTGCGCGGGCGGCAGACCTCTTCGCTCTCGTGGAGCTCGCGTCCCGGGCCGAGCAGACCCCCGTGGCCATCGCCGCGGAAGACCTGCTCCGGACGATCGTGCGGCACGGGTACCCGGAGTAGCGGCCGGCGAGGGGCATGGACCGGGGGCGCGCCGGCGGGAGGGCCGGTGGTCTAGAAACGCTGGTGGGAGACGGCGTGCGGCCGGAAGTCGGAGTGCCGACGCCGGACCTCCTCGACGAACCGCTCGGCGTCCTCGAGCTCACGTCTCTGCCTGGCCAGGTCCAGCGACCCGCGGAGTGCGTTGCGGCACGCTTGGTGGTGGGAGCGAGCAGGCCACCTGATCCAGTCCGTCAGCAACATGGGGCAGGACGCTAGTCGCGACCGGCGACCCGCCACCATCGTCAATTCTGACTAGCCGCCCCCGTCGGGTGGAGTCATGGCCAGGCGGGAACGGGCCCAGGCCGGCTGGTGCGGGCTGCACAGGGCGGCGGTCGTTCGACGCGGTTGGACTCAGGCGCTGCAGGGCGCGTATCCTGACAGATGCGCTAGGAGTCTGCCTGAGTCTCAGACGGAGCAGATTCTCGCTCGCTTATTCGTCGCACCGCCGGCCCTCGCTGGTAGTCACCATACGAAGCAGTGAAACGGGCTCCTGTCGCGCGCCCGCACGACAACACTCATCCACCCAAGGAATCCATTCCCTTATGACGAGCACTCCCACTCTCTCGGACACGCCCCAGGTTGCTGTCAACGACATCGGGTCCGAAGAGGACTTCCTCGCGGCGATCGACGCGACCATCAAGTACTTCAACGACGGTGACATCGTCGATGGCACCATCGTCAAGGTTGATCGGGACGAGGTCCTGCTCGACATCGGCTACAAGACC
>DASTPU010000124.1:0-6901 GCA_035762105.1 Nocardioidaceae bacterium | reverse complement strand
AGGGATCCGTCCAAGGACCGACGCTCGACGCAGCTGGCGATGCCCGCCAGCGGCTCGAACGGCCCGCAGGGGTAGTCGCTCGAGCCGGCAACGGGGATGCCCTCGTCCAGGAAAGTGCGATGCGCGAACATCCGCTCGAGGCGTTCGGATCCGTAGTAGCCCACCAGCTTGTCGCCGTGGAATCGCGCGTAAGAACCGAAGGGCACCGCGACCAGGTCCATTGCCCGCATACGTTTGACGATCTCGTCGTCCACCAGGCTGCAGTGCTCGATCCGGTGACGACGAGCGGGAGCCCCGGCAGCCCGTGCCTTCTCATGTGCGTCGAGCAGGAGCCGGATCGCGCGGTCGCCGTTTGCGTGAACGCCGATCACGACGCCGTCGCCGGCCACCCGGGCGACAAGTTCGTCGAGGTCCGCGGTGGCCATGGTCTGCATCCCATGGTCGTCGGTGCCTTCGAACGGCTCGTCGACCAGGCAGTTGCCTCCCGCGCAGGCGCCGTCGACGAACGCCTTCACACCGAGGAACCGCAGCCGGTGATCGCCGAGACCGTCCATGAGCCCCAGCCCCCGGATGTGGTCGTAGTGGGGGTAGGCCACGAGCATGCCGACGCGCATCGTGAGGTCGCCACGGCGCTTTGCGTCGAGAAGGAGCCGCACGTCGTCGGGCCCGCACAGTGCGTCGGTCATCGAGGTCAGCCCAGCGGCGTGGAACATCTGCAGCGCCTTGGTCAGCCCGCGCAGCCGTTCCTCGTGACCCGCAGGAGGAAGCACCGTCGGGCCGCGGGACAGCGAGGGGTAGGCCAGGTCGAACAGCGCCTGCTCGAAGACCACGCCATTAAGCCGGCCGTCGGCGTCCCGTCCGAGGGAGCCGCCCGGCGGGTCCTCGCTCGCGTCAGTTAGGCCTGCTGCGGCAAGACCGTGGGAGTTGAGCACGCCCCAGTGGGCGGCGACGTGGATGAGCAGGACGGGGTGGTCGGGCGCTACGGCGTCGAGGAGGTCGCGGGTCACCACGCGGCCGCCGGTCGTCTTGGACTCGTCGTACCTCGAGCCGCGGATCCAGCTGCCCGGAGGTGTCTCCGCAGCCTGGGTGCGGAGCAGCTCGGCCAGTCGCTCCTCGGAGTCGGCCACCTCGGGTGAGCAGTTGACGTGCAGCAGGTTCTCGGCCGTCATCGTCGGGTGTGCGTGGGCGTCGTTGAGCCCGGGAACGACGTACCCGGAGAGCTCGACCCGCTTCGTGATCGGGAAGGCTTCCGACAGGTCGGCAGCGGTCCCGGTGGCCACGACCCGTTCTCCCCACACGACCATCGCGTCGGCCGGTTGCCCTGTGCCCGTGTGGATTCGCTTCGCCGACACGAGCGTCCAGTCGGGTTCGGGTGATCGCTCAGCCACGTCTCCCATGAAGGACTCCTCTTGTGACGACCGTCGTACTGCGGAAAGGGCTGCCATCATGGCGCGCGCACGGGTGGTGCGCCACCCTCGTGGTCACCGCGCCGTCGCTGGGATTGTCGGCCGTCCGTCGGGGTTCACGTTCGAGAAGCGAAATGGCAGATTGAGGTCAACCGCTGCCGACGCCTGCACCGAGGAGGAGACGTGGAGAGCCTGACCTCAGCCCGCCCCGAGATCACCGAGGAGCTGCGAGAAGAGCTCCACCGCCTCTACCAGGCGCTGCACGCAGCGCCTGAGCTGTCGATGCAGGAGCACAGGACGGCCGAGCTCATCGAGCAGCGGATGGGGGGCCTCGGCTGTGAGGTGTTCCGCTGCGGCGGGACCGGCGTGGTGGCGGTCCTCCGCAACGGCGACGGGCCGGTGGTCGGGTTCCGCGCGGACATCGACGCGCTGCCCATCGCGGAGGAGACAGGCCTTCCCTATGCCAGCACGGCCAAGGGAGAGCTTCGTGACGGCACCGAGGTGCCGGTGATGCACGCGTGCGGCCACGACACGCACATCACCTGCGCGATCGGGGCCGCGAGTCTTCTCGTCGACACGCGTGACCAGTGGCGAGGAACCGTCGTGTTCCTGTTCCAGCCCGGTGAGGAGACCAGCGAAGGTGCGCGCGCCATGGTCGAGGACGGTCTCTGGGACCGGGCCCCACAACCGCAGGTCATCTACGGCCAGCACGTCTGGCCCACCCGAGCCGGCACTCTGGAGGTGTCGAGTGGCCCCGCGATGGCCATGGCCGACAGCTGGCGCGTCACGGTGCACGGCCGCGGTGGTCACGGCTCGCGTCCGGAGGAGACCATCGACCCGGTGGTGCTCGCGGCGCACATGGTGGTGCGGATCCAGAGCATCGTGTCGCGCGAGGTCGGTCCCAAGAGCGCCTCGGTGATCACCATCGCGAGCTTCCATGCCGGACAGAAGGAGAACATCATCCCGGCGCGCGCCGAGTTCACGGTCAACGTTCGGAATCTCGACCCCACCGTCAGGGAGCACGTCCTGGCCGCGCTCCGGCGGGTCATCCGTGCCGAGGCGCAGGCATCCGGGGCGTCGGAGCCGGAGATCGAGGAGATGTACACCTTCCCGCTCCTCTACAACGACCCAGAGGCGACTGACCGGCTCAGGCAGGCCCTGGCCGAGGCAATCGGCCCGGGCAAGATGCTCGACACGTCCCCGCAGATGGGCAGCGAGGACTTCGGGCTGCTGGCCGAGGCGCTCGGTGTCCCGGCGGTCTACTGGTTCTTCGGGGGCATGCCGGACGAGGTCGTCGACGGCGACGAGCCGGTGCCGACCAACCACTCGGCGTTCTTCGCCCCCGTGATGGAGCCGACCCTGAGCACCGGCGTCGCCGCCGCGTTCGGAGCCGTCATGTCGCAAGTCGCGACCGGGGAGCCGAGGGTCGGGGCGTAGACCGCCCCGACCCCTGTCTCAGCGAATGCTCGGTTCGGCCGCCTGGCTCGCATCCCGCTGCAGCTCCGGCGCCGGAGCCCGAGGCGTCACCAGGCTCACCGCGACGAAGACCACGACATTGGCGATGAGGCCGAGGATGCCTGAGTGGATGTCGTACGGCAGCGAGGCCGCGAAGAGCTGGTAGTAGGTGTTCACCGCGACTCCCACCACAAGACCCGCGAAGGCGCCCGCGGTCGAGGCGCGCCGCCAGAACAGGGCACCGAACACGGCTGGTGCGAACTGGACGACGGCTCCGTAGGCACCCAGCAGCAGCGAGATCAGGCTCTCCGCTCCGGCGATGGCGATGTAGTACGCCACCGCGCCAACGCCGACGACGGCCGCCCTCATGATCATGATCTGCGTCCGCGAGGTCAGGTGCGGCTTGAACGGGTACACCACGTCGCGGGTGAAGGTCACCGAGGCACCATGGGTGATCGCGTCTGCCGACGACATCGCCGCGGACAGCGCGCCGGCCCCGATCAGGCCGAAGGCGATACCGCCCAGGGGCAGGACATCCGACATCAGGTACGGCAGGATCTGGTCGGCCGACTCCACCGCGTCGAGGGGCACCTCGTTGACCGCCGCGAAGCCGATGAAGAGCACCGGCACGAGGAAGATCGCGAAGATCGGATAGGTGACCACCACCTGCTTGATCCGCTTCTCGGTGGTCGTGAAGGACTTCATGAACAGGTGAGGCCACATCATGAAACCGATCACCGAGACGAGCAACGACGTCGAGTACTCCATGGCGCTGATCTGGGAGCCCTCGGTGCCGATGGTCAGGAAGCCCGGGTCCGAGGCGTTGATCGAGGAGAACATGTCCGTCGGACCATCGTGCAGGTAGAACGTGACCCAGATGCCGACGATCCAGGCGACCAGGAGCAGGAGCATTCCCTGGAGGACGTCGCTCCAGGCAGCCGCTCGTACCCCGCCGAAGGCGACGTAGACGATGACGATGCCGTAGGCGAGCAGCGCGCCTGCCCAGAACGGCACCAGCCCGTCGGTGAGCACGTTGAAGAGGTAAGCGACACCCTTCAGCTGCAGGGTGAGGTACTGGATGAACGCGAGGATGGCGACCACACCCATCACCGCGACCAGGAACTTGGACCGGTAGTGGTCCCCGATGTAGTCACCCATGGTGAAGTAGCCACGCCTCGCGCCGATCTTCGCCAGCTTCGGCCCGATGATGAACCACGGGAGCATGCCGAGCGCGACGTAGCCGAGGATGTAGAGCGAGGCAGCGCCGCGTTCGAAGGCCCAGCCGGGGCCGCCGAGGAACGAGAAGGCGCTGAAGACGGTTCCTCCCATGAGGAACCACATCACGATGAACCCGAGGCTCCGGTCGCCGACGGCGTACTCGGAGACGGAGAACTTCGAGCGGCCCTTGCCTGCGAGAAGCCCGACCACGAGCGCGAGCACGAGGTAGGCCAGCATGAGGACCAGGGCGATGGTGGCGTCCGTCATGACCGCTCACCGCCCCGCCCGAACTCCATGAAGTACAGAGCTGCGAGCCCGACGAACTCCACGACCGTCCACAGGACTATCCAGAACATCGTGAACGGCATGCCGAGCACGATGGGCTCAGCCGTGTTCGCGAACATGCCGTAGACGGGGAACGTGAAGAGTAGGAGCAGCACCACCAGCATGACGGCGACGACGGTGTCGTAGGGCGTCCACCTGGTGTCGTCGGTGGCGCGGTCTTCTGTGTTCGTTGACATCTTTCACTGCCTCCCGAGCGACGTGAACAGATGCTCTTCACTTTCGAGGGCATGCTTCGAAGGTGTCAAGGGTGGAGGGCCGCAAGCGGAGCGCCAGTACTTCGACGGCGCGGCGGACGACGCCACGCTCCGGCTGCTCAGGCAATAGCCACAATCGGTCAGGCGACTCCGGTCCATCGGCCCTGCCACGGCGGGCTCCGGGGGAGTCAGGTGGAGAACAACGCCTGACATCGCGGAGGTTTGGTCATGGCCCGCAGACGAGCAGCGAACCCGGTGACACGGCGTCCCGGCCCGGCGGACGCGCTGTCGGTGCGCAACGGCCGGCTGTACGTCGAGGAGCGAGCGGCGAGCGAGCTCGTCGAGGAGTTCGGCTCGCCGATCTTCGTCTTCTCCGAGACACAGCTGAGGTCGAACCTTCGCCGCTTCAAGACCGCCTTCTCGGCGGCCTGGCACGAGGGTGAGGTCGACGTACTCCCTGCCTTCAAGGCCAACACGCTCCTGGCTCTGCGCCGGATCGCGAGCGAGGAGGGAGCCGGAGCCGACATCTACTCGCCCGAGGAGCTCGCGGGCGTGCTCACCACCGGTGTCGACCCGGAAAGGGTCTCGGTCAACGGCGGGGGCAAGCCGAAGGAGCACCTGCGCAACTGCGTCGAGGCGGGTGTGCGGATCACCGTCGAGGACGTCGACGAGATCGACCTGATTCAAGAGGTCGCCGCGGAGCTCGGCACGGTCGCCAAGGTCAGGCTGCGGTGCAAGCCGGCAGTGCAGAACCTGTGGAGGCGCACGGACTTCAGCCAGCTCAGCGTGCCTATCGATCTGGCTGTGCAGGTCTACAAGTCCGGCATCCCGCGGGAGTACCTCGCGGACATGGGCCGGCAGATCTTCACGATGCCGAACGTCGAGCTGGTGGGACTGCACTTCCACGTGGGACGGCACCACCCGAGCCTGTGGTTCTGGGAAGGGCTGATGACCCGCTACGCCCGCCTCGTCGGCGAGCTCAGCCGGGCGTGGGGCGGCTGGGTGCCCTCGGAGCTCGACGTGGGCGGCGGCATGCCGAGCCCGCGCGACCCGCACAACCAGGAGTTCCCGCGCTCGGAGTTCCTGCTCACCGCCGCCGGCTACCCGTTCATGGTCGGCGCGCGTCGGCTGGGAGAGGGCGCCTACGACGCCATGATGAGCCGGCTCGTGCCGGTGATGACGGGTCACCGCGAACGCAAGCCGCCACCGACGGTGGAGGACTTCGCGACGACGATCACCACGGCGCTGCGGACCGAGCTTCACCGGCAGGGCGTCGACACCACGGGCATGCGGCTGCAGATCGAGCCCGGCCGCAGCATGTACGGCGACACCGGGATCCATCTCACCCGGGTGAAGAAGGTCAAGCGGCAGAGCGAGCCGATCCCCTACAACTGGGTGCTCACCGACACGACGTACTTCTTCCTGGCGGGCGGTGTCTTCGAGCACAACCGTCACGCGTTCGTCGTCGCCGACAAGGTGGACGCTCCCGCGACCCTCGCCGCGGACCTGGTCGGGCACTCCTGCTTCGCCGACCAGATCGTCCTCGGCGCGCACCTGCCCGAGGTGCAGGCCGGTGACGTGATCGCGTTGCTAGAGACCGGTGCCTACCAGGAGAGCTCGGCGTCGAACTTCAACGCGCTGCCGCGGCCGGCGAGCGTGCTGGTGTCCGGGGACAAGGCGAAGGTCATCAAGCGCGCCGAGACGATCGAGGACGTCTACGCGCGCGACGTGGTCCCGGTGCGGGTGCACGCCCCTGCTCCGGAGGGGGTCGGCCCACCCCGATGACCGACGACCCGCTGGTGTGGGTGGCGGCCGTCCTGCAGGTCCTGACGGCGGCCGGGATCGCTGTGTTCTGGCTGACCTGGTTCCGTGAGCCGCACGCCGAGCCGTGGCTGCCGAGGGGGTACGCCGAGCACGAGCGCGTGTTCGTGTACCCCGACAGCCTCTGCGCGACCCTGCTCGTGGTCTCGGCGGTCCTGGGCATCTTCGAGGTCGGGTTTGCCGGCAGCCTCGCCCTCGTCGCGGCCGGGATGCTGCTCTTCCTCGGCGTCATCGACGCCGCGTACTTCGCCCAGCACGGGATGTTCGCGCGCAAGCGGGGCGGGCTGGTCAACGGAGGGGTCGTGGTCGGCGTGCTCACGCTCGCGGTCTACCTGTTCGTCGTGTACTACTGAGCGGTCCGGAGGTGAGGATGTACGAGTCGTTCGCGGGCAAGCACGCGATCGTCACCGGGGGGTCGAGCGGCATCGGGCTGGCCGTCGTACGCCTGCTCTCGGAGGCCGG
>DASTPU010000123.1:0-9188 GCA_035762105.1 Nocardioidaceae bacterium | reverse complement strand
TCCCGGTCGTCCAGGCGACCAGCCACCTGCCGATCATCGTCGACCCCTCGCACGCGGGCGGCCGGCGGGACCTGGTGGTGCCGCTGTCGCGGGCCGCGGTGGCGGTGGGCGCGGACGGCGTGATCGTCGACGTGCACCCGGACCCGGAGAACGCGCTGTGCGACGGCCCGCAGGCGGTGCTCGGCAACGATCTGCGTGCGCTCGCGCAGGCGATGCGCCAGCTGCCGCCGGCGGTCGGCCGGGCCGACGCCGGGGAGCTCGCGAAGGGCTGACCGCCCGGAAACTCCCACGGGGTCCTGACTGCCGTCCCATAATGCGTGAAGCGTCACGTCGGCGCGCTGATCGCAGAGGGGGCGTCAGTCATGAAGTCACGCGAACCGGACGGTCCGAGGTTCCCGGCCCTGTGGCTGGTGCTCATGTCGGTCGGGCTCGGCGGGTCCGTGGCGGTCCGCGAGGTCGCCACCCAGAACGGCATGTCCGCAGGCACCTACTGGGCGTGGGTCCTCGCGTTCGGGCTCGTGTTCGGTGCGGCAGCGTTCCCGTTCTGGACCCGGTTCAGCGCGTGGACCCAGGCACGCAAGGCATCGGGCAGAAGCACCTGGTGGGAACGCCTCCCGTGACCGGTGCGCCTCGGCCTCTACCCAAGGTGAGCGGTGGTCAGACGGTGGCCGGCTCCTCGTCGCGCCGGTTGTCGAGCCCCGGCCCGGGCGCCGCCCGGCCCCACAGCACCAGGAAGGTGACCGTGGCCAGCCAGACCGGCGCGTAGACCAGGCTGGTGAGGACGTCGGACAGGTGGTGCGCCCCCTGGTAGAGCCGGGCGACCAGGGCCACGACGGGCAGGACGAGGAGCGCCGCCATCCACCGGTGGCGGCCCTTCGTGTAGGTCCAGGTCAGCACCACGAGGGTGCCGTAGATCGCCGTGGCCGTCGCGACGTGCCCCGACGGGAAGCTGTGGTCGGGGACCAGGCCGGGGTCGAGGACCTTGACCGGAGGACGGTCGCGCGGGATGAGGTTGCCGGCGACGAGGTAGATGCCGAGCAGGCCCGCCTCGACGAGGCCGACGAACACCGCCGGCACCACCGACCGTCGCCACAGCGAGAAGCCGACCGCGATGAGGACGAGCCCGATCTGTCCCGCGAGCGTGTCTCCGACGAGCTGGCCCGCGAACGCGACGTCGTCCAGCGTGGGCGTCCGCTGGTCTGCGATCCAGAGGGCCAGGTCGTCGTCCGCCTCGCCCACCGATCCGCGCAGCGGGTGGGTGAGGAGCCAGCCGATAGCGACGACGAAGCCACAGAGGACCGCCCAGGCGAGGACCACGAGCCCCAGCGTCCTCTGCCAGCTGCGCCCGTGCTCCTCCAGCTGCCCCTCGGCGAACGAGGCCGAGCCCTCCACATCCATAGCGGCCATCTGCGCCGTCCCTCCCCGGCTCAGCCGGCGTTCTGCTGCGCGAGGTTCTCCTGCGCGAGCTGGATGTGGATCTTGTACAGCCGCTGCTCCTGGTCCTGGGCGCGGTCGATGAGGTGCTCGATCTCCTCCTTGCCGACTCGGCCGTCCTCGACGGCGACGGCGCGCAGCACCTGGAAGCCGCAGATCCGGGCGGCGGTCCCGGCGCGCAGCATCTCGATCTCGAGTACGTCGGACAGCGGCGAGCGGCTGACGAGGTGGTCGTTGGGCTTCAGGCGGCCCGCCTTCTCCCCCAGCCACCCGGCGGCCTTCTTCACCGTGCTCTCCGAGACGTCGAGGCGCTTCATCAGGTCGCGGAGCGACTCGCGGTCCTCGGCGATCTCGTCGGCGAGCCGGGACAGCTCCGCGCCCCGCTCACCGTCGTGGTTCCCGGCGGCACGCCGGATCAGCTCGACACCGGCGGTGGAGGCACCGAGGTGGTCGTTGAGGTAGATCGCGAGCAGGTCCTGGTTCGTCATGCCCGGGAGGTACCCGTGGCCGTCGTACCCGAAACGCCTCAGCGGACCTCGGCGAGCACCTTCCCGAGCACCGCCGCGGCGTCACGCGCCTGCTCCGCGGACACGTCGAGGTGGGTGACCAGGCGCACCGTGCGCGGGCCGACCGCGCTGACCAGCACGCCCGCGTCCCGGGCCGCGGTCACCACGGGCGCGGCGTCCGGTACGTCGATCACCACGATGTTCGTGTCGACGGAGGCCGGGTCGACGTCGCACGCCACCGCCAGGAGCCGGGCGTTCTCGTGGTCGGAGGCGAGCCGCTCGACGTGGTGCTCCAGCGCGTACAGCCCGGCCGCCGCGAGGATGCCCACCTGTCGCATGCCGCCGCCCAGACGCTTCCGCCAGACCCGTGCCTCGTCGATGGCGGCGGCCGACCCGACTATGAGCGAGCCGACCGGCGCCCCGAGGCCCTTGCTCAGGCACACCGCGAGGACGTCGACGAGAGCGCCGTAGGTGGCGAGCGGGACGCCGCTGGCGACGTGGGCGTTCCAGAGCCGCGCGCCGTCGAGGTGCACCGCGACGCCGACGGAGTCCGCGAAGCCGCGCAGCGCCTCGAAGTCCGACAGCGGGAGCACGGTGCCGCCGCCGAAGTTGTGGGTGTTCTCGACCGAGATCGCCTTGGTGGGCACGAAGAACGGCCCCATGTCCGGCGCGAACAGCGAGCGGACCGCGTCGAGGTCCAGGCCGCCCCGATGCCCGGTCCAGGTGCGCATGGTCAGCCCGGTGAACGCGCCGTGCGCGCCGAGCTCGGCCCGCGCGATGTGCGCGGAGGACTCGCAGAGCACCTCCTCCCCCACACCGACGAGTGACCGGACCGCGAGCACGTTCGCCATCGACCCGGTCGGGGTGAACAGCGCCGCCTCCTTGCCGAAGAGGCCGGCGACCCGCTCCTCCAGTGCCCGGACGGTCGGGTCCTCGCCGTACACGTCGTCACCGACCTCGGCCGACGCCATCGCGGCGCGCATGCCCTCGGTCGGACGGGTGACGGTGTCGCTTCGCAGGTCGATGAGGGTCACGGGCTCGATGCTATGTCGCACCGCGGTGAGGTCGTCGGGGGGCCGTTGCGCGGGTCCGGGGTGACAGTCACCGCGTAGGGCTCCTCGCAGGGCGGGCGCGGCGTGGCGCGCGGCGCGGTCGGTGTGACCGGGGACGGTTCCGGCGTCGCGTACGCGGTCGGCACTGCCTCGCCGGCCGCCGTGAGCGGATGCCGGCGTCGCCACCGCTCGCTCTCGGTCTCCGGTCTCGCGGCGCCCGGGGAGGCCGCCCGCTCCGCCTGGTCGCGCACCTCGGCCCACAGCAGATGGCTCCACCGGGCGTCGGCGTCGCGGACGACGACACCACCCGCGCCCAGCGACAGGACGACGAGGGAACCACGGTCGGTGTGCATCACCGCGGCGTCCTCGACGGCGACCCGGTACTGCCGGCCGCACCGCTCCCCCACCTCGTCCTCCACGGCGGTGACCTGCTCGGCGGTCAGGGCCTCCTCCGCCGCCGCCCATGTGACGCCGCCGTCGCGGGACGTCCCCACCTCCAGCCCGTCGGAGGTGTTCCCCGCCTCCCAGCAGAGCTCCGGTCGGACCGGGTCACACGCCGTCCGGGTCCACGGTCCCCCATCGACGACCCGCGCCTGCTCCTGCCCCGAGAGCGTGCGGATGCGAAGGCCCGTCGGCGTCGGTTGCAGCACGTAGGCGTAGTCGTAGACGAACCGCGATCCCCGCTCCCACCGACCGTCGTCGGTCTCCCAGAGGCCCTCGAGCACGGCGATGTCGGCCTTACCGTCGTCGCAGGGCGAGGTGGCCGCCGTGGCCAGCACGGCGAACGGCAGCAGCACGGCGCCGACGGTGGCGCGCACACGCCGGCGCAGCGGCTGACGCCGGCGGCCTGCCAGCCTGTGCACGCGCAGCGCCACCAGGAGTGCAGGCAGCGCAAGCAGGTCGGTGGGGTCGCGCAGCAGGGATGACGGGCCGGCGACCGCCGACCACAGGTCGGTGGCGACCCCTGCCCCCGTCTCGGTCGTCTTCACGAGCACGAAGCCGAAGCCGGTGGACAGCACCGCCGTGAGCGCGGGTCGAGGCACCCGGAGGAGGGCCAGCGGTACGGCGAGCACCAGGGGCGCGACGACGAGCCCGACGACGTCGCTGAGCTTGCCGGTCACCGGTCCCGGCCAGGCCTGCTTCAGCACGTGGTCGTTCAGGACGAGCACGACCAGGCAGACCACCGTGACCGGGGCCGCCAGTGCCCTCAGCGCGTGCGCCGTCTCCTCAGGCCGTTCCCCCGCCATGGTGCGATTGTGACGGTGTGCGGCGGCCGGTCAGGTCTCGACCGGGCAACGACTCGGCTAAGAATCACCAGGACAAGACCGGGCGAACGTCCACGCGAACGGTCGGCCTCAGGCGGCGGCAGCCGGGGTCAGGCCTCCGGGGCCGTGCGGTTGCGCAGCATCTCGGCGACCAGGAACGCGAGCTCGAGTGACTGCACCCGGTTCAGCCGCGGGTCGCACACCGACTCGTAGCGGTGGGAGAGGTCCACCTCGGCCAGCGCCTCGCCGCCGCCGACGCACTCGGTGACGTCGTCGCCGGTCAGCTCCATGTGGATGCCGCCGGGCCAGGTGCCGAGCGCGCGGTGCACGTCGAAGAAGCCCTGCGCCTCGTTGATCACGTCGTCGAAGGACCGCGTCTTGTAGCCCGACGAGGCCTCCCACGTGTTGCCGTGCATCGGGTCGCAGACCCACGCGACCTTGACGCCGGCGGCGGTCACCTTCTCGACGAGGTTCGGCAGCACGTCGCGGATCTTCTTCGCGCCCATGCGGGTGATGAAGGTCAGCCGGCCGGCCTCGTTGTCGGGGTTCAGCCGATCGGCGAGCGCGAGCGCGTCGTCGGGAGACGTCGTGGGCCCGAGCTTGACGCCGATCGGGTTGCGGATCTGCGAGAGCAGCTCCACGTGCGCGCCGTCGAGCTGACGGGTGCGCTCGCCGATCCAGACGAAGTGCGCGGAGGTGTCGTACGGCGTCTGGGTGCGCGAGTCGATCCGCGTCATCGCGTGCTCGTACTCGAGGATCAGCGCCTCGTGGCTGGAGTGGAAGTCGACCCGGTGGAACTCCTCGGGGTCCGCGCCGATCGCCTTCATGAACGTCAGCGCCCGGTCGATCTCGTTGGCCAGCTGCTCGTAGCGGCGGCCCACCGGCGAGGAGCGGACGAAGTCGGTGTTCCAGGTGTGCACCTGGCGCAGGTCGGCGTAGCCGCCGGTGACGAACGCGCGCACGAGGTTCAGCGTCGAGGCGGACGCGTGGTAGGTCTCCACGAGCCGCTGCGGGTCGGGGATCCGGGCCTCGGGGGTGAAGTCGAACCCGTTGACTGCGTCGCCGCGGTAGGCCGGGAGCGTGACGCCCTCGCGGGTCTCGTCGTTCGAGGAGCGCGGCTTGGCGTACTGCCCGGCGAGCCGGCCGACCTTGACCACCGGCACGGAGGCGGCGTAGGTGAGCACCACCGCCATCTGCAGCAGCACCCGGAGCTTGTTGCGGACGTTGTCCGCGGTCGCGCCGGCGAAGGTCTCCGCGCAGTCGCCGCCCTGGAGCAGGAACGCCTCGCCGCGGGTGACCGCCGCGAGCTTGCTCTTCAGGTCGTCGCACTCGCCCGCGAACACCAGGGGCGGCACGCTGCGGAGCTTGAGCACCGCGGCGTCGAGGGCCGCCTGGTCGGGCCAGTTCGGCTGCTGGGCGGCGCCGAGCTGACGGAGGGTCTGCAGATCAGGGACGTTCACCACCCCAGGGTACGTCGATGTGGTCGGCGCCCCCGACGCCCACCCGAGCGCCGGGACGTGCCGATTACCAGGTGATGTAGGAAAGCTGGCACTTCCCATGGCGTACACCCCATGGGAAGTGGCAGATCGCCGTGGGAAGGGCCCGCGGGCCCTTGACAGGACGCGTAACGCCGCGGTTACCTATCTCCGTGGACGTCTTCGAGGCACTCGCCGACCCGGTCAGGCGCGACATCCTGCGCCGACTGAGCCGGGGGCCGGCACGCGTCAACGACCTCGCGGCCGAGCACCCCGTGAGCCGACCCGCGATCAGCAGGCACCTTCGCGTGCTCCGGGAGGCGGGGCTGGTCGAGGCGGACCACGCGGGCCGGGAACGCCCGCACCGGTTGGTGACGGGGGGCCTCACTCCGCTGCGCGAGCTGCTCACCGAGCTCGCCCCGACGACACCGCCCTTCGCCGACAGCGCGCTCGACGGGCTCGAGCTCGAGGTCAGGCGGACCACCCGGGAGCGGCGCACCGCCCCCGACACCAGGAACGAGGAGACCGCATGACGCTGCAGGCAACCGGCCGCAAGGACGAGCGCGACCCGTCGTGGGTGGTCTTCACCCGCACGTTCCGCGCGCCGGTCGACGACGTGTGGGCGAGCATCACCGAGCCCGAGCGGCTGGAGCGCTGGATCGGCACGTGGGAGGGCGACCCGGCGAGCGGCCAGGTGCTGTTCACGATGACGGCCGAGGGCGAGGGCGCACAGCCGGTGGTGAACGAGATCGACGAGTGCCGTCCGCCGTACCTTCTCCAGGTCTCGTTCACCGAGGAGGGCCAGCCGTGGGTCCTGCGGCTCGAGCTCCGGGAGTCCGACGGCGTCACCACACTCGACTTCGCGCAACGGATCACCGACCCCGAGCTCGGCGCGTCGGTCGGGCCCGGCTGGGAGTACTACCTCGACCGGCTCGTCACAGCGCAGGCAGGCGGCGACGCCGGGACCGTGCAGTGGGGCGACTACTTCCCGGCGATGAGCGACCACTACCGATCGCTGCTCGCCACCTGAGGCCGCGCGCCGCGTGACGGGAGAGCGTGTCGGCAGCAGACTGACGTCCGTGACCACGCGCTCCCTTCCCCTCGACCACCTCGTCTACGCCGTCCCGGACCTGGCGGCGGCAGTGACCGACTTCGAGGACAGGCTCGGTGTCCGTGCCGCACCCGGCGGCAGGCACGAGGGGCTCGGCACGCACAACGCCCTGCTCGGGCTCGGCCCGACCAGCTACCTGGAGCTCATCGCTCCGGATCCGGACCAGCCCGAACCGGCCGGTCCCCGCCCGTTCGGAGTCGACGAGGCGGTGACCTCCCCCAAGCTCGTCGCATGGGCGCTCACGTGCACCGACATCGATGTCGCCATCGGGCAGGCCCGGGCGCACGGCTACGACCCCGGGGACGCGGTGCCGCTGCAACGTCGTACGGCGGACGGCCGGACCTTGCACTGGCGCCTCACGGTCAACGCGCTGAACGGTGGCCCGGTCCCCTTCCTGATCGACTGGGGCGACACCGAGCACCCGGCGCGCTCGGCGCCGCAGGGCCTGTCCCTGGAGTCGTTCCACGTGACCCATCCGGCACCCGAGTCACTGACGCCGGTCCTCGAGGCGCTCGGGGCCGCGGTCACCGTGAGGCAGGCGACCGAGCCCGGAATGGTCGCGTTGGTCGCCGGTCCGCGGGGCGCCGTGACGCTCGCCTGAAGGGCCGCGAGATCGGCCTGTGCGGTCCCACCAGCCGAAGGCCCTCCGCCGGGCTCAACGACCCGTTCGGGCGATGGTCGACCGCCCTCTCCGGGACGACAGTGGTCGGGAGGGCCCGGAGGTTCACGATGTCCCTACTCGAACGACGTCCCACGCTGAGGCAGCGCGACATGCTGCGCCGGAGCCGCCGCACGTCGGGCATCGCACGCAGGATGCTCCTCAGCTGCGGGGTCGCCGCTCCCCTGCTCTACATGGTCGGCCACGACCTCCTGGCCGCCCTCCTCTACGAGGGCTACAGCCCCTTCTCCCAGGCGATCAGCGAGCTGAGCTCCTTCGGCGCTCCCACGCGGCCCGCGGTCCTCGCCCTGCTCTGCGTCTACTCCTTGCTGACCCTCGCCTTCGGGATCGGCGTCCGGCAGTCGACCCAGGGCGGGCGTGCGCTCCGCGTCGCGGGCGACATCCTGGTCGCGAGTGCCGTCCTGGTCCCGGTGTGGTTCCCGTTCCCGATGACCAGTCGCCAGGACATGGACCCCTCCGTGGCCATGGGGCTCACCGACACGATGCACCTGGTTCTCAGCGGCGTGACGAACCTGCTGATGTTCTGCGCGATCGGGTTCGGGTCGACGGCCTTCGGACTCCGGTTCCGGATCTACTCGATCCTGACCGTCGTCGTGTCCCTGGTGTTCGGCTTCTTGATGTCGACGGAAGCACGAGGGATCGCGGCGGGAGAGCCCACCCCGTGGATGGGCGTCAACGAACGGATCGCCGCCGGCGCCTGGATGCTCTGGATGGGTGTGCTGGCCGTCATGCTCCTCCGCCGGACGGGTCGAGGTCCGGAACTCGCAGACGCCACCTGAGGAATGTCCTGACCCCGGCGCGACTTCCACGGCAGGGTGGCCTCATGCGGGAACCGGACGACCGAGGAGAGTCTGACGACGTGCAGGGCGAGGCGACCAGCGAGGAGGCGATGCTGCTACGCCGCAGGCCGGACAACGAGCTGCCGGGTTCCGTCGCTGTGGATGCGGTCTTGGCGTCCAGCGAAGAACTGGTGGTCTTCATCTGCGGGTTGAGCGTCTACCGACACGGGATAGACCTGACCGTGGAAGTGAGGGCGAGACCTGGGCGGTCCGTCGCCCATCCGGAGGGTCTGCTCGCCGAGGTCGGCGGCCATGGGGACGGGTGGAGCCCCCTGCTGCTCGGGGTGGAGTACTCCGACGGTCGCAGCTGCGGCAACGCCGAGAGGTCTCCCGCGACCGTCCCGGCGGATCAGCCACTGCTGTTGTCGGACAGCGCCACTGCTGACGACCGCCGTGCGTCGACTTCCTGGTTCCTCTCCCCGCTTCCGCCTGCAGGAGACCTTCGGATCGTCTGCTCCTGGCCGAGCCATGGAGTGCCAGAGACGACCACCACGTTGTCCACGGAGCCGATCCTGCGAGCGGCCGCTCGAGCACGCGAGCTCTGGCCGTGGCAGCCGCGGTCAGAGACCAGGCCGCCGCTCCCCCGCTAGCACCACGAGGAACGTGTCCTGCGGGTACGCCTCCACGACTCCGCCTGCCTGCCTGACCAGATCCAGGCACCGCGAAGCGCGACCGCTGCCACTCCTTTGCGTAGCACCGGCGCAGCGTGAGCTCGGCCCTGAACCGGCTGCGGCACGATGACGGGCATGAGTCCCTACTCCCTCGGGCGGGTCGTGAGTGCGGCACTCGACCCGGTGCTGGTGCCAGCGGGCTTCGCAGCAGGGCAG
>DASTPU010000122.1:0-7227 GCA_035762105.1 Nocardioidaceae bacterium | reverse complement strand
CGACTCATCGGTGACGCCGACCAATCCGACTGACTCTGTGAGGCCTACAAGCGTGTCTGGCTCCCTGCCCGTAGCCGAGGGCATCACCAACCCGCCCATCGACGAGCTCCTGACCAAGACGGACTCGAAGTACAAGCTCGTGCTGTACGCCGCCAAGCGCGCCCGTCAGATCAACGCCTACTACTCCCAGCTCGGCGAGGGCCTGCTCGAGTACGTCGGCCCGCTCGTGGACACGCACGTGCAGGAGAAGCCGCTGTCGATCGCCCTGCGGGAGATCAACGCCGACCTGCTCACCTGCGAGGACATCGACCCCGACGCCGAGGCCGCTGAGAGCACCGAGGCCTGAGCATGACCGCGGCCGGGTTCCCGGTTGACGGCAGCCGCCGCCCCCACGTCGTACTCGGCGTGAGTGGCGGCATCGCTGCGTACAAGGCCTGTGAGCTGCTCCGGCGGTTCACCGAGTCGGGGCACGACGTCACGGTCGTCCCGACGGCTGCCGCCCTGGAGTTCGTCGGTGCCCCGACCTGGGCCGCGCTCTCCGGCAAGCCCGTCGCCACCGACGTCTGGTCCGGGGTGCACGAGGTGCCGCACGTGCGGATCGGGCAGAGCGCCGACCTCGTCGTGGTCGCGCCCGCCACCGCCGACGTGGTGGCCAAGGCCGCGCACGGGTTGGCCGACGACCTGCTGACGAACACCCTCCTGACTGCCCGCTGCCCGGTCGTGCTCGCGCCGGCCATGCACACCGAGATGTGGGAGCACCCCGCCACCCAGGACAACGTGGCCACCTTGCGCCGTCGCGGCGTGCTGGTCGTCGAGCCCGCCGAGGGCAGGCTGACCGGTGCCGACAGCGGCAAGGGCCGGCTGCCCGAGCCGGGGGAGCTCTTCGAGGTCTGCACCGGCGTGCTCGCCCGCAGCGGCGACGCGGACCCGCTCGACCTCGCCGGCCTGCACGTGGTCGTCTCCGCGGGCGGCACCCGCGAGTACCTCGACCCGGTGCGCTTCCTCGGCAACCGGTCGTCGGGACTCCAGGGCTACGCCCTCGCCCGTACGGCGGTCGCTCGTGGCGCCGAGGTCACCCTCGTGGCGGCCAACGTCACCCTGCCGGACCCCGCCGGCGCGAAGGTCGTCCGGGTCGAGACGACCGCCGAGCTCCGGGATGCCGTCGTCGAGGCCTCGGCCGGCGCCGACGCGGTCGTGATGGCCGCCGCGCCCGCCGACTTCCGACCGACCACCGTCGCCGAGTCCAAGATCAAGAAGGCCGACGACGGTTCGGCCCCGCCGATCGAGCTCGAGCAGAACCCGGACATCCTCGCCGAGCTTGCCCGCAACCGCCCGAACCCCGACATCGTGGTCGTGGGCTTCGCTGCCGAGACCGGCGACGAGTCGGGCTCGGTGCTCGACCACGCCCGGGCCAAGCTCGCCCGCAAGCGATGCGACCTCCTGGTCGTCAACGACGTCAGCGGCGGCAGGGTGTTCGGTTCCGCCGACAACGAGGCCGTCGTGCTCTCACCGGAGGGAACCGTGACCCCCGTGCCACGGGGGTCGAAGACGGCCCTGGCCCACGCCATCTGGGACCAGGTGCGGTCACGCCGCGAGACCCGCTGAGCGTCGTCGGGGCGACGCGTTATCGTTCACCAGACCACACACAGCCAGACCAGCCGAAGGATGCGTCGCGACCGCGACGCGGACAGGGGACACACCAGTGGCAGGACGCCTTTTCACCTCCGAGTCCGTGACCGAGGGGCACCCGGACAAGATCGCCGATCAGATCAGCGACACGATCCTCGATGCTCTCCTCAAGGACGACCCGCGGAGCCGGGTCGCGGTGGAGACCATGGTGACCACGGGTCTGGTGTTCGTGGCCGGTGAGGTGACCACGACGACGTACGCCCCGATCGCGGAGCTGGTCCGCAAGAAGGTCCTCGAGATCGGCTACGACTCCTCGCTCAAGGGCTTCGACGGCTGGTCGTGTGGCGTCCAGGTCGCGATCGGCTCGCAGTCGGTCGACATCGCGCAGGGCGTGGACGACGCCTACGAGGAGCGCCACGACCACTCGATGGACCCGCTCGACCGCCAGGGCGCGGGCGACCAGGGCCTCATGTTCGGGTACGCCTGCGACGACACGCCTGAGCTCATGCCGCTGCCGATCATGATCGCCCACCGGCTCGCGCAGCGGCTGTCCGAGGTGCGCAAGAACGGCACGATGTCCTACCTGCGTCCCGACGGCAAGACCCAGGTGACGATCGAGTACGACGACGACAACCGCCCGGTCCGCATCGACACGGTGGTCGTCTCCACCCAGCACGCCGCCGACATCCACCTCGACGAGATGCTGACCCCCGACATCCGCAAGCACGTCGTGGACCACGTCCTGGAGCAGTTCGACATCCCGTCGGACGACTACCGGCTGCTGGTGAACCCCACAGGTCGCTTCGAGATCGGTGGCCCCATGGGCGACGCCGGCCTCACCGGCCGCAAGATCATCATCGACACCTACGGCGGCATGGCCCGCCACGGCGGTGGCGCGTTCTCCGGCAAGGACCCGTCGAAGGTCGACCGCTCCGCGGCGTACGCGATGCGCTGGGTGGCCAAGAACGTCGTCGCGGCTGGCCTGGCCCGCCGTTGCGAGGTGCAGGTCGCGTACGCGATCGGCAAGGCGCACCCGGTCGGCTTCTACGTCGACTGCTTCGGCACCGAGACGGTCCCGGTCGGGACGATCCAGAAGGCGGTGCTCGAGGTGTTCGACCTGCGTCCGGCCGCGATCATCCGCGACCTCGACCTGCTGCGCCCGATCTACGCCCGGACCGCGGCCTACGGCCACTTCGGCCGCGAGCTTCCCGACTTCACCTGGGAGCGGACGGACCGGGTCGACGCGCTGAAGAAGGCTGCCGGGGTCTGACCCCTGTCGTGGTTCGCGCCGCGTGCCTTCCGGGTGCGCGGCGGCTGCGCAGGGCAGCCCCGTCGCCGAGGCGCCGCGAGCGTCCCTGCCGCTGACCGCCGTCTGGGCACGAGGAGTGGTTTCCACAGGGCCCCGATGGTTTCGCGCGTGGTCGGTCGGCCCTGGAAGGATGAAGCGGTGACCGAGCCTGAACACGTCGAGACGGCAGACACCGGGCAGCCGGCGTTGATGCCGGAGCTGGCCCGTGCCCGGGAGACGGCCCGGGCGGCGAAGCAGAAGTCGCAGCAGGACAAGGCGAAGTCCTCGGGCAAGCCGCCGGTCGTGGCGGCCGCCGAGAACCCGGTCGCCCAGGTGCTGGTCGACGTGCCGCTGGCACACCTCGACCGTCCGTTCGACTACCTGGTGCCGGAGAAGATGGCGGCCGACGCCGTGCCCGGTGCCCGGGTCAAGGTGAGGTTCGCCGGTCAGGACGTCGACGGGTTCGTCATCGCCCGGGCCGCCGAGAGCAGCCACGAGGGACGCCTCGCCCCGCTGCGCCGCGCGGTCAGCGCCGAGCCGGTGCTCTCGCCCGCCATCGGCCGGCTCTCGGCATCGGTGGCAGGGCGCTACGCAGGGACCCGGTCCGATGTCCTGCGGCTCGCCGTGCCACCCCGTCACGCGACCGTCGAGAAGCAGCCCTCGGCTCCGGCGCCGGCGCCTCAGGTCGACCAGGCCGAGGCCGAGAAGGCATGGGCTCCCTACACCGGCGGGGCGGCGTTCATCCGGCACCTCGTCGACGGTGGGCGGCCACGTGCGGTCTGGTCCGCGACCCCTGGGGAGGACTGGCCGGCGCTGCTGGCCCAGGCCGCCGCGGCGACGTACGCCTCGGGCCGCGGGGTGCTCGTCTGTGTCCCGGACCACCGGGACGTCTCCCGGGTCGACACTGCGCTCCGCGCGGCGCTCGGGGACGGGCACCACGTCTCGCTGACCGCCGACCTCGGCCCCGCCGAGCGGTACCGCTCCTTCCTGGCGGTCTCCCGTGGCGCCGTCCGGGTGGTGGTCGGCACACGCGCCGCCGCGTTCGCGCCCGTGCGCGACCTCGGCCTGGTGGTGGTCTGGGACGACGGGGACGACCTGTTCGCGGAGCTCCACGCGCCCTACCCGCACACGCGCGAGGTGCTGATGCTGCGTGCCTACGAGGAGTCCTGCGGGGCGCTGGTCGGCGGGTTCGCCCGCACGGCGGAGGCCGAGCTGCTGCTCCGCACCGGCTGGGCGAAGGAGATCGCTGCTCCCCGGGACGTGACCCGGGAGCGCGCCGCCCACATGAGCATCGCCGGCGCGACGGACTTCGAGCTCGAGCGCGACCCCTTCGCCCGGTCGGCGAGGCTGCCGAAGGCCGCGTTCGACGCGATCCGAGACGCCCTCCGGCATGGACCGGTCCTGCTGCAGACCCCACGCCACGGGTACGCCGCCAGCCTGTCCTGCGACCGCTGCCGGACACCGGCCCGCTGCCGTGCCTGCTCGGGTCCGCTGCGTGTCACCGCGGCGCACCAGCCGCCCGCCTGCGCCTGGTGCGGCCAGGAGGAGCGGGCCTGGGTCTGCCCGGAGTGCGGAGGCCGGGGCCTGCGAGCACCGGTGCGCGGCGACCTCCGCACCGCCGAGGAGCTGGGACGTGCGTTCCCCTCCGTCGCGGTGCGCACCTCCTCGGGCGACCGGGTGCTCGACAGCGTCCCCGCCAAGCCGGCCGTCGTCGTCGCCACACCGGGTGCCGAGCCGCCCGCCGAGGGCGGCTACGCGTGCGTCGTGCTCCTGGACACCTGGCTGATGCTCGCCCGCACCGACCTGCGCGCCACCGAGGAGGCGGTGCGCCGCTGGATGAACGCCGCCGCCCTGGCCCGGCCGGCCGGTGCCGGCGGCCGCGTCGTCGTGGTGGGGGAGAGCAGCGAGCACACGCTCCAGGCCCTGCTCCGATGGGACCCGGCCGGGGCGGCCGCGCGGGAGCTCGACGACCGGGAGTCCGCGCACCTGCCGCCCGCTTCGCGGGTGGCGACGCTGACCGGCGCCGAGCAGTCGGTCACCTCCGCGCTGCAGTCCCTCGCGCTGCCCGAGACGGCCGAGGTGCTCGGCCCGGTCCCGGTGGAGGAGCAGCCCGGTCGGACTCGCCCCGAGGAGCCTCAGGTCCGTGTGGTCGTCCGTGTCCCCCGCACGCAGGGCGCCGCGCTCTCGCGGGCACTCGTCGAGATGCAGGGTCTGCGCGATGCGAAGAAGCTCGAGCCGGTCCGCGTCCAGGTGGACCCGACGAGTCTCGGCTGACCCCACCATGACGGCATGAGCCTCAGGATCCGGCCGGCCGCGGTCGAGGACGCGGAGGCAGTCGCGCGGGTGCACGTGCAGTCCTGGCAGGTCGCCTACCGCGCGATCCTGCCCTCGACGTACCTCGACTCGCTCGACGTCGCCGAGCGCTCCCGGACGTGGCAGCGGATCCTCGGCGACCACTCGCGCGGCGGCCTGACGCTCGTCGCCGAGTCGGAGCGGGGGTGGTCGGGTTCGCTGCAGCGTCCGGCACCCGTGACATCGACCAGGACCCGGCCGCGGTGGGTGAGGTCCAGGCCGTCTACCTGCTGCCCGACCGAGCTGCGCTACCGGCGAGCGCTGCCGTGACGCCGCCGGAGCATCCGGGCGGTCCGGCCACGTGGTCCGTAGACTGGGCAGCCGCCCCGCGACACACGCATCCGCACGACAGGAGAACACGTGGCCGTCCAGCCGATCCGCCTCTTCGGAGACCCGGTGCTGACCTCCCGAGCCGTCGAGGTCGTCGACTTCGACAAGGAGCTGCGCCGGCTGGTCGAGGACCTCACCGACACCATGCGTGACGCGCCCGGTGCCGGTCTGGCGGCCCCGCAGATCGGCGTGGGCCTGAGAGTGTTCACCTGGTACGTCGACGGGGAGCTCGGCCACCTGGTCAACCCCGACCTGTCGCTCTCCGACGAGCAGCAGGACGGGCCCGAGGGGTGTCTGTCCATCCCCGACCTGACCTTCGACTGCAAGCGCGCGGCGTCGGTGGTGGCCCAGGGCTGGAACATGCACGGGGAGCCCGTCACCATCGAGGGCTCCGAGATGCTCGCCCGGGCGATCCAGCACGAGACCGACCACCTCGACGGGATCCTCTTCATCGACCGGCTGGACCGCGAGGCCCGCAAGCTCGCAATGAAGGCGATCCGCGAGGCGGACTGGTTCGGCGAGCCGGCCCCGACCGTGAAGGTGTCCCCGCACGCGACGAGGGGGTTCGGTCTCTGATGCGCGTCGTCTTCGCCGGCACCCCCGAGGTCGCCGTCCCGGCGCTCGACGCCATCGCGGAGAGCTCGCACGAGCTCGTCGGTGTGGTCACCCGCCCCGACGCGCCTGCCGGCCGCGGCCGCAAGCTCGTCGCGTCGCCCGTCGCCCAGCGCGCGGAGGAGCTCGGCGTACCCGTGCTCAAGCCCGCACATCCCAAGGACCCGGAGTTCCAGGCGCAGCTCAAGGAGCTCGACCCCGACTGCTGCCCGGTGGTGGCCTACGGCGCGCTGCTGCCGCAGAGCGCGCTCGACATCCCCCGGCACGGCTGGGTGAACCTGCACTTCTCCCTGCTGCCGGCCTGGCGTGGCGCCGCCCCGGTGCAGCACGCGATCTGGGCGGGCGACGAGATCACCGGTGCGACCACCTTCCGGATCGTCAAGGAGCTCGACGCCGGTCCGACCTTCGGTGTGGTCACCGAGCGGGTCCGTCCCACCGACACCGCCGGCGACCTGCTCACCCGGCTTGCCGAGGCCGGCGCCGGTCTCCTCGTGGCCACGCTCGACGGCATCGAGGACGGCTCGCTCGAGGCTCGCGAGCAGCCCGGCGACGGCGTCAGCTTCGCGCCGAAGATCCTCGTGGAGGACGCCGAGGTCGACTGGACCGAGCCGGCCGTGGCGGTCGACCGGAGGATCCGGGCCTGCACGCCCGGCCCGGGAGCGTGGTCGACCTACGCCGGTGAGCGGATCAAGATCGCACCCGTGACCCTGACCGAGGGCCGCGAGAGGCTGGAGCCCGGCGTCCTCGAGGTGACCAAGAGCGCGGTGTTCGTCGGAACCGCGACCGACCCCGTCCGGCTCGGCGAGGTCAAGGCGTTCGGCAAGAAGCAGATGCAGGCCGCCGACTGGGCGCGCGGGGTGCGGGTGGCCTCGGGCGAGAGGTTCGGTGGCTGACCCCCGTCGCCGGCCCGCGCGACGTCCTCACGCCGGCCAGCCGCGGCCGGGGAGGGGCGCAGCCGCCGGCAAGGTCGACAGCGCCCGACTGCTCGCCTACGACGTCCTCGTCGCGGTGCGGGA
>DASTPU010000121.1:0-9419 GCA_035762105.1 Nocardioidaceae bacterium | reverse complement strand
GGCACGGTGGTCCCCCCACCTCGGCCCCAAGGTGGTTCCAGGAGATCCGCTGGCGCTGGGCGCCGGGCAGATCACGCCTGGCCGAGACGAGTTCGATGACCCCCAACAGGTTGCCGGCTCGAAACCGCCCTGGTGCTCGGCCGCCGGGCCCTCCAGACCCCCCGGATACCCGACTGCCTTGCGTCCATCTTGGCTCTCTTTACGACGGGATGCGAAGCCAAAAGGGGCGTGGACCGACGAAACAGACAGGAATGGCGTCCCGGTGCCCTAGGGTCATGACCCGTTGGGACTACTGGGGTCGAGCCGTTCGTCTGACTGCGTCCCAGATGTCCGACTTGCCGGACTCGTCCCGGACTAGACCACCGTTTGTCCGAGGCGGCGCGCCAGGTGGTCGGCCGACCTGGTGGGCCGGCACCGAAGCCGGGCGTCACCCGCCGACGGGTCCGAGGCGGAGGCCTCCCCGTCGGGTCCTGGCCGAGCACACCTAGGTCGGCACCGCCGGCTCGACCTGGATGTGGGCACGTCGCGCCGTCTGGGCAAGGACGATGCCTGCGATCACCGCCGCACCGCCGACCATCGCGACGACGTCGAGGCGCTCCTCGAACCACACCCAGCCGAGCGCGCTGACCCCGACCGGCTCGAGCATCGCGATCATCGTGACCGTGGTCGCGGTCAGGTGGCGCAGCGCGACGAGCTCGACGCCGAACGGGACGACCGTCCCGAGCACCACGATCCACGAGAGCACGGTCCAGAGGGGCATCTCGAGCTCGCTCAGGGTTCCGAGAAGCGACACGCTCTCGCCGAGCAGCTCCGTGTCGAAGTCGGTGATCGGCGAGACCAGGTTGATCGCGATCGACGCGACCAGGAACGACCAGATGATCACCTGCAGCGGGTCGAGCGTCCCGACTCCGTGCTCGCCGATCAGGAAGTACGCCGCAAGGCAGACCGCGGCCCCGAGCCCGGCGGCGATCCCGACCGGGTCGAAGATTGCGCCCTTCCACACGCCGGTGGCGGCGCCGAGCCCTGCCATGGCCAACGCCAGGCCGAGCCACATGCGCGGGCGCACGGCCTCTTTCTGCACGACCCGGGCCCAGACCGCGACCAGGATCGGGGCCTGGTACTCGAGCAGCAGCGCCATCCCGACGGGTAGCCGGTCGATCGCGACGAAGTAGGCCCACTGGAGCGCCGCGACACCGACCAGCCCGTGGGCCACGACGAGCCAGCGGAGCCGACCCGGCGGCGGGTGCAGTGCGCTGCGCCGGAACAGCGCCGCGACCAGAGCCAGGACGACGAACGTGCCGGTGACGCGGATCGTCGTCAGCGCGACCGGGTCGACGCCGGTGCGCAGCGCCACCCGGGACACGCCGGCGTTCACGATGAACAGCGTCGCCCCGAGGATGACGAGGCCCAGGCCGAGGGCGGGGTTCCGGGGCAGCACCGGACGAGTGTAAGGGGCGAACCCGAGGCTTGCCCCTGTCCTTCCGACCGGCGGGACCTGGCTAGGCTGTGCGCCATGACGCGCTCCGCTGAAGGCCCGAGGATCCGCCAGGCCATCGCCGACATCCCCGCCTACGTCCCCGGGAAGCCGCCGGCGCCACGCGAGGGCGTCAAGACCTTCAAGCTCTCCTCGAACGAGAACCCCTACCCGCCGCTGCCCGGCGTCGTCGAGGCGGCGAACGACGCGGTGGCTGCGATGAACCGCTACCCGGACATGGGATGCACCGGCCTGTACGACGCGCTCGGCACGTATCTCCACGTGCCGACCGAGCATCTCGCCGCCGGCACGGGATCGGTGGCCGTGCTCTACCACCTGCTGCAGGCGTTCTGCGAGGCCGGTGACGAGGTCGTCTACGCCTGGCGCTCCTTCGAGGCCTACCCGATCGCGGTCGCGGTCACCGGCGCCACCTCGGTCCAGGTGCCGCTCGCCGCGGACGCACGTCACGACCTCGACGCGATGCTCGCCGCGATCACCGACCGCACGAAGGTCGTGATCGTGTGCACGCCGAACAACCCGACGGGCCCTGCCGTGTCCCACTCCGAGCTCGAGGCGTTCGTCGAACGGGTGCCCTCCCACGTCGTCGTCGTGGTGGACGAGGCGTATCGGGAGTTCGTCCGCATCGACGACCCGGTCGACGGTGTCCGGCTCTACGAGCGCCGTCCCAACGTGGTGGTGATGCGGACCTTCGCCAAGGCGTTCGGCCTCGCGGGCTTCCGCGTCGGTTATGTCATCGCCCAGCCGGCGATCGCGTCCGCCGTACGCGCGTGTGCGCTGCCGTTCGGGGTCTCCTCGGTCGCGCAGGCCGCGGCGGTCGCCTCTCTCGCCGCGGAGCCGGAGCTGCTCGAGCGGGTCGACGCGATCGTCGCCGAGCGGGAGCGGGTCGTGGCCGCGCTGCGCGAGCAGGGGTGGAGCGTCCCGGACGCCCAGGGCAACTTCGTGTGGCTGTCGCTGGGGGACCGCACCGCCGACTTCGCCGCCGCCGCTGAGGCGGCCGGGATCATGGTCCGGCCCTTCGCCGGCGAGGGCGTCCGGATCAGCATCGGTGAGCCGGAGGGCAACGAGGTCCTCCTGTCGGTGGCGGCGAAGTTCGCGGAGCACTGAGACCTTCTGGCTGAGGACGGACCGACTTCCCACGGAAAACGGTCACATCCCTTGGGGAATTCACCGAGGGGAGTGCCCGATTACCAGGTGAACCTGGTAATCGGCCGGCCAGGCGACCGGCGGAAAACCGGTTGGGGGTTGTCAGGAGCAGCGGGTAATCTGCTTCTTACCGCACCCCGGCGCAAGACCATGCAGATCACGAGTCGCTGACGCCTGCCCGGGCAGACACGAGGGGAGTCAGCGCCGTCTGATGTCGTCCGCCGCGCCGAGCAACGCTCGCACCGTCACCAAGCCCACCGACCACCCGCCGGCAGGTGTCCGCTCCCTGTGGCGGCTCAAGGGCTACCTCCGCCCCCACCTGCCCGCCCTGGTCGCGATGGCCGTCGCTGCCCTCGCCGGCGTCGGGGTCAGCCTCGCGATCCCGTTGGTCACCAAGGCGATGATCGACGGCCCGATCTCCGACGGTGACCGAGGAGCGGTGCTCCCGCTCGGCCTCCTCGCCCTGGGTCTCGGCATCGTCGAGGCGATCCTGGTCTTCATCCGCCGTTGGGTGCAGTCCAACGCCGTCCTCGGCCTCGAGTCCCAGATCCGCAGCGACCTCTACGAGAGGCTCCAGCAGCTGCCCATGGCGTTCCACGGCTACTGGCAGTCCGGCCAGCTCCTCAGCCGCGTCACCACCGACCTGTCGAGCATCCGCCGGTTCGCCGGCTTCGGCCTGCTCTTCCTGGTCATCAACGTCACCCAGCTCACCGTGGTGACGATCGTGCTGCTCAACATGTACCTCCCGCTCGGCCTCGTCGTCGCCGCGGCGGCGGTCCCGATCGTCTGGCTCTCGATGCGGTTCGAGAAGGGGTACGTCGTCGTCTCCCGCCGGGTCCAGGACGAGCAGGGCGACCTGGCCACCCTCGCCGAGGAGGGCGCGGTCGGCATCCGGGTGATCAAGTCCTTCGGCCGTTCCCAGCACGTCTCCGAGCAGTACGACGCAGCCGCCCGCCAGCTCTACAAGACGTCGATGGACAAGGTCCGCCTGTCCGCGAAGTTCTGGTCGTTCCTCGAGGTCATCCCCAACCTCGCCGTGGTGGTCGTGCTGCTCATCGGGGCGCTCGGGGTGGGGCGGGGCGACCTGAGCCCCGGCACCCTCGTCGCCTTCGTCCTGCTCCTGCTCTCGCTCGTGTGGCCGGTCGCGTCGCTCGGCGTGATCCTGGCGATGGCGCAGGAGGCGATGACCGCGGCGGCGCGGGTGCTCGAGATCTTCGACACCGAGCCGGCGATCGTCTCCGGCACCAGGATCCTGGAGAGCCCGCGGGGCCACCTGCGCTTCGAGCACGTCCACTTCGCCTTCCCCGACGCCGACCACCCCGACCGCCCCGGCGAGCCCGTGCTGCGGGACGTGAACCTCGACGTCGCCCCCGGCGAGACCGTCGCGATCGTCGGCGCCACCGGCTCCGGCAAGACCACGCTGACCGCGCTCGTCCCACGGCTCTACGACGTGACCGGAGGGCGCGTGACGATCGACGGGGTCGACGTCCGCGACCTGACCCTGCCCGACCTCCGGCAGATCGTGGCCACGGCCTTCGAGGAGCCCACGCTGTTCTCGATGAGCGCGCGGGAGAACATCGCCCTCGGCCGCTCCGACGCCACCGAGGAGGAGATCCACGACGCGGTCGAGGTCGCGCAGGCAGGCTTCGTGTACGACCTGCCCTGGGGCCTCGACACCCGGATCGGCGAGCAGGGCATGTCGCTCTCCGGCGGGCAGCGCCAGCGCCTCGCCCTGGCTCGCGCGGTCCTTGCCCGGCCGAGGATCCTGGTCCTCGACGACACGCTGTCCGCGCTCGACGTGCACACCGAGAAGCTCGTCGAGGCGGCGCTGCGCCGCGTGCTGGAGAACGCCACCGGCATCGTCGTCGCGCACCGCGCCTCCACCGTGCTGCTCGCCGACAAGGTCGCGCTGGTGCAGGACGGCACCATCACCCACGTCGGCGACCACAGCGAGCTGCTCGCGACCGTCCCGGCCTACCGCGAGCTGCTCGCGGCCGACGTCGACGAGGAGGTCTCGGTATGAGCACCGCGCAGAACAGCGAACGGCTCGAGGACGAG
Organism: Nocardioidaceae bacterium; assembly: GCA_035762105.1. Taxonomy (GTDB): domain Bacteria; phylum Actinomycetota; class Actinomycetes; order Propionibacteriales; family Nocardioidaceae; genus Nocardioides_C. The sequence continues at coordinate 4,723 of DASTPU010000121.1, read as the reverse complement.
GCCCGCGTCGTCGCCGAGCACGACGAGGAGTCGAGCTGGCGCGGCGTCGCGGCCGACGGGCGTGAGGAGGAGGCGATCACCGCGCACGTCTCCGGCATGCTGCGTGCGCGGTCCCGCCGCCTGCTCGGTGAGCTGCTCCGCCCGCACCGGAGGTGGATCTGGGTCCTGGTCGGCGTTGTCCTCGCCGAGAACGCCGCCCGCCTCTCGATCCCGTACCTGGTCAAGGAGGGCATCGACAGCGGCATCCCGCCGATCCGCGAGAGCGGCGACACCAGCCTGCTCTTCACGATCGTCGGCATCGTGGTCCTCGCGATCGTGGTGCAGGCCGTCACCCGGCAGACGTTCCTCGTGCTCTCGGGCCGGATCGGCCAGGACATGCTCTTCGAGGTCCGGCGCCGCGTCTTCCGCCACTTCCAGAAGCTCAGCCCGGCCTTCCACGACGACTACACCTCCGGTCGCGTGATCTCGCGCCAGACCTCCGACGTCGACGCGATCTACGAGATGCTCGAGTCCGGCTTCGACGGCCTGGTCACCGCCGTGCTCACCCTGATCGGCACCTCGATCCTGCTGCTCGTGCTCGACGTGAAGCTCGCCCTCGTGGCGCTGCTGAGCTTCCCCTTCCTGCTGCTGCTCACGAACTGGTTCCGCAAGGAAACCGCGAAGACCTACCGTGTCACCCGCGAGAAGGTCGCCCTCGTGATCGTCCACTTCGTGGAGTCGATGGGCGGGATCCGTGCGGTCCAGGCGTTCCGACGCGAGGCCCGCAACCAGGAGATCTTCGACGACGTCAACGACCAGTACCGCCTCGCGAACCTCCGCGCCTTCCGTCTCTTCGCGTGGTTCATGCCGGGCGTGAAGCTGATCGGCAACATCACCATCGCGGTCACCCTGCTGTACGGCGCGTACCTCGCGCTCGACGGGCAGGTCACGGTCGGCGTGCTCGCCGCGTTCCTGCTGTACCTGCGTCAGTTCTTCGAGCCCATGCAGGAGATCTCGCAGTTCTACAACACCTTCCAGAGTGCGTCGGCGGCGCTCGAGAAGCTCTCCGGGGTCCTCGAGGAGGAGCCCGGGGTGCCCGAGCCGACCCGCCCCGTGCCGCTGCACGACGTCCGCGGCGAGGTGCGCTTCGACCGCGTCCGCTTCGAGTACGTCGACGGGGTCGCCGTCCTGCCCCGCCTCGACCTGACCGTCCCCGCCGGGCAGACGGTCGCCCTCGTGGGCACGACCGGCGCGGGCAAGACCACCATCGCCAAGCTGCTGTCGCGGTTCTACGACCCGGTCGACGGGCGGGTGCTCCTCGACGGCGTCGACCTGCGTGACCTCGCCGAGCCGACGCTGCGGAGGTCGGTGGTCATGGTCACGCAGGAGAACTACATGTTCGGCGGCACGGTCGCCGCCAACATCCGCTTCGGCCGACCCGAGGCCTCCGACGACGAGGTGGTCGCGGCCGCGAAGGCGATCGGCGCCCACGAGTTCATCGCGGCCCTGCCCGAGGGCTACGACACCGACGTGGCCAACAAGGGCGGGCGACTGTCGGCGGGCCAGCGGCAGCTCGTCGCCTTCGCCCGTGCCTTCCTGGCCGACCCCGACGTGCTGATCCTCGACGAGGCCACGTCGTCGCTCGACGTGCCTTCCGAACGGCTCGTCCAGCGTGCCCTCCGGACGATCCTCGCCGAGCGGACCGCGGTGATCATCGCGCACCGGCTCTCCACCGTGGAGATCGCCGACCGGGTGCTGGTGCTCGAGCACGGCCGGATCATCGAGGACGGCTCGCCCCGCGACCTGGTCGAGGGTGGCGAGGGGCGGTTCTCCGACCTCCACGACGCCTGGCTGGCCTCCCTGGCGTGACGGTGGGCCGGTCGCGCGGTGCGTCGTGCGAAGCGGGAGCCCGGCGCCCGGCGTACGGTGGCCGCCATGCTGCCCTCTGACCTCGAGCACCTGATCACCGTCGGCCAGCCGGCCGTGTCCCCGGACGGCCGCACCGTCGCGTTCGTCGTCGTGCGCGTCGACGCCGAGAAGAACGACTACCGCAGCCAGGTCTGGCTCGCCGACGCCGACGGGGCCACGCCGCCGCTGCCGTTCACGTCGGGCGAGCACAAGGACGCCGGGCCCGCCTGGTCCCCGGACGGAACCCGACTCGCGTTCACGTCCACGCGCGGCACGGGAGAGAAGACCAAGGCGTCGCTGCAGGTCGCGCCTGTCCGAAGCGGCGGCGAGGTGGTGACGCTGGCGAAGCTGCCCGAGGGAGTCTCGTCCCTGAAGTGGTCCCCGGACGGCACGCACATCGCGTTCACGACGCGGACCCAGCACGAGCGGTACACCGAGGAGGACGAGGGCAAGCGCCCACCGCGTCGGATGACCCGCCTGTTCTCCCGGCTCGACGACGTCGGTCCCACCGCGGACCGGCCGACCCACGTGTACGTCGTACGGGCCGACGGGTCCGCGATGCCCCGCAACCTCACGCCGGGGGAGTTCCAGCTCACCGGGCCGTCGTGGACGCCGGACTCCACCGCGGTCCTCGTCGCCGGCCCGGCGCACGACACCTGGGACCTCGACCGGAGGACCGACATCCACGCGGTCGACCTGGTCAGCGGGGAGCGGCGCGCGGTCACCGGCACCACGGGTGTCTACGACAGCCCGAGCGTCTCGCCGGACGGCACCAGGGTCGCGTTCCTCGGCACCGACGACGCCGACAGCTACCCGCGCAACACGCACGTCGCGGTGAGGTCGCTGAAGGGAGACGACGACCATGCCTGGGTCTCGCACGGCCTCGACCGCACCTTCGAGCCCTACCCCGGAGGCCGCGAGCCGATCTGGCTCGACGACCGGACGATCCTGGGCAGCGTCGAGGACCGCGGCAACGTGCACCTCTACGCCCTGCAGGCCGACGGCAGCGAGGCGCCGCGGCCGCTGTGGAACGGCACCGGGTGCGTGAGCGGTTACGACGCCGCCGGGGGCACGGTCGCCTTCACGCTCACGACCGGCACGAGGACCGGGGAGCTCTACGTGCTCGACGACGAGGGCCCGCGTCGTCTGACGGACCTGACCGCTGCCTTCGCCGAGCAGGCTCAGCTCCGGGAGCCCGAGCACCTCACCGTCCGCTCCACCGACGGGTCCGTCGAGCTCGACGCGTGGCTGTTGCGCCCCGCCGGCTTCGACGAGGGCGGCAGCTACCCGTTGCTCCTCAACGTGCACGGCGGTCCCTTCACGCAGTACGGCAACCGCTTCTTCGACGAGGTGCAGATGCAGGCCCGCGCCGGCTACGCCGTGGTCTGGTCCAACCCGCGGGGCAGCTCGGGGCGGGAGGAGGACTTCGGCCGGGCGATCGCCGGTGCGCCGTTCGGCGGGACCGGCTGGGGAACGGTCGACTTCGACGACGTCATGGCGGTGCTCGACCACACGCTCGCGGGGAACCCCTCCCTCGACGCCGACCGGGTGGGCATCCTGGGCGGCAGCTACGGCGGGTACATGACGTCGTGGGCGGTCAGCCACAGCGACCGGTTCAAGGCGGCGTGCAGCGAGCGCGCTGCCAACAACCTGCTCAGCCTGGAGTACGCCAGCGACGCGGCGGGAGCGTTCCGCACCTGGTTCGGCGCGACCCACCTCGAGGACCCCGAGGGCTACCTCCGGCACTCGCCGATCACCTACGTGAAGGACATCGACACCCCGCTGCTCATCGTCCACAGCGAGGGCGACCTGCGCTGCCCGGTCGAGCAGGGCGACCAGATGTTCGTGGCGCTGCGGATGCTCGAGAAGGACGTGGAGATGGTGCGGTTCACCGGCGAGAGCCACGAGCTGTCCCGGTCGGGCACGCCGGCGCACCGCCGCCAGCGGATGGAGATCATCCTCGAGTTCTTCGACAAGCACCTCGAGCGCTGACGACGCAGGACGACAGCCGCACCGGGCCAGGGACCCGATGCGGCTGTCGCCGTCTCTTGGAGGCGGTGGACCTCAGCCGACCCGCAGACCTCGGTACATGCCCATCAAGGCGTGTGGCATGCCACCCATGTCGGTCATCGGCCACCAGCAGGTCATCACGTAACGACCGGCGGGCAGACGATACTTGAAGGACATGCTCTCTCCACCGCTGATCACGCCCGAGTCGATGGAGATGTCGAAGTTCACCGGCGGCGGGCCCTCGGCGCCCGACTCCATGTACTCACGGACGTCCTTCATCGTCTTGCCCTTGGCGAGCTTGGAGATGGCGATGAAGTGCGGCGCGTCGCTGGGGTTCTGGAAGCGGATGACGCCCTTGCGGGTGATCCGCGGCGACATCTTGCCCCAGGTCGCGTCGCCCGTGGCGCGGATGATCTGGCCCTCGAGCCGGCCGCCGACGGAGTCACCGGCGACCTCGAAGGTGAGGACCTTGGCCGGGTCGATGTTGCCCGGCATCGAGTCCAGTGCCCAGTAGGTGCCGGGCTCGAGGTTCACCGACATGGTGGCCGGGTGGTCGCGCCGCGTGGCCATGCCGCCGAGCAGCTGCACGTTCTCCTCGAAGCGGGCCATCGCCTTCATGTTGTTCTTCATGAAACCGGCGCCGATGTCACGCATGGCCTCGCGCTTGGTGTACCCCGCGGCGGCTTGGGCGAGCTGGAAGCCAGCCGACCGACGCGAGCTGATCTTGAACTTCGTGACGCCGGGACGGATCTCGGTCGGCATGACGACCGTGTGGTCGCGCTTCACGAAGACCTCGACGGTCTGCGCGGCCGACGCCGAGCTCGCG
>DASTPU010000120.1:0-7465 GCA_035762105.1 Nocardioidaceae bacterium | reverse complement strand
AGCTGACCGTGCCGATCGAGGAGCAGCCGTGACCATCCACTCCGACCACCCGTTCGCCGACCCCGAGGGCACGCGCGACGCCGCCCGGCGCCTGCGCGGCAGGTTGTCGGCGCGGGTCGGGCTCTGGACCACCGGGGACGGTCGGGGCCGGGCCGGGCTCACCGTCTCGTCCATGCTGGTCGTCGGCGGGGAGCCTCCGCTGGTAGTAGGCATGCTCGACCCCGACTCCGCCCTCGGTGAGGCGCTCGAGGTCGGCGACCGGGTCGTCGTGCACCTGCTGGAGTGGGAGCACCGCGACCTCGCCGAGCAGTTCGCCGGCCTGATGCCGGCGCCGGGCGGCCCGTTCGCCGCTGCCGAGTGGGAGCAGACGTCTGCAGGCCCCCGGCTCGCCAGCGCGTCCACCTGGGCGACCGGCACCGTCAGCGACGTACGCCTCCTCGGCTGGTCGCTCGAGGTGGTGTGCGAGCTGGACGACGTGGTCCTCGGGCCCGACGACGAACCGCTGGTCCACCGCCGGGGCCGCTACGTCAGGCCCGAGCGGCGGTAGGTTCGCCGTCATGACGAGGGTGATGGTGGTCGACGACCACCCGATGTGGCGCGACGCGGTGGAGCGGGACCTCCAGAACGCCGGGTTCGAGGTCGTCGCGACCGCCGCCAACGGCAGGGACGCGCTGAACCGCGCGCCGGCCGCACGGCCCGACGTCGTGGTGCTCGACCTGCAGATCCCCGCCCCCAACGGCGTCGAGGTCACCAAGGTCCTGGTGCAGAAGGACCCCACGCTGCGTGTGCTGATCCTCAGCGCGTCGGGGGAGCAGGACGACGTGCTCGAGGCGGTGAAGGCGGGCGCGACCGGGTACCTCGTGAAGTCCGCCTCCCGCGACGAGCTCATCGACGCGGTGACCCGGGTGGCGCGCGGTGACACGGTGTTCACGCCCGGCCTCGCCGGGCTGGTGCTGGGGGAGTACCGACGGCTCTCCGACACCCCGGCCAACGGCGACGACGCGCCGCGGCTCACCGACCGGGAGACCGAGGTCCTCCGGCTTGTCGCCAAGGGGCTGTCCTACAAGCAGATCGCCGAGCGCCTCGTGCTCTCCCACCGCACGGTCCAGAACCACGTCCAGAACACCCTCCGCAAGCTGCAGATGCACAACCGCGTGCAGCTCGTCCGCTACGCCATCGAGCAGGGGCTCGACGACGAGGACTGACCGGCGGTAGAAGTTCGGCGGGTTCGCCCACACGGGGGCGTTTCGGGACATACTCTTTACTTCACACCAGTCCCGGAGGGGGACCATGCGTATCCAGATCGTGCTCGGGACTGTTCTGAGCGCCCTGCTGCTCGCGATGACGCCCGTGAACGCGTCCGCGGCCCCCGGGACCAGCGAGCCGGCGAACCCGTCGCGCAGCGCCCGTGCCCAGGAGGCCCTCGCCCAGGCGAAGGGCCTCTTCCGTGACCGCTCCGGTGCCCAGGACCGCCGCGCCGGCCGTCGTACGACGGATGGCGGCGACGCCGAGCACGCCAGCATCGTCCTCCGCGACCTCGCGCTGAGCCTGGACGACCTCGACGCCGAGGACCGCAGGCTCGCCCGCCGCATCCTGGCCCGCCCCACCGACGGCAAGCAGGACCCCGGGCAGAACGGCTACCTGCCCGGAACCCCCACGGACTACCGGTGCTCGGAGATCGCCGAGATCTGCCTGCACTGGGTGACCGACCCCAAGCAGGTCGAGCCGGACTACGACGCCGGCATCGACGGCGACGCACCCGACCTGACCGACTCTGACGGCAACGGCGTCCCGGACTGGGTGGCGCAGAACCAGAAGGTCTTCGAGCAGGTCTGGCACCGCATCATGTACCAGCTCGGCTACCGCGCGCCGTTGTCCGACGACACCGCGAACGAGCACGGTCCGAACGAGTACACCGACATCTACCTCGCCGAGCTCGGTCAGTGGGGCATGTACGGGTACTGCACGGTCGACGACGAGTCCGTCGCGGCGCAGTCGCCGGCCTACTGCGTCGTCGACGACGACTTCGAGGGCTTCACGGCGGGGCCGGAGCAGAGTCTCCGGGTCACCGCCGCCCACGAGTTCTTCCACGCCGTGCAGTTCGCCTACAACGTCTACGGCGACTATTGGCTGATGGAGGGTACGGCGGCCTGGGTCGAGGACGAGGTCTTCGACGACATCAACGACAACCTGCAGTACCTCAGCCGCAGTGCCCTGCGGTTCCCCGCAGCGCCGTTGGACTTCGTCGACCCGGCGGACTTCAACTGGGTCTACGGCTCCTGGATCTGGTGGCGCTTCCTGACTGAGTACTTCTCGGTCGACGGCGAGCGGGACCCGTACGTCATCCGTCAGGTCTGGCAGCGCCTCGCCGCCGACGGCCCCGCCGAAGGCAGCCTCGAGGCGGTGCGCAACGTCCTCGCTCGACGCGGCACACCGTTCCGCAACGTGTTCGCCGAGTTCGGCGCGATGAACCGGATCGCCCAACGCTGGTACGACGAGGGCCGCAGCTACGGCAGGTACGTCGCGGCGCCCGCCGGCCGGTTCACGATCACCAAGAACCGGCCCGGCACCGGGTGGAAGGGCACGCAGCTCAGCCACCTCAGCACCCAGCACGCGATCGTGCGGCCGGGGAAGGGGCTGCTCAACGGGCCCTGGCAGCTACGCGTGCAGCTCGACCTGCCGGACTGGTCCCGCGGGTCCATGGCCAGCATCGTGGTGCACCGGACGAACGGGAGCATCGAGCACCGGCCCGTGCGCCTCAGCGCTCGCGGCAACGCCCAGGTCAAGGTGCCGTTCAACAAGCGCCGGATCTCCCACGTCGCCCTCGCCCTGACCAACGCCAGCTCACGCATCGCGGACTGCGGCAGCGGGACGATCTGGACCTGCGGGGGCCGTCCGGTCGACGACGACCTTCCGTTCGCGTTCCGCGCCCGCGCCTTCCGCTGACGCCCGAGCCGGCCGTGTGCCGCCTATGCTCAGGCACGTGGACCTGATGGGGGCAGCGGAGGAGCTGTACGGGCTGCGGCCCGAGGAGTTCGTCGCGCGACGCAACGCGCTCGCCAAGGAGGCGAAGGACGCCGGCGACAAGGAGCTGTCGGAGCAGGTCAAGAAGCTCGCGAAGGCGAGCACCGCGGCGTGGGTCGTGAACATGCTGGTCCGCCACGACCCGGAACAGGTCGAGCAGATCCTCGAGCTAGGTGCCGCGCTTCGCGAGGCGCAGGAGTCCATGGCCGGTGACCAGCTGCGCGAGCTCGGCAAGCAACGTCGGCAGCTCACCGCGGCGGTGACGCGTCAGGCCCGAGCCCTCGCCGCCGAGCTGGGGGAGAGGGTCGGTGACCCGATCGCGGACCAGGTCGAGGCCACGCTGCATGCAGCGATGGTCGATGAGGACGCCGCGAAGGCGGTGCGCACCGGCTGCCTCATTAAGCCGATGTCGGTCACCGGCACCGAGGCGTCCGGTGTCGTCGAGTCGGTGGCCGTCCCCGGCGCGCTCGGCGAGGCCGTCGTACGGCGGGCGCCGGCGCCCCGTGAGCCCAGGCCCGCCGCCAAGAAGGCGGCGAAGCCAGAGCTGACCGTCGTCGAGGACAACTCCCGCGCGATCGCAGAGGCCGAGCAGGCGGTCCGTGCCGCCGAGGCTGAGCTGGCCGACGCCGAGCGGAGGTTGGCCAAGGCGCAGGCCAAGGTCGAAAAGCGAGAGGCAAGGGGGCTTCAGCTCCAGGGCGAGCTGGACGAGCTGCGTAGGAAGGTGGCGGAGCTCGAGCAGCGCATCGAGGCCAACGAGGACGAGCTCAGCGACGCCGAGGATGCGCGGGACGAGCGCGAGGAAGCCGTCGAGGCCGCCCGGAAGGCAGTCGACCAAGCGCGCAAAGCGCTGGAAGCGCAGAGTGACTCCCAGCCACGGAGGTAGCGGCCGTCAGTGCCCGCTGCGGATCGGCCAGCGCCACCGAGTTGCTGCTTGGCAGGGCGCGTTCAGCCGGCTCAACCCCATCGGTTGACGAACTCCACGGCAGCCCTGTTGACCTCGTCGGGATTCGATGCGCTCAGGAAGTGCTGTCCGCCCTCGACTACGCGCAGCTCGGCGTTTGCCGAGCTGGTGAACCGGTTCACCCCATCTTCAGCGTTGCGAACTGAGTAGACGGGATCTGCGGTGCCATGCATCCACAAGACGGGGCAGGTGACCGAGTCCAGCCGTCCGTGCAATCCGTCCCGGTCACGGAGGTTGATGGTGCTGATTCTCAGGCGGCGCCGGCCGTCATCGCTTCTGTAGTTCTCCTGATACCTGGCGTGCCAGAAGGCGCGCTCCTCGGATGACACGTCCTCTCCCAGGCCCTCCTTCAGGACGGCGTCAACCAACTCGGTCGGGATGACCCAGTCGTCCTCGACCGGTTCGCTGAGCGCATCTATGGCGGGGGTGCAGAAACCGATTCCGTCCCAGCAGCCTCTCTCACGACTTTCCGGGCTCTCGAAGTCCATCGACGTCCCGAGCGGGATGATCCCCTTCACGACCTTGGGGGCGAGCATGGCCATGCGCGCGGCAATCCAGCCTCCTTGAGATGTGCCCAGCACGAAAGCCTCGGAAATGCCGAGCGCTTCGAGCACCTGCAGGTTCGCGACAGCGGAGTCCCAGTAGGTGAACTGCTCGTAGGTGGCGCGCGTCTGCCCGTGACCGTAGGGCTCGATCGCCAGAAGATTTGCTGTGCTGGCCAACTTCGCATCCGCGAACTGCGGTCGATACTGCTCAACGGAGGTGGTGAAAGAGTTCACCAACACCAGGGTGGGAAGCGTGGCCTCGTAGGGCTTCGCGAGCTTGTACCCGATGGTCGAAGTGCCAAGGTGTGGCACGGTAGCGGTTTGTACTCCGTCGCTCATCGCAGTCTCCCTTCCCCTATGCGGGTATGCGGGTGAGCCGATGCAACATGTCGGGCGCGGTTCGGCTGTGTCCCGATGATTGCCTGAGGCACACCTTCGCGCAACCGACGGCCAGCGTCCTCTGTGCCGGGGCGGCGTGTTCAGCTCGAAGGATGTACGTACTTGACGACCCGAATGTGAGCGTTCCGGGCCGCGGGTCTCGTAGCCTGCGTGGATGGCCACCATCATCCTCACAGTGATCGGCGAAGACCGGCCAGGTCTTGTGTCGGCACTTTCAGCCCCCATCAATGCGCATGGCGCGAGCTGGAAGCGCAGTCAGATGGCACGACTGGCGGGCAAGTTCGCCGGGATCGTGCTGGTGGCCGTCGCCGACGAACGGCTGGACGCGCTGGCCGCGGACCTCGCTGCGCTGGAGGCCCAGGGTCTAGAAGTTGCTCTCGAGCGAACAGACGAACCCGTTGAGCGCGAGTCTGTCCGACTGCAGCTCGAGCTGCTCGGGGCCGACCACCCGGGCATCGTGGCCGAGGTCTCCGCCGCCCTCGCCGCCCGGGGCGTCAGCATCGAAGAGCTGACCACCGACGTCCGCGAGACACCCATGGCCGGCGGGACGCTCTTCGAGGCCCGCGCTGTCCTCACCGCCCCGCCGACAACGAGCACTGAGACGCTCGGGTCGATGCTTGAGGGGCTCGCCGATGAGCTGATGGTCGAGATCCGGCTCTCGGAGGACCCAGAGGTCAGGTCCCCTGGCGTGACCTGACCCCCGCACTCAGCACGTCAACGCACCGTCCTCGACGTCTTCGCCGGCCAGGCGTCTGCCTGGTCCTTGACCACCTCGTAGGTGAGGTGCGTGGCGCGCGGTGACTCTGCGACCTCCCGCTGGACGAGCGTCGTTGGGCCTGCGCGGTCGAACAGCCGCGTGCCGCCGCCCAGTATCAGCGGTGAGAGGTGGATGCGAAGCTCGTCGACCAGCCTCGCCGCGAGGCTCTGGTCGATGATGTTCGCGCCGCCCATGACATAGACGTCCTTGTCGCCCGCAGTCGTCCGCGCCTGGTCGATGGCGGCCGCTACTCCGTCGGTCACGAACCGGAACCTGGACGCGAGCCGCACGTGGGCGGGTGGTTCGTGGGTGACGACGTAGCACGGTGGTGCGGCCGACTGGTTCTGGTCGTGCCCGTACCCGACGTCGTCGTTCCAGCCGTTCGGCCCGTCCACGATGTCGAACAGCCGCCGGCCCATCACCACAGCACCGGTCTGTTCGAAGCTGCGCGTCAGCACCGCCTCGTCGACGGGGGAGCGTGGCTCCTCGAGCACCCAGGCGTGGATCGCCTCGCCGCCGATACCCAGGCCGTGCTCCTGATCCACGCCCGGCGCAGTGACGTATCCGTCCAGAGACATCGAGATGTCGGCGATCACCTTGCTCATGCTCACTCCTTGAGGTTCTTACCCGGGAAGACCCGTCCGGTGGGCAGAACTCATCGGTGGCAGAGTCGTTCTTGCCAGCCGTGATACGGAGGCTGTCCTGCACGGAAGGGGGGCGCGGGGCCCTGAGCAAGAAGCATCGTGGGTCCCGCTGCTCGAGCACCTCTGGGAGCATTGCACGGGCAGCCTCCTGAGAACCGAACGCAAAGCGCGACCACTGATCGAGGAGCCCGGATGTCACTCACACGGATCCACAACCTTTCCATCTCCCTCGACGGGTTCGCCACCGGCGAGCCGCAGTCCGCCGATGCACCGTTCGGTCATGCGGGCGAGCGTCTGCACGAGTGGATGATGCGTACCCGGTTCTGGGATTCCGGCGGAACCTCCGGAGTCGACGACGCCTTCGCCGAGCGCCACAGCTACGGCATCGGCGCCGAGGTCATGGGCGCCAACAAGTTCGGCCCGCCCGGCTGGCAGGACGACCCGGACTGGCAGGGCTGGTGGGGCCCGAACCCGCCGTTCCACACACCGACCTTCGTGCTCACTCACCGCCCGCGACCCTCGATCGAGATGGAGGGCGGCACCACGTTCTACTTCCTCGACGCCGCTCCGGCCGAGGCGCTGGAGACCGCCCGCGAAGCAGCCGATGGTCAGGACGTCCGGATCGGCGGCGGCCCCACCGTGGTACGCGACTTCCTCGCGGCCGGCCTCGTCGACCACATGCATCTGGTCCAGGTACCGATCGTGCTCGGCCGCGGCGTCCGTATCTGGGACGGCCTGGAGGCACTCGAGGACGCCTATGACGTCGAGGCGGTGTCCTCCCCCAGCGGCGTCACTCACCTCACCTTCACGCGGAAGGTCGCCTTGTGAATGTCACGACCGAAGCGCGGTCGTGGCTGGGCAGTGGGCGCCGGCGTCGCCCATCGAGTCCTCAGCCCTGTTCCTCCACCACGTCGTACCAGACAGTGGTGGACGGTCCGTCCTCGAGCCCGGCCAGCTCCGCGCGGGTCTCCTTGAATGTCTCGTCGTCGTGCCAGCGGGCCCAGTGCTCCCGTGACTGCCACGTGCCGATGATTGCCCGCCGCCGCGGCTCGTCGGCCTCTCTGAGCAGCTGCACGGCAACCCATCCGTCCATGTCGGACGCGGCCCGGACGCGCTCGTGCATCGCGCGATCCCA
>DASTPU010000119.1:0-31858 GCA_035762105.1 Nocardioidaceae bacterium | reverse complement strand
ACCCATCATCGACTGGTACTCGGCGTTGGTCACCATCAGACCGACCTCGACCCGCACCGGCGAGCCGACACTCGTCTTCGCGTCGCCGCCGAGGTTGTCGCCCCAGTCAGCGTTGACGGTCAGCGTGTTGTCAGCGGCGTTGCCGCACTCGGCCTGCCAGGTGTTCACACCCTGGATGTAGTACTCACCCACCGCGGGGAGGGTGCCTCCTTCGGGAGGAGTGCTGATCGGCAATGCAAAGTCGTCCGGCCACGTGAGCGTCGCGCCCGTCGGCAGCACGGCTGCTGTCGATGAGCAGAGGAACGGCGCGCCCGTGGTCCCGACGTTGATCACCGGGACAGACAGGCTGTTCGGTGTCGTGTCCTCTCCGCCGCCGTCCGGCGGGCCAGGGGTGCCCTGGGCCGCATTGGCGGCTTGCGTGAGCCCGAGAGTCAGAGTAAGGCTCGCCATCGTCAGGACAGCGAAGACTTTCTTGAGCATGGTGATTCCATTCTCGAGGGAGCTGCATCGGGCAGCTCGACCTGCGTGGGTGCGACGGCTACGTGAAATCCCCCCTCGGCTCGCCCCCCTTCCCATGACTTGCCGTCTATGTCCATGGTCAGGACATGCGCATGGACGCAACAGAGGCCAAGGCTGGTCTGTACAAGGAAGAGAGGCCCGGTCCCGGCAAATGCGACGCCGGCGACACCCGTGACGAGTCCGTCGGGCTACCGTCGAGGCGTGCCCCTCACCGCGCCCGCCTGGCGAGCAGCCGCACTGCTGACCGCGGCGCTCACGCTTGCTGCGTGCAGCCAAGCGGGCCCGGCTGTGGAGACGGGCCCGACGAGCACGCCCTCAGGGTCGGAGAGCACACCGCCGGCTTCTTCCGGCTCTCCTGACCCGTCGGTGACACCCGGCGGGGCGGCACCGTCCAGCGGTGGAACATCGGCCGGCGTCGACGGGCCCTTGGCGATCGCGGTGCATCACACGAGCCGGCTCCAGGGGGTCTCGTTCGGGAGAGCACGCACCATCCTCGACGGAGGCACCGCCCTCGACGTCGTGAGAAGCCAGTTCCACAAGGCGATCCGTGACGTCGTGCGCAAGGCCGGCACCGTCGCCGTTGTGCCGGCCGACCTCCTCGGACCCGAGGTTCGCGCCCTCGAGGTCGACGGCATCGACCCGCTCCGCCAGCCCGACAGGTACCCGCTGCGCACCTCCATGTCCGAGCCGCCACCCGAGGTCGTGACCGTCAGCGTGGTCGGCGACATCATGCTCGGCCGCGGCGTCGCGGAGGCGGCTCGTGCGTCCGGTGACCCGACGCTCGCACTGCGGCCGACAGCGAAGCGACTCGCAGCCGCCGACATCACGGTCGGAAACCTCGAGAACACGCTGTCCCGCGCGGGTTCGCCCCGTCAGGGCGGCGACTCCTTCGCCGCCGACCCCGCGGTCGTCGCCGGCCTACGAGACGCCGGCTTCGACGTACTCGGTCTCGCCAACAACCACGCCGGTGACTTCGGTGACCTGGCCCTGGTGCAGACGGTGCGCCGTCTGCGTGGCGGTGGGATCGCCACGTTCGGGGCCGGCCGGACGGTACGACAGGCGTGGGAGCCTGCCGTCGTCGAGAGCAGGGGCGTGACCTTCGGCTTCCTCGGCTTCAACGCGATCGGCGAGACACCGGAGGTCGCACCCGGGCAGCCGGGCGCGGTGTCGGTCGGCATGCCGCCCCGGACCGGGCCGCTCGACCGAGCACAGCTGCGTCGTTTCGAGAGCGCCGTCCGGCGGTTGGCCGCTGCCGTCGACGTCGTCGTCGTGATGCCGCACTGGGGTACGCAGTACACCAGCCGGCCCGAGCCGGTCCAGCGGCTGGTTGCCCGCCGCCTGGTCGCGGCCGGCGCCGACGTCGTGGTCGGAGGTCACCCGCACTGGCTGCAGGGCGTGGAGATGGTCCGGGGGCGGCTGGTCGCGCACTCGCTGGGCAACTTCGTCTTCGACATGGACTTCATGCGGGAGACGCAGGAGGGCGCGATCCTCGAGATGACGTTCTGGGGTGACGAGCTGAAAGCGGCGGACTTCGTGCCGTACGTGATGGACGACCGGTTCGCCCCCCGGGTCGTGACCGGGCGCCGGGCCGAGGAGGTGCTGGCCGTCATGCGTGCGACGAGTGGTCCCGCGCACCGGCGCCCGGACTAGGCCTCTCGACGCCAAGGGCGTCAGAAGTCGATACGCATCACGCGACGTCGCGGGGTCGGACGCCTGACCTCGGTGAAGCCCGCGTCTCCAGGTGAAGTGAGCCGGGTCGAGCGGCTAGCGCGGAGCGATGCGCTCGGCCAGGTCCACGACGGCGCCGACGAGGTCCGCGCCGTCGAGCAGCGCCATGTCGTTGTGGTCGGCGCCGTCCACCTCGACCAGCCGTCGCAGGTTCGGCGCGGCTTCCGCCACCGCACGGCTCTGGTCGGGCGGCACGATCGAGTCCCTGCTGCCGTAGACGACCGTGACCGGTACGTCGACGTGGGTGAGGTGCTCGACCAGCGGGAACCGGTCCCGCAAGAAGGAGCGCACGGGCAGGAACGGGTAGTGGACCCGGCCCAGCGACGCGAGGTCCACGAACGGTGAGCGCAGAAGCATCGCGGCCGGCGGATGCTCGGTCGCCAGCTCGGTGACCACCGCGCTGCCGAGGCTCTCCCCGAAGTACAGGACGTGCTCGGCCGGGACCCCGGAGTCCGCGAGGAACGCCCGGGCCGCACGGATGTCGAGGGCCAGGCCGTCCTCGCTCGGTGAGCCGGGGTTTCCGCCGTAGCCGCGGTAGTCGAACAGCAGCACGTCCATGCCCTCCGACGCGAGCTCTCGTGCCAGCGGTGCGCGGATGGAGCGGTCGCCACCGTTCCCGTTGGCGACAAGGACGGTGACTCCACGGGTCGGCTCCTCGGCGGGCACGAGCCAGGCTCCCAGCGTCAGCCCGTCGTCGGTGTGCAGCTCCACGTCCCGGGCCCCGGGGATCACCGTGCCGGCCGCCGGCACCGACGTGCTGGCGGGGAAGTAGATGAGGCTGCGCTGGAACCCCCACACGAGTGTCAGCAGTAGCACCACCACGCCGGCGAGGACAAGGAGTGCCCGTGCTCGCGTCATCGCAGCCAGGCCCACACGAGTCGCCCGGTGCGGCCGAGCTGCCGCTGGTCGACGACCGACGGCACGTCACCGCGGGAGTGGTAGGCCGCGTAGCCCGTGCTGCCCAGGCGGGCTACGGCGAACCCTGCCTTCTCGAACGACCAGTGGTCGCTGGCGGTGTTCTCACACGCCTCCGCCGGTACGTCGATCCGCGCGGCCGTCCTCAGCAGAGCCCGCTGCACACGCGGTGGGGACAACGGGCCGGTGCACACCGGGACCACCGAGCCGACCCCGACGCGGTCCAGCGACACCATCGCGGTGAGCGCGTCCCGCCGTGCCCGCGACATCGACGCGACGTGGTGCCGGGAACCGAAGTGATGCAGCTCGTCCCCCGGGCCCCGTGGCTCCTCGGCGCCGAAGGCGATGAGCACGACCGGAACCCTTGTCGACGTCGGCGACCCCGCGACCAGGCGGGCCACCTCGAGCAGCACCGCGACGCCGCTGGCGTTGTCCTCGGCGCCCGGCGCGCCCGCCACGGTGTCGAGGTGGGCGCCGAGGACCATGTGCGGCCGCGACGCGTCGAACCCTGACGGCTCGGCCACGACGTTGAACGAGCGGCCTCCGTCGACCGGCACCCCCCACGAGTCACCTCCGGGCACCCCGAACACCTCCCGCCGGACGTCGTACCCCAGGCTCGAGAACCGGCGCTCGGCCCACCGGCCCGCCCGGCGGTAGGCGGGACCGGTCGCCAGCCGCGGCCCGATCCGGCCCGCGAGCAGGCGGACGTCGGCCATCGCCGCGGCGGCGTCGAAGGCACCGGCCGGCCGTGGCGACGGGTTCCCCTGCGGGAGTGCCGGTCCGCTCGGCGTCTGTGTGCTCGGCGTCGCCGCGCTCGGCGAGAGGCGGGACGTGGGTGGGGTGGACGGAGCGGCGCGGGCTCCGGGCGAGGGATCGTCGCCGGCCGTGCAGGAGGCGAGCAACAGCGACTGGGCCAGTGCCGCCGCCGACGCGGCGAGGAGCGCGCGTCCCATGCGACGAACGTACACGTGCGCTGTGGCGACACCCGGTGGCCGAGCGGTGATGCCACGACAGCGCGCGCTGTAGTGCGACGGGGCAGTCGCCCCGTGGCGGTGGCGCGAACGAGACGCCGCGTGCAACCGGATGCCCCCGGCGTGCGTCGTACCGGCACAGGTCCCAGCGAAGGAGCAGGCACATGCCTCGAAACCCAGTTCTCACATTCGTCGTCGCGACGGTCGGCGTGCTTGCTCTGGCCGGTTGTGCCGAGGCAGACGGCGCGGGCGAGCCCGACGAGCCGTCAGCAGGTGGCGCCGCGGGTGGTGCTGCATCCTGCGTCGCGGCGGTCACCTTCGGGGGCGAGCTCTACATCCAGGTGGACGCCGGACCGGTCACGGCCGGGGAGTCGCTCGAGGGCGCCGAGGCCCCGCCATGCAACGACACCGGGGCCGACGAAGCAGCGGCCACGCCGGTCGACGCCTTCGCGATCGAGGGGGTCGACTCCCGCTTCGCGGTCGTGTCCGAGGGCGGAGCAGGCCAGATGGTCTACGTCGCCGAGGAGTACGCCCCCGTCCTCGTCGACTCGAAGCCCCTGCCCCAGGAGGTCGCGAGCGCGCTCGGCATCGGCTGACGAGCGCGATCGCGGCAGGGTGCTCAGAGCCGGGAGCGCCCGTCGTACCCGCCCCGCGGCTCGCCGAGCCCGAACAGCGTGCCCAGCGTCGGTGCCACGTCCACCGTCGCGGCGGCCGCGCTGGAGGTGCCCGAACCGACCCGACGGTGCCCGCCGCCGATGAAGAACGGGATCGGCTCCGTCGCGGGGTGCCCGTGGTTGCCGGGGATCGGGTTGTCGTACTGCGCCGGGTCGCTGAACCGCCAGCCGGACCTGCAGTAGACGACCAGGTCGCCGGCGTTGTCGCTGAGCCGCAGCCGCTGCGGAGTCCGCACCGACAGCACGCCGGGCGTCTCGCTCGCGATCCTGCGCATCCGCTCCAACGCCTCGGTACGACGGTCAGCGGGGCCGGTCCAGTACAGGAGGTCGGCGCCGCCGTTCTGGGCGATCACCACGTTGCCCTCGAGCAGCGGGTCGGCGTCGAAGGCGGGCTGCAGGGTGATGACCCGGTCGGGCCGCGACCAGTCCATCGAGTGGTCGGCGAGCACGATCACCACTGAAGAGGCCCAGCGCCCGCTGGACCTGAGCATGTCGACGAACCGGCCGACCTGGGTGTCGACGTCGACCAGCGCGGCCTGCCGGGCGGCCTCGAGCGTGGTCCCGGTGAGGTCGGAGTGACCGAGCCGGTCACAGTCGCCGAGGTTCACGAACACGAGGTCCGGGTCGAGCTCCTCGACCATGCTGATCGCCGCGTCCATCGTGAACGCGTCCGGGGCGTGGCCGCTCACCGGCACGATCGGCTCCGGCTCCCAGCGGTAGGTCGCCCGCGTGCCGAAGATCCCGAACAGGTACTCCTTGCTGAGCACCGTGCCGGTGGTGAAGCCGTTGCGGTTCAGCCGCTCGATGACCGTCGGGAACCGGAGGTCCGAGGGACGGTCGAGGTCCCGGATCTCCTTGGCCTCGCGGTCATAGATCGCGTTCGCGGGGACGCCGCTGCGGTCCGGCCGGACCCCGGTCATCATCATCACGTGGTTCGGGATGGTCTCCATGATCGGCAGGGAGCGGGCCCTCGGGAAGTTCATGCCACCGTCACGCAGTGCCTGGAGGTGGGGCATGAGGCCGCCGCCGATCTCGCCCGGCCGGGCGCCGTCGACGACGAGCACGTACGCGCGCCTCTTCCTCGCCACGGCCGCGGACGCGCCGGGCGCGCCGAGAGCGGCGGAGAACAGCAGCGAAGCGCCCGCGGCACCGCTGACCTTCAGGAACGAGCGACGGTTCAGCTCTCCGGGAGGTGAGGTCATCGGCGCTCCTTCACGGGAGCGTCGGCGGCGCGGACGCTCTGGCTGTTGGCATCGGTGGCCCAGGACGCCGTCCAGGACACCGTCGCCTTCGGGTCGGTCCGCTCGCTGATGACGAAGTAGTCCATCTGGACGCGGGCCGGGGTGATGTCGAGGACCGAGAAGCCGTGGTCGTCGAAGTTGAGGTACTTCACGTGCCGGTTGTTGGCCTGGATCGCGGCCTCGACGGGGATGCTGCTCCGTGCAGGTGCGGTGCCCGTGATGTCGTTGAGGTTGTCGCTCGTGACCGACGTACACACGAACTCCGTCGCCACGGACCGGCCGCCCTCGGCGGGGTAGGTGCCGGCGTTGAGCGGGAGGTCACAGGCCCAGCCGGAGTGGATGTCGCCGGTGAGGAAGACGGTGTTCTGCACGCCGTTGTCCGCGAGGTGGTCGAGAACCTCGTGACGGTCGGCGGTGTAGCCGTCCCACTGGTCGACGTTGTACGGCGCGCCGTCCTCGGGGAGCAGGCCGGTGAAGTCGTTGATCCGGGAGCTGAGCTCGTTGGGCAGCGGCGGGAACACGACCGGCGCGATCATCACCGGGTTGCCGACCAGCTTCCACTGGGCGCGCTCCTCCTGCAGCGACTGCTTGAGCCAGCGCATCTGGGCGTCGCCGGTGATCGTGCGGTCGGGGTCGCTGACCGTGCCGTCGGCGACCGGGTAGGCCGCCTGCTGGGAGCGGTAGCTGCGCAGGTCGAGCATGGAGAGCTCGGCGAGCGTGCCGAACTTCAGCCGACGGAAGAGCCGGGTGCCGTCGCCGAGCGCCGCGGTGTCGCCCATGCGCACAGGCATCCACTCGTCGTAGACCCGGTGTGCGCGGCGCTTGCGCTCCAGGTAGTCGCCCTCGGTCTCGGGGTCGTGGTTCTCCGCGCCCTTGCGCCAGGCGTCGTTGGTGACCTCGTGGTCGTCCCAGGTGACGATGAACGGGTTCTTCGCGTGCAGGGCCTGCAGGTCGGGGTCCTGCTTGTACTGCGCGTGCCGCTGCCGGTAGTCCGACAGGCTGACCATCTCGTGGGCGGGGACCGGCTTGCGCACGCCGCCGTACCCCCCGTCGCCGTACTCGTAGAGGTAGTCGCCCAGGTGGAGCACCGCGTCGAGGTCGTCGCGCCTGGCGAGATGGCGGTAGGCGGAGAAGTAGCCGCCGGGCAGGTTGGAGCAGGAGACCACGCCGAACCGGAGGTTCCTCGGGCCGGCGTTCGCCGCGGGCGCGGTCCTGGTGCGGCCGACGCGGCTGGCCGAACCCTTGTAGAGGAAGCGGTAGTAGTACGTGGTCCGTGGGCGCAGGCCGGTGGCCTCGAGCTTGACGGTGTGGTCGCGGCGAGGCCCCGTGGTGAACGCGCCCTCGGTGACGATGTCGGTGAAGCGGCGGTCCGTCGCGACCTGCCAGCGCACCGAGGCGCGCGGGCCCTTGCCGGAGCCGGGTGACGCCTCAGGGGTGGGCGTCACGCGGGTCCAGAGGACCACGCTGGTCGGGTGTGGGTCACCGGAGGCGACACCGTGCTCGAAGTAGCGGTTCGGCGCCGCCTCGGCCGGGTCGGCTGTCGAGACACCGACAGCGGCGACGCCGGTGGTCGCGGCGCCGACGACGAGGAGGGATCTGCGGTCTAGCTCGATGCTCGTCACGGGTAGGTCAACGAGGCTCCGCCCGTGGGGTGACGCCACGTCGTTCTTGTTCACCGACCGTTCAGCCGTCGTACCCGTCTGCTGTGGCGGGGCTCACGCAAGGGCGTGTGGCCTGTCAGGATGGACGC
This sequence comes from Nocardioidaceae bacterium, assembly GCA_035762105.1. Lineage (GTDB taxonomy): Bacteria > Actinomycetota > Actinomycetes > Propionibacteriales > Nocardioidaceae > Nocardioides_C. The sequence continues at coordinate 24,060 of DASTPU010000119.1, read as the reverse complement.
ATGGGGTCTCTGTTCGTGGTCAGCGACGTGCACGGCTACCTCGACGACCTGGTGCACGGACTCGACGAGGCAGGCTTCGGTGGCGGTGACGAGCTGTGGGTTCTCGGCGACCTGCTGGACCGTGGCCCCGACGGCATCGGCGTCATCGAGCACGTGCGGGAGCTGCAGTCGCAGGCGCCCGGGCAGGTGCACGTGCTGATGGGCAACCACGAGATCCTCGCGCTCGGCAGGGCACGCTTCCCCGGCACGAAGTTCGAGGAGTCGTGGGTGATCAACGGCGGTCGCCGCCGCGACCAGGAGGCGTTGACCGAGGAGCACCTCGACTGGCTCGCCTCGCTGCCGCTGATGGCGAACATCGGGGACTACCTGGTCATGCACTCCGACACCACCGAGTACCTCGACTGGGGCTCTACCGTCGACGAGGTCAACACGACCGTCCGCGGCGCCCTCGCCGACCCGAGCGACTTCGAGGCGCACTGGGACGTATGGGCGAAGCTCACCAGCCGTTACCACTTCGGTCGCGGCGACGGCGCGGAGGTCGCGCAGCAGGTGCTGTCCACGTACGGCGGTGAGCTGATCGTGCACGGGCACAGCATCATAGGCACGCTGCTCGACGTCCCCTCGCACCAGGTGACCGAGCCGCTGCTCTACGCCGAGGGCTACGTGCTCGACATCGACGGCGGCCGGTACGACGACGGGCCGCTGTTCGTCATCGAGCTCGACTGAGCTGGCAGGCGAGCGGTCGGCGCGACCACGACGGGGAACCGCAGCGACGTGGTGCAGGCCGTGTGAACCGGATCGGCCGGCCGGTGCGACAACTGGTCAGGAGGTACTTCAGATGACCAGGATGACGATGGAGCTCACCGCCCCGGGGCGGGCGACGAGCAGGGCGAGGTGGCGCGGCGCCGCAGTCGCGCGGAAGGTGGGCCTCGGGCTGGCGGCGGCCGTGGTGGCTGGCGCGGCGATGGGCCTCGTGGCCCGGCTGATGATGAGGCTGGCGAGCGTCGCGGCGGGGGAGCCCGGCCACTTCTCGCTCGCCGGGACGGCGGGCATCCTCATGGTATTCGTGGTGGTGGTCGTGCCCGGCGGCGTGGTGGCGTCGCTGGTGCGCCGACGCGGTCGATCCTCGCTGCTCTGGCTCGGTGCGCTGTTGCTCTGTGTGCCGACGACCGGTGTGGCCCGCGTGGACCTCGGCGGGCTTGTCGGGCTGTCGCCAGCGCAGTGGGTCGGTGTCGGCCTGGCCACGCTCGGCGTCTATGTCGCGGTCCTGGCGCTGCCGGTCGTGACCTTGCGGATCCTGGCTCGGTGGTCCTGAGCGGCGGCGGTCCTGGCCGGGCGTGCTGAGCGGTCGGCTCGCCGGCACACGGAGGGCCGGCTCCCCGTCGGAGCCGGCCCTCCGAGGCGCTTCTCGGGTCAGACGCGGCGGAGGACCGCGGTGACCTTGCCGAGGATCGTGGCGTGCGTTCCGTCGATCGGGTCGTAGGCCTCGTTGTGCGGCAGCAGCCAGACCTTGCCGTCCTTGCGCTGGAACGTCTTCACGGTCGCCTCGCCGTCGAGCATGGCGGCCACGATCTCGCCGTTCTCGGCGGTGGGCTGCTGGCGGACCACGACGTAGTCACCGCTACAGATCGCGGCGTCGATCATCGAGTCGCCGACGACCTCGAGAAGGAACAGCGTGCCGTCGCCGACCAGGCTCTTGGGCAGCGGGTAGACGTCCTCGATCCGCTCCTCGGCGAGGATCGGGCCGCCGGCGGCGATCCGGCCGACCATCGGGACGTAGGTGGCAGCGGGCATCGGGTTGACGCCGGCATCACCGGTGCCGGACTCGACGACCTCGCCGGGGGAGAAGACCTGCATCGCGCGAGGCCGGTTGGGGTCGCGCTTGAGGAAGCCCTTCTCCTCGAGCGTGCGGAGCTGGTGCGCGACGGAGGACGAGCTGGTCAGCCCGACCCGCTCGCCGATCTCGCGCATGCTCGGCGGGTAACCGCGCCCCTCGATCGACTCGCGGATCACCTCCAGCACACGCTGCTGGCGCGGGGTCAGGCCCGACGCGTCCGGGGGACCGTCGGGGAGCTCGGAAACTGTCCTGCCCTTGCCTGCTGCCATGGTTGCGCGCCCTTCGTGATGTGCCGATCGCTGCCCTGATCGCTTGTTCACAAGGTAGACCGAGATCGTGCCGGCTTCAAACACCTGTTCGAATGGGCGTGTCTGGTTAGGTTTCTCCATGACAAAGGGCTCAGTGGTCGTCACCGGCGGCGGTCGCGGTATCGGCCGGGCGATCGGCGCGCTGATGGTCGCTCGTGGGTACGACGTCGTGCTGACCGACATCGACGGTGAGGGTGCCCGTCGTACGGCCGCGGAGATCGGCGCGGTCGCCGGGCTCGAGCAGGACGTCCGTGACGAGGCCTCGCATCGGGCCGTCGCCGAGGAGGCGCTGCGGCACGGGCCGCTGGTGGCGTGGTTCAACAACGCGGGGGTCGGCAACGACGGCGCGGTGATGGACCTGCCCGCGGTGGCGATCGAACAGCTGGTCCAGGTCAACCTGATGGGCGTCATCTGGGGCATGCGAGCGGCGATGGACGCCTTCGGGCCTGCCGGCGGCGACGTCGTCAACACCGCGTCGATGTCCGCGCACGGACCGGTGCCCGGGCTGTCGGTGTACGCCGCGACGAAGGCCGCGGTCGTCTCGCTGACCACGTCGGTTCAGGTCGAGACGCCGAAGCATGTCCGGGTCCACGCCCTCTGTCCGGACGGCGTCGACACCCCGATGGTGGAGGCGATGGCCGACCACGGCAGGGCGAAGGCGTTGGTCCACTCGGGCGGCCGGCTGCTGACTGCGGAGGAGGCGGCCGAGGCGGCGGTGTCGCTGGTCGGTACCTCGCGTGTGGTGTTGTCCGTGCCGAGCTGGCGCGCGGGCCTGCTGCGGTTCACGTCCGTGACGCCGTCGATCTCGATGAAGGCCGAGAAGCTGTTCCTCTGGGAGGGGCGGCGGAGGATGCGGCGCGCGCGGTAGACCTCCGCCTCCTGCCGAAGACGTTCGAACAGATGTTCGGCGTGTCTCTTGCGCTGCCTGCCCGAGACGCCTATCTTCGTACACACGTTCGATCGAACAGGGTTTCGAAGGGCGGCCGGCGAGAACTGTCGGTGGTCGTCGATAGACATCTGTTCATGGACGCAAGGCACGGCATCTCCCAGGAGGTCACACCGATGAGCACGATGGCTGCAGCGCACGACTTCTCGTTCCCGCGCACCCGCACCACCCGTACGCCGAGCGTGCGGCTGACGCGACGCGGACGGCTGACCCTGCTGCTGGTCTTCGTCGGACTGGCCTTCGCCCTGTTCACTGTCTTCGGCGGTCAGTCCGCCGCCACCGGCGAGGCCGGCGAGCCGGTGGAGACCACCACCGTCGTCGTCGGCGAGGGCGACACGCTCTGGGGCATCGCCTCGGAGGTCGCCGAGCCCGGCGAGGTGCGGGAGATGATCCACTACATCCAGGAGCTCAACGCGCTTCCGAGCGCGAGCCTGATGCGCGGCCAGGAGCTCGCGGTCCCGGTGGAGTGACCATCGAAGACTTGTCGCCGGCTTCCTTCGACCCGTAGCCGGCTTCGAGGGGAAGGACGAGGGCGGGGCCGCTACGCGCAGGCCCCGCCCTCGTCTGCGTCTACTGGAGTCAGTGCGCGCGTGACGCCGCGACGGCACCTTCGGCGATCAGCCACTGGCCGGTGGTGTAGGTCGCCATGACCGCGGTCTCGAGGGCAGCGGACGGCTCGGCGCGAAGGAACTTCTGCACGCCGAGCAGGCTGTCGGAGAGCAGGAACAGCGACGTGCCGGCCAGGATCCGTCGCCGGGCGGAGGCCCGCAGCTCGGTGTCGAGCATCGTCGACGTCGCGAACATCGTGGAGAGCACGGCGGCGTACGCCGCGATCGGCAGCCGAAGGACGGGGTCCTTCCGTCCCGCAGCCACCGCCATGACCGGCGCTGCAGCTACCCACGTGGCTGCGCCGGCCTTGGCGCCCGGTGCGTCCACGCCGGCTCGGCTGTCCTTCACCGAACCGAAGCCCCCGATGTAGCTGAGGTGCGCGGCGAAGAAGGAGCCCACTCCCGCGAGGAAGCTCGGCTCGCCGCGCCCGAGGAGGGCGACGTCTCCACCCCAGGAGAACAGCTGCGCTGCCCGCACCCCGCGGGTCAGACCGGTGTTGTGCTCCCCGACAGCCATCCTGGTGCTGGTCGCGAGCGCGGGCATCAGAAGCGGCTTCGTGACATGGCGGGCGCGCCTGGCTCCCACGCCCCTCCGGCCGGCGAGGTAGCTGTCGGCGGCGGCGAGTGCCAGGTAGCCGGCGGTGGCGACGATGCGGCGGTTGCTGAGGCGAGGCATGGCGGCATGATTCCGCAACTGCCGCGCGAGGGGACGCGTCGTCCAGTACTCGGTGGGCGGCTCAGCCGTAGTTGCCGGACAGGGAGCCTCGTGCCTCACTGATGCGCAGGCTCCCCTCGGGTCCGGTGATGGTCACAGTCTCGCCGATGTCCTGCCATGCTCCGCCATTGACCCGGAACCGGGCTGAGTAGGTGACATCCACGCTCGGTCGCACCGTGGTCCGGGCGTCGGCGTACCGGTAGGTGATCTCGCGCGACGGGTACGGGGCTCCAGGTGTGGAGGTCGTGGTGGTCGTGCCGTCACCGTGGTGCCAGGTGTACGACGTCGGCTCGGCGACGATGTCGACCGGCCGGCCGAGCAGGGTGACCGTCGCGGTGAACGGTTCCGCCTCGGTGTAGAAGATCGTGTCGAAGTTGACCAGCGTCTTGCCTTCAGGCTGGGTCATCGCCTGCAGGGTCGGCAGGCCGATGCGCTGGATCTCTCGGAGGACGAGCGCCGGGGTGACCCGTGGTCGCGGGACGTTCGGCGCCTCGGGTGTCTCGCCGAAGCACTGTGCGGACAGTGCTGTCCATGCACCAGTCGTGACGTCGCGGCCCCAGAGTCGGTACAGGCGCTGGTCAGGCTCGGCGCAAGACATGGCGGCCTGGCACTCCACCTCGTAGCTGATGGTCGAGGCCTGCCCAGGCTCTGCGCAGACGCTCAGCCACTGGTACTCGGAGAAGACGGCGGTTGCACCAGTTCCTTCCGTTGAACTCGCAGGGTTGGAGAGCGCTTCTTGCGAAGTCGTACACGTCATGCCGACGCCGACGTAGGAGGAGCCACTCTCAGCTGCGGCTTCGCAACCCGTGTCTCCGCGGGCAACGCCCAAGTGCCAGCCGGAGCCGATAAAGGCGAACGCGAGGGCAAGAACGCCGATGAGTCGCTGCACGATCATGCGACTCGGTCCAGACGCGACACTCGCCACTGGTCATTGGCACGAATCAGGTACATAGTCATCGGCTGTTTGCCACCCTCGAAGGACTTAGGGGAGGAGCCGGCGCGCTCAGTGACTCGTTCCTCGGACATGAAGATGCCGAGGTCAACGATTGGCGACGCTTTCGGTTGGCCAGGGACGAGCGATACTGACCGCACTAGCCAGCCCTTCGACTCGATGCGACCGCCCGCTGCATAGGTGCCGTCGATGTTCCTGGCGATAGCGGAGCACGACTCACACTCCGAGGTGCTGAGCTCGCGAAAGTGTTCAGTGTCACCGGAAATCATCGCGTGATTGAGCGTCGCAAAGTAGTAACGAACGAACGCCTTGGCAGCAGCCTCGGACGCGCCTTTCGCCTCTGCCGGGAGGGTCGGGGCGGTCTCGCTGGGACTCGGTGAGGGCGGCGGGGACGAGGGCGCCGCCTCGATGGGAGGAGGCTCGGGATTCGACTGGCAACCGCCGAGCAGGGCTACGCCGAGGGCGAGCGCCCCCAACGCGGCGCGGCGCCGACCTGACATGCCGTCCCGAGACATGAGCATCGACCCCCAAATGACGTCCGCCACCTAACCACCGCATCCGGACCGAACCGGACAGCGGAGATCAGCAACCTACTGAGAGCGTCCCCCGTTCGGCTAGACCCAGATGCATGCCTGGGGACGACCGCGCTCGTCCCGGGGCGGAATCGGCGGTGGTGCGTTGATCCGCCCCGATACGTTGAAGCCAACATGAGCCCAGCACACGCCGCCACGAACCCGAGATGGTCCATCCTCGTCCCGCCGGCGGCGTTGCTGCTGCTGGCCACGACGTGGGGCCGCGACCTCGGCTGGTTCCCGGTCGTCCTCGTGTCCGTCGGCGTCGTCGCCGCGGTGCTCACCGCCGTACACCACGCCGAGGTGGTCGCCCTCCGGGTCGGTGAACCGTTCGGCACGCTCATCCTCGCGGTCGCGGTCACCGTCATCGAGGTCGCGCTGATCGTCACGCTGATGATCTCCGGCGGCGACAAGACCGCCTCCCTGGCCCGGGACACCGTCTTCGCGGCGGTCATGATCGCGACCGGAGGGATCATCGGCCTCAGCCTGCTCGTCGGGTCCATCCACCACGGCGAGCAGCGGTTCAGGACCGAGGGATCCACGGGAGCCCTCGCAGCACTGGTCGCGCTGGCGGTCGGCAGCCTCGTGCTCCCGACGTTCACCTCGACGACGCCCGGTCCGACCTTCTCCGGAGCCCAGCTGGCGTACGCCGGCGTCAGCTCGCTGGTGCTCTACGGCGTCTTCGTGTTCGTCCAGACCATCCGCCACCGCGACTACTTCCTGCCGGTCGACTCGCGCGGAATGACCGACGAGGACGAGCACGCCGCCGCACCTTCGAACCGGACGTCCCTCACGAGCCTCGGGCTGCTGGTCGCCTGCCTCGTCGCCGTCGTCGGGCTGGCCAAGGTCGTCTCGCCCGCGATCGAGGGCGGCGTTCGCTCCGTCGGGGCGCCGAGCTCTGCCGTCGGTGTCGTCATCGCGCTTCTCGTGCTGGCGCCGGAGACGCTGGCCGCCGTACGCGCCGCCCGTCGGAACCGCATCCAGACGAGCTTCAACCTCGCACTCGGGTCCGCGCTGGCCAGCATCGGCCTGACCATCCCGGTCATCGGCCTCGCCTCGATCTGGCTGGAGGGTCCGCTGGTGCTGGGGCTCGAGGCCAAGGAGATGACGCTGCTGGCGCTGACCGTGGTGGTCAACATGCTGACGCTCAACAGCGGTCGCGCCAGCGTGCTGCAGGGCACGGTGCACCTCGTGGTGTTCTCCGGCTTCCTGTTCCTCGCCGTGTCGCCGTGAGGTTGGCCTGTCCGTGCACCGCGAGCGACTAGGTTCAGGGCCAGTGGTACGACGGACAGGGGAGCGGGATGGGTACGCGGATCGGCTACATCGCGGACAGGCTGCGCACCGGGTACTGGTTCGTGCCGACGCTCATGCTCATCGGGGCCTCCCTCCTGGCGTGGGCCACGATCCGCATCGACGAGGCGGCCGACCCGGAGGAAGCCCCGTGGATCGGCTGGCTGGTGTACTCCGGCGGTCCCGACGGGGCGCACGAGGTGCTCGGAGCGATCGCGTCCTCGATGATCACCGTGGCCGGGGTGGTGTTCTCGATCGCCATCGTCACGCTTCAGCTCGCCTCGTCGCAGTTCGGGCCGCGGATGCTGGCCAACTTCGTCCAAGACCGCGGCAACCAGGTCACGCTCGGCACGTTCGTGGCCGGCTTCCTGTACTCGCTGCTCGTGCTTCGTGTCGTGCGGGCGGGCGAGCCCGAGTCGGTCCCGCATCTCTCCGTCACGGTCGCCTTGCTCCTCGCAGTCGCAGGGCTGAGCGTGCTCATCTACTTCGTGCACCACGTCGCCACGACGATCCAGGCGCCGAACCTGATCGACGCGATTGCCGATGAGCTGCGCCGGAGCGTGCACGCGATCTTCCCCGAGCCCGACGCAACCCCCGGACCCATGACGGACCCGCCCCTGCCAGGCGACTTCGACGAGGAGTCGCGAAGGGTCGGCGCAGGACGGGTGGGCTACGTCCAGATCATCGACCTCGAGCGCCTCACCGCCATGGCTCGTGAGCACGACCTGATCATCGCGGTGGACACCCGGCCGGGACGGTTCGTCGTCGAGCACACGGCCTTCGCCCGCGCCTATCCAGCCGGACGGGTCACCGAGGAAGCGGTCGAGTCGATCCAGGCGGTGCTCACGACGGGTGCGCGCCGTACCGCACAGCAGGACATCGAGTTCCCGGTCAGGCAGATCGTCGAGATTGCCGTGCGCGCCCTGTCACCTGGCATCAACGACCCGTTCACCGCGAGCACCTGCATCGACCAGATCGGAGCCGGCCTCTGCGAGATCGCGCGGCGCGAGCTCCCCTCGCCGTGCGTCACGGACGAGGACGGCGCGCTACGGGTCGTCGCGTCGGACCCCGTCAGCTGGGAGCGGCTGGTGGGTGGGGCGTTCGACCAGATCCGCCAGTGCGCCGACTTCCACGCGGCGGTCTACATCCGTCTGCTCGAGGCGCTGACCCAGATCGCCGGCTGTGCAAATGACCGGAGCAGGCAGGAGTCGCTGCTGCGCGAGGCGCGCCTCGTGGTGGAAGCCGCCGAGCGTAGCGTTCCCGCAGAGGCCGACCAGGACATCATCGAGCAGCGGTACGACGACCTCCTCGCCGTCGTGGAGAGCGCACGCGTCTGAGACGACGCCGGCGAGGCGGCAAGGCAGCCCTGCAGGGACGGTCCGGTCAGGGTCCCTGACGGTGGCCGTGCGAGGCCGCCTGGTCGTCCAGCCCCCAGGAGACCACACGGTCCGGGTGGATGCGGATCAGCGGCGCGGGGTCGTGGATCGCCTCCGCCCTGCCACGCACCGCGACCGCCCGTGGGCGCCACGGTGTGACGCTCGCGAGGTCGTCGATGACGACCGCCGCTCGGCCGGTGCGGGCGACGTCGCGGAACTTCTTCGTGCGTGGGAGGTCATGACCCGAGATGTCGATCGTGTCCGCCTCGAGGTTGTGTGCCCAGCCCGTCGGCACCACGTGCGGCATCAGGTCGGCGCCGACGGTCGCGATCCTCGCGAGCCGGCGTTCGGGCCCGCGGTGCAGGTAGGCGAGCTCCGCCTCGCTGAAGGCGCTCATCGCAACCCCTCCGAGGAGCTCGAGTCGGCCAGGGGGAGCAGCGGGATCACCACGGCGGCCACGGCCACGTGCATGACCACGAGCGCGACGCGGCTGGCGATGCTCACGTCGTCACCGGTCAGCGGGCCGCCGAGGGACAGCAGGAAGACGGTTGTCGCCAGCGTCCGCCACACGCTGACCGCCCGGACGGTGAGCCGTTCGAGCACCGCGAGCGCGGCCCATCCGACGAGGCCCGCGACCAACGCGGCGACCAGGACCTCCGGCGCGGTCAGTGGGCTCGGTGGTGCGCCCCCGACGGCGGGCGTCCGGGGCGTCTCCACGCCCACGGCCAGGACCCAGACCATGAGAGCGGCGGCGACGCCGGCGAGGACGATGCCGAACCGGGCCAGTGCCTTCGAGACGGTGGTGTGGGGAACGTAGGTCGTCATGGGTGGCCTCCTCAGGTTTGGTAGGTGACAACATCACGTATATGTGTGACACCATCACTCGGATGCGTGATGGTGTCAACGGTTTTTCGCTACGCTGAGGGACATGGACCCCGAGAGGCCGGTCACCGTGCCGACGACGCTCGGCCGGCTCCGGGTGGCGCTCGAGGAGGCCTACGCCCGAGCCAGCTGCGAGCTCGGCCTGACAACGCAACAGGCCGAGCTGCTCTGCGCCGCCATGCGGCCGGCCGCCGTCGGGGAGCTGGCCACGGCACTTCGCTGTGACCGCTCCAACGTGAGCCGCCTCGTCGACCGGGCATCGCGCCGCGGGCTCATCGAGCGGACCACCGCCGACGAGGACGGGCGGGTCAGCCTCGTGCGGCTGACCACCGAGGGTGACGAGCTGGCGAGGAGGTTCATCGCGCTGCTCGAGACCCAGCTCGAACCGCTGCTCGCGCGGTGGCCGGCACAGCGGCAGCGCACCGCGGTCTCGCTGATGAACGAGATCAGCGACGTGCTCCAGGCGGGTGAGGGGTCAGACGCCCGGCGCCGGCCCGCGCCACGCCGCCGCCCCGCGGGCTGAGCCGCGTCACGCGTCCGTCGTACCTCTCAGTGCTTGCGGCGCTCGGCCCGTCGCGGCCGGTACTCGCTGAGCAGCCCCACCATCCGCAGCCCCCGCGCAACGAGCGCGATCAGCAGCACCAGGCACACCACGGCCCCGGTCGACGCGCCGACGGTGAACAGCCACGCCGTGCCCTGGCCGCTGACGGCGAGGACGCCGAAGTCGATCGCGGCTCCGACGAGGAACACCCAGGCCGCGCCGGTCAGCAGGGCGCCGAGGCTCAGCGACACGAGCTGGACCCGCGACACCTCCCGGCTGCGCTTCTGGACGCGGCGACCGCCGGGACGCTTCTCACCCACAGTCGTGGTCACTTCCTGCGGCTCGCCCAGGCGCGGAGCTGGCTCACGACCACCGCGAGCACACCGGCAAGGAAGAGAGCTCCGACCACGAGCGCGCTGAGGCCGATGAAGGTCTCGCCCTCGCCCAGCGCGTAGAGACCGAACCTCACCAGGCTGAAGCCCAGGTAGGCAGCCACCGCGCCGACTGCGATCGTCACGATCGTCGACGCGGTGGTGCTGATCTGCTTCTTCTCACCGTCCGCGCGTGCCACGCGGACGAGCCTATCCGGCGCTACTCGGTGCTGATCGCCCGCAGTACGTCGAGCCGCGCGGCCCGGCGGGCCGGGAACACTGCGGCCAGCACGCCGACCAGGGCCGCCACCACGATGAACACCGACAACCGTCCCCAGGGGATGGCCAGGACGTCGATGCCCTCGTCGGCGATCGCGGTCTGGAGTGCGACTCCGAAGGCGATGCCCATCACCACGCCGAGCACCGCACCGAGCACGGCCACGATCACCGACTCCAGGCGCACCATCCGCCGCAGCTGCGGCCGGGAGAGGCCGACGGCCCGGAGCAGCCCGATCTCCCTGGTCCGCTCGATCACCGACAGTGCCAGCGTGTTCACGATGCCGAGGATCGCGATGATCACCGCGAGCCCGAGGAGTGCGTAGATGATGTTGAGGAAGAAGTTGATCTGCTCCTTCTGCTGCTCGGCGAACTCGGCCGGGTCGGCCAGGGTCACCGTCGGCAGGTCGGCGAGGATCTCGTTCACGTCCGCACGGACCGCCTCCGCGTCGGCGTCGTCGGTCTTGTTGACGAACAGGATCGAGTCCAGCGGCGCGATCCCGCCCTTCTCGAGGGTGTCGAAGGTCACCAGGTAGTCAGCGGGCACGGCGGCCGCGTTGCCGAAGATCCCCACGACGGTCAGGTCCACCGGGCCGCCCTGGAACATCATCTCGAACTCGTCGCCGATCCTGAGTCCCTGCTCGTCGGCCTCCTCGCCCGTGATGATCGTCGTGCCGGGCTCGAGGTTCGCGAGCGCGCCGGCGACCAGCGGGAACTCCGTGGCCGCGGCGAGGTCCTCGGGGTCTGCCGCCCCGACGAACGCGGGCGAGCCCTCGACCATCGGGAAGGCCTGCCGGAAGCTGGCCACGGTCTCGACACCGTCCACCTCGCGGATCTCGTCGGCGATGCTGGCGGAGAACGGCGTGCCGACCACGTTGGAGACGATGAACTGAGAGGTGATCGCCGCCTTGAGGGCCTTGTCGGTGCTTGCCGAGGCGGACGCCCCGAGCACCGACATCAGCGAGACGAGCGCGAGGCCCAGCATCAGCGCGGACGCGGTGGCCGCGGTGCGGCGGGGGTTGCGCTTGGAGTTCTGCGCGGCGAGCTGGCCCACGGTCCCGAAGAGACGGCGGTACGACACCCCGAGCAGCTCGACGAGCGGACGGCCGATGACCGGGCTCATCAAGGACACGCCGATCAGGATCCCGAGCATGCCGACGCCGATCATCGTCAGCCCGGTGCTGCCGTCCTCGACCGCGAAGCCGCCCACCATCAGGCCGATGCCGCCGAGCACCATGAGGGTGCCGACGATGACCCGGCGGTGCAGGGAGGCCTCGGGCAGCGCCACGTCGTCACGCATCGCGGCCACGGGCGGGATCCGCGAGGCCCGGCGGGCGGGGAGGTACGCCGCCAGCATCGTCACGACGATGCCCACCACGTAGGACACGATCACCGTGCGGAGCTCGATCGGGAACTCCGCGCCTGCGATGTCGAGGCCGATCACCCCGAACAGTGCCTTGAGCCCGAGGGCGAGCAGGTAACCGGCGCCGAGGCCGACGGTCGACCCGAGCAGGCCGATCACGAACGCCTCGGTCAGCACCGATCGGTTCACCTGCTTGCGGGAGGCGCCGAGCGCCCGGAGCAGCGCGAGCTCACGGCTGCGCTGGGCGACCAGGATCGAGAAGGTGTTGATGATCAGGAAGGTGCCGACGACCATCGCCACCGTCGCGAAGACGAGCAGGAACGTGTTGAGGAAGCCGAGGATCTCCTGCAGGCCCTCCTCGTTCTTCTCGACCACGGAGTCGCCGGTGCGTGCGGTGACGCCCTCGGGGAGGACCTCCGCCGCTGCGTCGCGCAGCTCCTCCTGGCTCACGCCGTCGGCTGCGGCGAGCGCGACGCCCGACCACTCCCTGCGGCCGTCGAAGAACAGGTCCTGCATCGCCTCGGCGTCCCACAGCGTGAGGGTGGCGCCGGCCGTCGAGCCCTCGCCGAACTCCACGAGGCCGACGAGCTCGACCTCCATGCTCGGCGGGTCGCCGGGCGTGACGAGCTTGACCGTGTCGCCGACCTGGTAGCCGGCCTTCTCGGCGGTGGCCACGTCCATCGCGATCTCGCCGGGCCCGTCAGGGCGGTCGCCGTCGACGTAGGTGGTGATCTTCTTGCCGGTCAGCGCGGTGGAGTCGCCGTCGGTGAACGCGAGTCCCGGTGGGCCGTTGCCGCCGACGACCTTGCCGCTCTCGCCGATGACGTAGACGGACTGGAGCGAGTTGTAGGGGTTGACCTCGGCGGCGCCCTCGAGCTCCTCGAGCTCCTGGACGACCGAGTCGGGGATGGTGCGGATGTCCTGCACGGAGTCGAAGTCGTTGGCGCCCTCCGGCGCGATCTCCACGTCCGACGTACTGCCCGCGATGATGCCGCTGAACGCACCGCCCATCGCGTCGGTGAAGATGAACGAACCCGACACGAACGAGACGCCGAGCACGATCGCGAAGGCGCTCAGGAACAGGCGGACCTTGTGCGCAACGAGGTTGCGCAGCGTGACACGTCTCATCGGGGCATCGTCCTCGCAGTCAGCTTGCCCATCTCCTCGAGGACGCTCTCGCGGGTCGGGTGGCGCAGCTCGTCGACGACCTTGCCGTCGGCGAGGAACACGACGCGGTCGGTGTACGACGCGGCGACCGGGTCGTGGGTGACCATGACGATGGTCTGGCCGTGCTCGTCGGCGCTGCGGCGGAGCAGGCTGAGGACCTCGGCCCCGGAGGTGGAGTCGAGGTTGCCGGTCGGCTCGTCGGCGAACGCGATCTCGGGCCGGCTCATCAGCGCACGCGCGCAGGCGACCCGCTGCTGCTGGCCTCCGGAGAGCTCGTTGGGCCGGTGGTCGAGGCGGTCGCGCAGACCGACGGTGTCGATGACGGTGTCGAACCAGCCCTGGTCGGGCTTGCGACCGGCGATCGACAGCGGGAGCTCGATGTTCTCCTGCGCGGTCAGCGTGGGCACGAGGTTGAACGACTGGAAGACGAACCCGATCTTGTCGCGGCGCAGCTCGGTGAGCGCCTTGTCCTTCAGCGTCGACAGGTCGGTGTCACCGAGGAAGACCTGGCCGCTGGTCGGGGAGTCGAGGGCGGCCATGCAGTGCATGAGCGTCGACTTGCCCGAGCCGCTCGCGCCCATCACGGCAGTGAACTCGGCCGCGTAGAACTCGATGTCGACGCCGTCGAGGGCGTTGACGGCCGCCTCGCCCTCGCCGTACACCTTGCGCAGGTCCACGGCGCGGGCGGCGACTGCCTTCTCCGGGGTCGGGGTGGTGATGATGGTCTCGCTTCGCTCACTGGTCACCCGGTAAACGTAGGTGCTCGGTGGGTCGCTCCGCAGCGTGTTTACGGGCTGCCGGGTGAACGTCCCGGGACACCTCAGGGACGACTCAGGGCGAACCCTCACCATCAAGCGCGCAAAGCGGTCACCAGCCACGCCGCGGACCCGAACAGGACGCCGTCCGGACCCTCGTGGTCCGCCATGGTCCGGTGCAGGGCGTGGAGGGCCCGCCGGGTCGAGGCTTCGTCGAGGTCCTGGAGCATCCAGGCCAGGAGACCACCGATGAAAGCCGTCGCCTCGTGCGCGGTCGGTCCGAAGTACATCGGCTGATGCAGGCCTTCGACGCGTACGTCGACGAAGCCGGACGACTCGAGCACGACGCGCAGCCGGTCGGGGTCTCCGAACGCGAACGGGCTCGGTGCGCCGGGCGGGGGAGCGGGGAGCTCGCGGCCGGCCGCCATCGCGGACATGAACGAGGTCACCCACTCGTTCTCCTCCATCCGCTGCCACACGAGCTGGGTGCTCCGGGCCCCCGGCTTCAGGGCTCGGGCGATGTTCGCGAACGCGGCCCCGGGATCGCCGAAGAACATGGTGCCGGTCCGGCTGACCATCACGTTGAAGGCCCCGGGTGGGAACGGATGGACCTGGGCGTCGCCCTTCTCGAAGTACGCGTTGGTCAGGCCCTCCCTGGCCGCGCGCTTGCGGGCGACCGCGAGCATCTGGGCGCTGAGGTCGATGCCGAGCGCCTGGTGGCCTCGGCGAGCGGCGTCGAGCGTCGTCCGGCCGGTGCCGCAGCCGATGTCGAGCACGTCGTCGGCAGGTCCGATGGCGGCCGCCTCGACGAAGCGTGGCCGGTAGTAGGTGAGGGCTGCGTCGAACTTGTCGGCGTGCCGCGCCCAGTAGTCCCCCTCGTCGCCGTCCCAGGCGCGGGCCTGCTCGGTGTTCTCGGGAGCCACGCGGGTCAGCTGGGTGTGTGCCATGGCGGCACCTTCTTCCGTAGGTCTATCCTCCCTTTGGGACTATGAGTACCGGGATACGCCTGGAGGGCAACGGTGTCAAGACCTCGGCTGACCACGACGTCGTACGCGATCCTGAGCCTGCTGGCGGTGCGGTCGTGGAGCACCTACGAGCTCGCCCAGCAGATGAGCCGGAGCCTCGGCCGGATCTGGCCGCGGGCCGAGAGCAAGCTGTACGAGGAGCCGAAGAAGCTCGTCGAGCACGGCTACGCGCGGGCGAGGAAGGACAAGGTGGGGGACCGGCCCCGGACCGTCTACTCGATCACCGCCGCCGGGCGGCGAGCGCTGGCTTCGTGGATGGCCGAGCCGGCTGCGGGGCCTGTGCTCGAGTGGGAGCAGCTCGTGAAGATCGTGTTCGCGGAGAACGGGACCAGGGCGGACACCCTCGCCCGGCTGGCGGAGGCGCGCGCCTGGGCCGTCGAGCGGAACGAGGAGAGCCTGGCAACGGCGCGTGCCTATGCTGCCGGAGAGGCGGAGTTCCAGGAGCGGGTGGCGGTCAACCTGCTGGGCGGGGGGTTCCTCACCGAGTACTACCGGCTCGTGGCCGAGTGGGCGGACTGGGCGACCGGGATCGTCGAGACGTGGCCGGACGACCCCGGCCAGGCCGAACCGGACCCGGAGGCGCTGAGGCGGATCGTGAGCCGCGGCGCCTGGTCCGAGCGGGCGTGAGCCGGACACGCCGGCCGAGCGCGCAGCGAGGTCGGGCTGCTCCGACGCGCGCCGACCGGGACGGACCCGGTCAGCTCCGGTCGGTCGGGCTGCTCGTGACCCCTGCGTCGACGACGTCGAGCACCGTCAGGACACCGGCTGTGACGCCGGAGGCGGTTCCGGCGACGAGCAGGCCGCCTGCCAGGAAGGCCGTGAGCGACCCCACGAGGTTGCCCGGGGCCAACGAGGCCAGGACCAGGCCCACCCCGAGCGCCGTCCCCAGAGACACACAGGCGAGGGCTGACAGCGCCAGCCACTTGACCGAGAGCGGTCTTCGCAGGTCATCGGCGCCAGGGGGCGGGTGTGGCGCCACGATTCGGATCGTCGCCGCGGCCACACAGGTCCACGCTCCCACCACCAGGAAGGCCGCAACGGAGTCAGCGGCGCGATGCCAGCCGGCGAGCATGGTGGCCAGTCCGGTGAGGGTCGCGTACCCGACGCCGACCGTGGCAGTCACGTCACGCCATCTGCGCGGCGCCACGAAGATCAGGGCCGCGACCGAGGAGAAGACCGCCGTGGTGTGCCCGCTGGGCAGGCTGTTCAAGGTCGCCGGGGCGATCTCACGGAGCCCGAGGTCGGGCCTGGCCAGGAGGACGTTCTTCAGCAGCCACGTCGAGAGGTTGGACCCGACCAGGATCCCGATGGCCATCAGCCCCTCCAGGCGGGCGAGGCGGATCAGGGCGATGACCGCCACGACGGCCACCGCCCCGAGCAACGAGGCGACCGACACGACGTCCAGGATCGTCTGGACCGTGCCGCTGAGCAGTGGACGAACGGAGATCGCTCCGCGCAGCGCCGCGTCCGCGAGCCGGCGACCCGTCGCCGTCTGCACCGAGAAGACGTACACGAGACCGAACGCGACCACGTACCCCGCGAAGATCAGTGCGACCTGTGCGAGCGGGGCCCGCGCATAGGGGTGCGCCACGTTTCTCACCCGACCCATCATCCCCCCGGCAGTCCCGGCGGACGGCGGCTCAGTTCACCCGGCGCTCCCGCCCCTTCCAGTAGGGCTCGCGGAGCTTGAACTTCTGCAGCTTCCCGGTGGCGGTGCGGGGGAGTGACTCGACGAAGGCGATCTGCTTGGGGCACTTGTAGCCGGCGAGCTCGGTGCGGCAGTGGGCGATGAGCTCCTCGGGCGTGACCTCCGACCCGTCGGAGACGACCAGCCCGGTCACGAGCTCGCCCCACTTGTCGTCCGGCACGCCGATGACGGCCACCTCGCGGACGGCGGGGTGCCGCATCAGGACGTCCTCGACCTCGATCGAGGAGACGTTCTCGCCGCCGGAGATGATCACGTCCTTCTTGCGGTCGGAGATCACGAGGTAGCCCTCCTCGTCGATGTAGCCGCCGTCCCCGGTGTGGAACCAGCCGCCCTCCTGCACCCGCGCGGTCTCGTCGGGCTGGGCCCAGTAGCCGTCCAGGTTGTGGTTCGACGCGGTGAGGACCTCGCCTTCCTTGTCCACCTTGACGCGGACACCCAGGGCCGGCGCGCCGGCCCGGCTGAGCTTGCGTGCCCGCTCGAACGTGCCGAGGGCGTCCCACTCGGCACGCTGCCGGTTGACCGTCACGAGCGGCGAGGTCTCGGTCAGCCCGTAGATCTGGATGAACTCCCAGCCGAGCACCGTCATCACCTCCTCGATGGTCGAGGTCGGCGGCGGTGCGCCGGCGACGATGATCCGTACCCGGTCTCGGCCCGGGACGGGGCCGTCCCAGGACTTCGCGGCGTCGAGCGCGGCGCTCACCACGGCCGGAGCGGCGCACAGGAGGGTGACGCCGTGCTCGTCGATCCGGCGGAGGATCTCCGTCCCGTCGACCTGTCGCAGCACGATGTGCCGCCCGCCGACGCCGGTCATGCCGTAGGGCATGCCCCAGCCGTTGGCGTGGAACATCGGCAGCGTGTGCAGCAGCACGTCCCGGTCGGTGATGGAGGCGTGCAGGCCGAACACGGTGGCGTTGAGCCACAGGTTGCGGTGGGTCAGCTGGACGCCCTTGGGACGGGCCGTCGTACCGGAGGTGTAGTTGATCGTCGCGGTGGCCGACTCGTCCGGCTCGGGCCACTCCGCGGGCTCGACGTCGTGCAGGAACATCGCATCGTCGTCGCCGAGGACGAACTTGTGAGGGACGTCGATGCCGTCCAGCAGGTGCTTCAGCGACGGGTCGACGTAGAGCACCTCGGAACCCGAGTGCTCCACGATGTACTGCACCTCCGGGAGACTCAGCCGGAAGTTGATCGGGACCAGCACCCGCCCCCATCCGCTGACACCGAAGAACGACGTGAGCAGGCGCGCGGAGTTGTGGGACACGATCGCCACCCGGCCGCCCACGGGGACGCCGAGCTCGTCGAGGCGGGCCGCCTGAGCCCGGGCCAGTCGCGCGAAGTCGCGGTAGGTCACCTGCCCGAGGCTCGTGGCCGGCTGGTCGGGCTCGTCGACGACGGCGACACGGTCCGGGTAGACGGTCTCCGCTCGGTCGAGGAAGTCGCGGACTGTCAACGGGTAGTACACGAGGGTTACCTCCGGTAGGGGCCGAACGGGCCCCTCATTCCAGCATGGCGACGCGGCCATCGGTAGAGGCGTCAGTGTACGAGGCTTGCGCCACCCTGGAAGGTCGGCTGCAGGGAGTAGCCGTAGCGCAGGAGCAGAGGCAAGGTCATCGAGGTCACTGCAACCTTGGTTCTGAGGTCCATCGCGCTCTCCCACTCGTCGTCCTTCTTCAGCCGCACGAGTCCCGTCTGGAGTCGGACCGGATTCCCGTCGACCGTGTGACACACGTCCAGGAACACCTCTCCGTCGGCAGTCAGGTCGACGTCCAACGAGTCCTTGCCGATCATGTCGAGGACCCGCCGGACTGTCTCACGAGGCTGGGCGACGAAGTCCTCATAGCGAACGAGGACGTAGCGCCCGGAGTCTCGTCCCCAGAACGCTTCGGTCGCTGCGTTCCACGCGAACCACCGGGCCGAGCTGCTGCTGGGTGTCCGGTTCGCGAAGGCGCCTCCACCCCTGTCGGGCCGGGCGTTCCGGCGTTGCCAGGAGTGCGCAACGGCCCGTGGGTCACGCACCAGGTGCAGGACGTAGACATCCAGAGCAGGTCTCTCACTCAGCAGCAGGCCGTACGGCGGCCACTTCGATGAGTCGACGACGACCTCGCAGCCGGTCGTGGCCGCTATCGCTGAATACAGCTTGTCGACGTTCTCGGAGTACTCCGAGAGGTTGTCCAGGATCCGGCTACGAGGCTTTGCCAAGGCCATCCGCGGGATGTTCCTCGTCCGGAGACCTTCGACGCCCAGCTTCCACATCCTGTCTGCGTCCACCCCGGTCGTGCCGAACGCTCGCTGCATCACGTCGCTCCAGAGGCGACACTCGTCGAAGGGTGCGCCGCAGCCGCACAGCACGGTGTCCTTCCGCGCGTTGTGCCACAGGTAGTAGATCTCTCCGGCGGAGAAGAAGCCGGGTAGCTGGCCGAGGAGGTTGCTCAGGATCGTGCTGCCGCTTCGCTGCCACCCGGCCAGGTAGAGGACCTTCAACCGCCCATTCTGTGCTGTCATTCGACAACCCCTTCACTCACAGCCGGTGAACCAAGCTTGGACTGCCTCCAGGCCTGCGGACTCAGGCTCGGCTTTCGCCACTGCTGGAGTGCCTTCGCCGCCGGCTCGAGGGACGGGTGGTGCGCCGCGGTCCGGGCCGCGGAGAGGACGCTGAACCTGCCGAGGTGAAGCAATCGCCCGCGAAGTCCGGTCTGGAAGATGAAGCAGGACGAGTGCGGAAGCACGTTCTCGGTCCAGTCCGCTTTCCACGGCGCCATCAGCCCGAGGAAGTCGATGACCGCGGGGCCGTCCTTGCTGACGTCCTCGATGATGGCGCGCATGAGCAGCTGGCCAGGGGAGAACCGGGCATAGTCCTCGTCGTAGGCGATCTTGGGCAGGTAGTAGCGGCCGTTGTGCCTCAGCCCGAGATGTGCGGCGACGGGGATGCCGTCGAAGTCGAGGAAGTAGAGGGCCAGATAGCCATGTTCGGCTGCTTGCCGCGCGACGTCGGAGTAGAACTCCCGGGTGCCGTCGCTGCAGGCGATGGCGGTTCCCGCCGTGCCCTTCCAGCTGCGTCTCTCGAGGTCGAAGAACGCCTCGAGGGCCGCCGGGTCGGCCTCGTCCAGGCGGCGCAGACGGACGTCGTACTCCTCCATGGCCCTGCGCAGGCGGCGTTTCACGTTACGGCGGAAGTGTGCATTGCCGGCAACTGTGACAGCGTCCGCACCCGGGGGAAGGTCGACCGCGGCATACGGGCTCTCGATGGACTGCCAGAAGCCGCGCCAGAAGCCTGTGGGGTACCCGTCCTTCTCCGCCTGGGCCACGAGCGCCTCGGCGGCGCCGCCCTGCGGTACTCGCGGAATCTCGATGAGGTCCCACCCTGGGATCCCGCGGAGGGCCGCCCAGATGGCGGCGACGGCGGCCTCTCCTGCCGGTCCCTTCTCACAGGTGATGTCGAATCGGCAGGAATGGATGTTCGCGGCTCCCTGCAGCTGCCGGACCCGCAACCCGGGCCATCCACGGCTTGTCTCCACGAGCGGGAGGACGGCCGTGAGCCGGCCGTCGGTTCGAGCCTCGACGAGCAACAGGCGTGCGTCAGGCACGAAGGCACGAAGATAGGCGCTCACCCACTCCGGTCGGCAGAAAGGCTCATCGCGTAGACCCCTGCTACAGAGCTGCCGCCATTCCGGAGCAAGTCCGTCGATCAGCTCCCTCGTCCCACGGCGGGCGTCGACGGTTACTTGTCCGGTACTCCCCGTAGCTGCTGTCACCTGCGTTCCTCTCGCGCTTGTCCCGTTCGATGGAGACGCGCTCGAAGGGGCTGAATCCTGTATGAGCGGTGCGAATCTAGGCCCGCGGTTGGGTCTCGCAAATCCGGCAAGGGGACCAACTGACCTACGTCAGGCTGCCTAGACGCGTGAGAGCCTTCGGCTCCGGGCATCTCTCCGCGAGGCGGTAGGAGCGTGGGACTGCCGCCCTCGCTGGGGCCGAGGGCTCAGCCTAGGGTGGGCGACATGACTGACATGCGCTTCGTGCCGCTCGGCGACAGCGGCCTTCTCGTCTCCGCGGTCGGGCTCGGCTGCAACGCCTTCGGATCGCGGATCGACGCGGAGCAGACGCAGTCGGTCATCGACGCGGCCCTCGACCACGGCATCACGTTCTTCGACACCGCCGACTCCTACGGCGACGGGGCGAGCGAGGAGCTGCTGGGCCGGTCGCTGGGCCCTCGTAGGGACGACGTCGTGCTGGCGACGAAGTTCGGCATGGGCAAGGACGTGGGGGAGCCGGGCGTCGCGCACGGCAGTCGCCGCTACGTCCGCCGTGCGGTCGAGGCCAGCCTGCGACGGCTCAACACGGACTACCTCGACCTCTACCAGCTCCACCGCCCCGACCCGGTCACGCCGATGGAGGAGACCCTCCAGGCGCTGTCCGAGCTGGTGGCCGAGGGCAAGGTCCGCTACATCGGCTCGTCGAACCTCGCCGCTTGGCAGGTCACCGACGCGAACTGGCTTGCCCGGACCAGCGGCACGCAGCGCTTCATCTCGGCGCAGAACGAGTACTCCCTGTACAACCGCGCTGCCGAGCGGGAGCTCGTGCCGGCATGTGAGGCGGCCGGCGTCGGGATCCTCCCGTACTTCCCGCTGGCCTACGGCCTGCTGACCGGGAAGTACCACCGCGGCGAGGCGGCCCCCGAGGGAACCCGGCTCGCCGCCCCGAACCAGGCCTCTCGACTGGCCCGGGCCCACTGGGACCGGATCGAGGCGCTCCAGGAGTTCGCCGAGGCGCGCGACATCTCCCTGCTGGAGCTGGCGATCAGCGGCCTCGCCGCCCAGCCCACCGTGGCAAGCGTGATCTGCGGGGCCACGCGCCCCGATCAGATCGCCGCGAACGTGCGTGCGCTCAGGTGGCAGCCCACCGACGAGGAGCTGGACGCGCTCGACGACCTGGCGAGGACGCCCGCCTTCTCGTAGAGGATGTTCGGCCAGGTCTGGCGTCAGCCCGTCCCGTCGCGGACTGGTCAGTTGTTGCACATCTGAGCCCGGACAACTGCAGTAGCTGACCAGTTGGGAGGGGGACGGCCGGCTGGGTCCCCGGCTCAGGCGAGATCGGCCAGCGGCACCGAGGAGTCGCGCAGCGCCCCCAGGTCCACGCTCCCGGCTGACACGACCCGCCGGACCGGGTCGATCGCGTCCCAGTCGTTGGCGTGCATGCCTGCGATGACCTTCCCGCCGGAGAGCCAGAACGCGGTGAAGACGCGTCCCGCTACATCGCCGCGGAGCACCACGTCGTCGTACCCCTCGGGACCCACGTGTCCGACGTACTCCATGCCGAGGTCGTACTGGTCGGTGAAGAAGTAGGGCAGCCGCGCGTACGGCTCGGGATCGCCGAGCATGCTTCGCGCGGCTGCCCGTCCCTGCTGGATGGCGTTGTCCCAGTGCTCGACGCGGACCCGGCGTCCGAGCAGGGGGTGGTGTGCGTTGGCGACGTCGCCGGCGGCGAAGACGTCCGGGTTCGACGTGCGCAGGTGCTCGTCGACGAGGATGCCGTTGTCGCTGTCGAGCCCGGCGGCGGTCGCGAGATCGGCGTTCGGGCTGACCCCGACTCCCGCGACCAGCAGGTCCGCCTCGAGGTCCGTCCCGTCCTCCAGATGTACGACGGACGTGGTGCCTCGTGACTCCACCCCGGAGATCGACGCGCCGAGCCGGAAGACGACACCGTGCTCCTCGTGGAGACGGAGGAACACGTCGGCGACCTCGGACCCGAGCACCCGCAGCAGCGGCTTGGTCAGCGTCTCCACGACGGTCACCTCGCATCCAGCGGTCCGAGCGGCGGAGGCGACCTCGAGGCCGATCCAGCCGCCGCCGACGATCACGACCCGAAGGCCGGGAGCGAGCCGCTGTCGCAAGTGCTGGCTGTCCTCGATCGTGCGGAGGTAGGCCACCGGCGCGCCGCTCTCATCCGCCAGGGCGAGCCGTCGCGGCGACGCGCCGGTGGCCAGCAGGAGCCGGTCGTAGGCGAGGTCCTCGCCGGCGGCCGCGACGAGATGCTGGTCAGGGCGAAGGCCGGTCACCGGTGTGCCGAGCCGAAGGTCGACGCCGTGCGCGTCGTACCAGTCAGCCGGGTGGACGAACCCCTTCTCGAGCGGCTCGGCCCTCATGAGGTAGCCCTTCGACAGCGGCGGCCGCTCGTAGGGCCGGTGTCGCTCCGAGGCGAAGAGCACGATGCGGCCCTCGAAGCCCTGCTCACGAAGCTCCTGCACCGCGCGTCCAGCGGCCAGCCCGCCACCCACGACCACGATCGTCTCGATCCGGTTCACCGCGCCCCCTGTCTCGGGATGCCTCAGACTCGCCACGCTAGACCCGCACGGCGGGATGCGGAACGGGCTCGCCTCTACGAGAGAGACGAGCCCGTGTCCGGTTCGGTTCAGACCGAGGTTCAGCCCAGCGTCGGCAGAGCGCTCAGCCCCACCAGCACCGGGTCGTGGTCGGACGACCGGTACGGGCTGTCGTCCCAGAACCCGTCCGGGTTGAACTCCGTGTTGTAGTCCAGGAACAGCGCCTCGTCGGCGTTGATGTGCCAGATGTCCACGCCGGTGACCCGGTCCGCCAGGGAGGGCGACACCAGCGCGTGGTCGAGGTAGCCGGCCTGCCCGGAGAACACGTAGGAGTACTGGTCCGACTCCGCGAGCCGGGTGTCGACCAGGTCGACATACCCGGCCGCCTCGAGCACGTCGATGGGGTCCTCCTCGCCGTACGAGTTGAGGTCTCCGATGATCATGAAGTCCTCGCCCTCGAGCGTCCCGATGAAGTCGAGCAGCGCTTCCGCCTGCTCGACGCGGTCGGCGTTCCAGCAGCTCTGTCCGTCGCCCTGGTCGGCGTTGAGGCCGGTCGCGCCGCCGCAGCCCTTGGACTTGAAGTGGTTGACCACGACCGTGAACGGCTCTCCTCCGTCGACCGAGGTGAACGCCTGCGCGAGCGGCAGGCGTGCGTTGTCGAACGCCTCATCCTGTGTCGTGGCCGATACACCGTCAGGGGTCACAGCTTCGGGCTGGTAGATCATCGCGACCTTGATCGCGTCGGTCCCGAACAGGCCACCGCCGGTGTCTGGCTCCTCGACCGCAGCGTAGGTGCCCTCGCCGGCGACGGCGTTGAGCGCAGCCACGAGGTTGAGAACGGCGTCGTCGTCGGCGTCGTTCTCGATTTCCATCAGGCCGACGATCTCGGCGTCGAGCTCGAGGATCGCGGAGACGATCTTGGCCTGCTGGCGCTCGAACTCCTCCTGGCTGTCCGCACCACGCGGGTCGTGACCGGCGTCGGTCTCTGCGCCCGGCACGTCGATCGTCGTGAAGTAGTTCAACACGTTGAAGCTGGCGACCTGCAGGTCGCC
>DASTPU010000118.1:0-12948 GCA_035762105.1 Nocardioidaceae bacterium | reverse complement strand
CGATCTTCAGCAGCGGGTCGGCGCCGACCTCGCGCAGCTTCGCCACCCACTTCGCCGGCTCGACGTAGAGCACGCGGGTGTCGTTCAGCGACGTCTCGGCCAGGATCGCGGGATACCTCTTGGCCTCGACGTTCTCGTAGGGCGAGTAGGACTTCATGTACGCGTAGACCTCGGGATCCTCGATCGGGTTGCCCCACTCCTCCCACTCCACGACGGTGAGCGGGAGCGAGGGGTCGAGGATCGTGGTGAGCGCGTCGACGAACGCGACGTCCGCGACGATCGCCCGGAAGGCGTCCGGCGCGAGGTTGGCGACCGCGCCCATCAGGAGGCCACCGGCGCTCCCGCCCTCCGCCGCGAGCCGGTCCGGGCGGGTCCAGCCCGTCTCGGCGAGGTGGCGGGCGCAGGCGACGAAGTCGGTGAAGGTGTTCTTCTTCGCGAGCATCTTGCCCTCGTCGTACCACCGGCGGCCCATCTCGCCGCCACCGCGCACGTGCGCGATCGCGAAGCCCATGCCCCGGTCGAGCAGCGACAGCCGCGAGATCGTGAAGTACGGGTCGGTGGAGGACTCGTACGAGCCGTAGCCGTACAGCAGCATCGGCATCGAGCCGTCCCGCGGGGCGTCCTTGGGACAGACGATGGAGATGGGGACCCGAGTGCCGTCCTCGGCCACTGCCCAGTCGCGGTGCTGTTCGTAGCGCTCCGGGTCGAAGTCGCCGAGCACCGGCATCTGCTTGAGCAGCTTCAGCTCCTTGGTGGCCACGACGAAGTCGTAGACCGCCGGGGGAGTGGCGAGCGTGGTGTAGCCGAGACGCACGATGGGCTGGTGGAACTCCGGGTTCGCGCCGGCGCCCACGGTGTACACCGGGTGGCCGAAGGAGACCATGAAGTCCTCGCCGAGGCCCGACTCGGTCAGCCGGATCACCCGCATCTGGGTGAGGCCGTCCTTGCGCTCGTGCACGACGAGATGGCCGGCGAACGCCTCGACGTCCTCGAGCCGCACCGTGGGGTCGTACTCGAAAAGCGGCTCCCAGTCCTCGTGGGTGGTGGTCTCGACCGGGGCCTTGGCGAGCGTGAAGTTCTCGGCGCCGTCGTTGTGCAGGATGAGGAAGCACGGCTCCCCGGCGATCACGGCGTGCTCTACGCCGTACTCCACGCCCTGGCGCCGCGGCGCGACGACGCGGAACTCGCCGGTGGCGTCGGAGGCGTCGAGGACGCGGTACTCGGTCGTGGTCTTCGAGCCGACCCCGATCACCAGGTAGGCGTCGCTGCGGGTGCGGCCGACCGAGGTCCAGAACCGCTCGTCGGGCTCGTGGAAGACCACGACGTCCTGGCTCGGGTCGGTGCCGAGCTCGTGACGCCACACCTTGTCGGGGCGCCAGGCCTCGTCGACGGTCGTGTAGAACAGGTGGCGGCCGTCCAGCGACCAGGTGGCGCCGTACGCCGTGCCCGGGATCTGGTCGGGGAGCAGGTCGCCGGTGCGCAGGTCCTTGACCTGCAGCAGGAACCGCTCGTTGCCGACGGTGTCGACGCTGAACGCGAGCAGGTCCGCGTCCGGGCTCACCGACGAGGCGCCGAGCGAGAAGAAGTCGTGCCCCTCGGCGAGCTCGTTGAGGTCGAGCAGGCACTCCTCACCGGGGACCTCCGTGTCGGCCTCGAGCACCGGTGGCACCCAGTCGTCGGGGGAGTCGACGGGGCAGCGGCAGCTGATGCCGTACTGCTTCCCCTCGATCGAGCGGCTGTAGTACCAGTACGCGCCGATCCGCGTGGGGACCGACATGTCGGTCTCCTTGGTGCGGGTCCGGATCTCCTCGAAGAGCGTCTCCCTCAGACCGGCGAGGTGGGCGGTCGCCTGCTCCGTGTGGGCGTTCTCCGCCTCGAGGTAGGCGATCACCTCGGGGTCGTCCTTGTCGCGGAGCCACTCGTACTCGTCGACGACCGTGTCGCCGTGGAAGGTCCGGGTGGTCGGGACCTTCTTGGCCACCGGTGGCTCGAGGTCCTTCACGGACGTCTCGACTGGGCTGGACTGGATCGGCTGCGACACGTTGGGGAGCCTAACCCGATTCGGCACCGCCTACTGTGGATGGGTGCACACGATCGACCTGAACGCCGACCTCGGCGAAGGGGTCACCGACGACGTGGGGCTGCTCGCCGTGGTGACCAGCGCCAACGTCGCCTGCGGCTACCACGCCGGCGACGAGGCGATCATGCGCGCTGTGTGCGCGGAGGCCGCGGTGCGCGGGGTCACCGTCGGTGCCCAGGTGTCCTACGACGACCGCGAGAGCTTCGGGCGCCGTCACCTCGACGTGCCGTTCGAGGTCCTGCGCGACCAGGTCGCCCACCAGGTTGGCCTGCTCGACGAGATCGCCCGGGCCAGCGGCACGCGCGTCGCCTACGTGAAGCCGCACGGCGCCCTCTACAACCGCGTGGTCCACGACGAGGAGCAGGCCCAGGCCGTGCTCCACGGCTCCGGGGACCTGCCGGTGCTCGGCCTGCCCGGCTCGGTGTTCCTGTCCCTCGCCGCCGCGCTCGGCCGGGAGTTCCACCACGAGGGCTTCCCCGACCGTGCGTACACCCCGGAGGGCCGGCTCGTGCCCCGGGACCAGCCCGGCGCCGTGCACCACGACCCGTCCGTGATCGCGACCCGTGCCCTCGAGATGGCCCGGTCCGGCGAGGTCGCCTCGGTCTGCGTCCACGGCGACTCGCCGGCCGCGGTCCGTAGCGCCGCCGAGGTACGGCGCACGCTCGAGACCGCCGGCCTGACCCTGCGGAGCTTCGTGTGAGGCTGCTCCGCGTCGGTACCGACTCGCTGCTCGTCGAGGTCCCGGACACCCCGGCGGCGATGCGGCTGTACGACGCGGCGCTGCGGCGGGAGGTGGCCGCGGCGGACGTGGTCCCGGCCGCACGCACGGTGCTGTTCTCCGGCGTGCCCGACCTGGCGCTGCTGGAGCAGGAGCTCAGGTCGTGGGACACCACGGGCGAGTCGACGCCGGCGGGGGAGGGTCCCCTCGTCGAGGTGCCCACCGTCTACGACGGCCCCGACCTCGACGCGGTGGCGAGGCACTGGGGCGTCTCCACACGTGAGGTCGTCGGCCTGCACACCTCGGTCGAGATGGTGGTCGCCTTCTGTGGCTTCGCCCCCGGCTTCGCCTACTGCACCTCGCCGTCCCTGGCCCGGCCGGTGCCGCGCCTCGACGAGCCGCGGACGAGGGTGCCCGCCGGCTCGGTGGGCCTGGCGGACGTGTTCACCGGCGTCTACCCCTCGGCGTCGCCCGGGGGCTGGCAGCTCGTCGGCCGCACCGACCTCGTGCTGTGGGACGAGTCCCGCGAGCAGCCGGCGACGCTCGCGCCGGGCACGCGGGTGCGTTTCGTCGAGGTGGCCCGATGACCGTGAAGCTCACCGTCCTCGACCCAGGCCCGCTGACCACCGTGCAGGACCTCGGCCGTCGCGGCTTCGCGCACCTCGGTGTGCCGCGCTCCGGGGCGCTCGACGAGGCCGCTGCTCGCTACGCCAACCGGCTCGTGGGCAACCCCGAGGACGCCGCGGTGCTCGAGACCACGCTCGGCGGTGTCTCCCTGCAGGTGGACGGCCCGACCGCGGTGGCCGTCACCGGCGCCCCCGCCGCGGTCACCGTCGACCGGCGGCCGCGGCCCTTCGCCGAGCCGATGTGGCTCCGGCCGGGCGAGACCCTCGTCGTGGGGCACGCTGCCTCCGGGCTGCGCAGCTACGTCGCGCTCTCCGGGGGCGTGGCCGTCGAGCCGGTGCTCGGGTCGCGTTCGACGGACACCCTGTCGGGTCTGGGACCCTCCCCGCTGATGGCCGGTGACGGTCTCCCGCTCGGCGAGCCGGTGGGGGACCCCCACGCCGTGGACGTGCCCGTCGTGCTCCGTCATCCCGACGCCGTCCGGCTCCGCCTGCTCCCCGGACCGAGGCTGGACTGGTTCGCCGAGGACGCGCTGGCCCGGCTGACCGGAGGCGGCTACACCGTGTCGCCCCAGTCGAACCGGGTCGGCGTCCGCCTCGACGGCGAGCCGCTGGTGCGGGACCGTCGCGGCGAGCTGCCGAGCGAGGGGCTCGTGCTCGGAGCGGTGCAGGTGCCCGCCTCGGGCAAGCCCCTGGTCTTCCTCAACGACCACCCGACGACCGGCGGCTACCCGGTGGTGGGCGTGGTGGCTCCCGAGGACCTCGTGCTCTGCGCCCAGCTGCGGCCCGGGGCGACCGTCCGGTTCGTCGTGTGACCTAGAGCCCCCTGGCGACCAGCGCGGTCAGCGCGACCAGCGGCGGCCCGCTCTCGCCCAGCGACCCGACGAGACCCTTGGCTCCGCGTTGTCCACCGAGCTCCAACCGGTCGGCCACGTACATCACGACGCCGCCGAGGAAGGCGAACAGGCACAGGTAGACCACCAAGGTCCTGCCGACCACCTCCTCGCCGGCCATCCACGCGGCCACACCGGCGACCAGTCCGCAGGCGACGAACAGGTTGTAGAAGCCGACCCCGAACGCCCAGAGCCGCACCGCGGGGACGTCGGCGGTCGGGGTGGCGAAGACACCGAGGTGTACCGCGGGCCGCTCGATCAGCAGCGCCTCCCAGACGAACACCACGACATGGATGGCGGCGGTGAGCAGCGCGAACGTCCACACGACGACGGTCATCGGACAACCTCCCGGTCTCGAGGGGATGGGGTGCGCTGACGTCGACGCTAGGCATCCGGCGGGGCCTGGTCGATCCCAGAAATCTGGGACCGCTCCGGAGCGCGCGCAGCGCATACTGCTGCCATGTGGGAGGAGCGGGCCTACCGCGCCCGGCGCGACCTCACCGCGATGGCAGCCACCGGGGTGGGCGTCGGCGAGCTGCACGCCGCGGCCCTCGCCCTGGTCGAGCGGAGGGTCGGCGCCGACCTGGTCTGCTGCGCCTCCATCGACCCGGAGACCCTGGTGATCAGCTCCATGGTGAGCGGCGAGGCGCGGATTGCCCCGGCGTACGAGCCGCTGCTCGCGGCAGCGGAGTACTCACCGGGCGAGCCGCACGGGTATGCGGCACTGGCGCTGCGCGGGCAGCCAGTGGCGAGGTCGTCGGAGCTGCCCCAGCACGATCTCGCGCGGAGCCTGAGATTCAACGAGGTGTGGCGGCCGCTGGGGATCGACCATGAGCTCCGCGTCCTCTTCCTCGCCGACGGGGCCTGCTGGGGCGCGATCGGGATGGTTCGCACGGGCCACGACTTCGGCGACCGCGAGGTGGAGTTCCTGGCCGCTGTGGCGCCCGCCGTGGCCGGAGCGACCCGGCTGGCGGTCCGGTCGCAGGCCCGCCGCCCGGGCTCTGCCGGCCCGCCCGCGGTCGCGGTGGTGGACGTCCGCGGCGAGCTGTGCTGCGCGACCCCTGCCGCCCACGAGTGGCAGCAGCGTCTCGACGAGAACGTCCCGGGTCGGTTCAGGGGAATGATGCAGGTGATGGCCGCGGGTGCCCGGGCGCACCCCTCCGGCGGTTTCCGGGCCCGGCTCAAGGACGGCCGGGGCGGGTGGGCGGTGCTCGAGGCGAGCCCGCTCGTCGGCGGGGCCGACGCCCAGGTCGCCGTGACCATCGAGGCTGCCGCCGGTGAGCAGCTGTTCGGCCTGCTCCTTCTTGCGTACGCGCTGACGGCGCGCGAGTCCGAGGTGTGCCGTGAGGTGATGGCGGGCCGCTCTACCGCCGAGATCGCGGAGCGGCTCTTCGTCTCGGCCAACACCGTCCAGGACCATCTGAAGTCGGTGTTCGCGAAGGTGGGTGTCCGCAGCCGTGGTGAGCTGGTGGCTCGGCTGCGGCCGGAGGCCGGTCAGCCGTCGTAGCGTCCGCTCGGGCGGGGCTCGAGGTCCGGGTCGTCGGCGCTGAAAGTCTTGATCGGGCCGGGCCCTGTCTCCGCGGTCTCGAACCGCACGGTGACCCGCCCGCGCCCGGACCCCCATACCCATCCGGCCCCGTGCTCGGCGTGGACCACGTCCATGCCCGGGGCCCAGCGCCGGCTCCGGGTGATCCGCTCGAGGGCGTCGGGGGAGAGCGGCTCGGCGACCTCCTCGGTCTCGTCCTCGCCCGTGCCGGCGAGCTCGGCTCCCTCGAACAGGTCCTCCTGGATCCAGTCGGCGAGTCCGGACACGCCGACGCCGAGGAGCCGGACCCCACCGGAGGTGTCGACGTCCGAGAGCAGGTTGCGGGCGAGCCGCGCGACGACCCGTGCGTCGTCGGTTGGCGCCGGCAGGGTGGTGGAGCGGGTGTGGGTCGAGAAGTCGTGCAGCCGCACCTTCACCGTCACCGTGCGGCCCGACAGCCGTGCCTTGCGCAGCCGCTCGGTGACCTGGCCGGCCTGCCGCTCCAGCAGGCCGACGAGCAGACGGCGGTCGACGAGGTCGGTGTCGTAGGTGCCCTCGACGCTGACCGACTTCGCCTCCCGCTCGGCCACGACGGCGCGGTCGTCGTCGGCTCGGGCGAGGTGGAAGAGCCCGGTGCCGTGCGCCTGCCCGAGGAGGCGCACGAGCTCCTCCTGGGAGAGCCGTTCGAGCTCGGCGACCGTGTGCACGCCCGCCCGGCGCAGCCGCTCCGCGGTGGCGGGCCCGACGCCGGGGATCACGCTGACGTTCATGGGCCGCAGCAGGTCCCGCTCCGTGCCCGGGGGGACGACCACGAGCCCGTCGGGCTTGTCGAGGTCGCTCGCGATCTTCGCGACGAGCTTGGAGGTGGCGACGCCGACGGAGCCACGAAGGCCACCCGTGACCTCGTGCACGCCCTCCTTGAGCTGCTGCGCCACGGCGGTCACGCCCTCGACGGACCGGTCCTCGAGGTCAGCAGCGGCGAGGTCGACGTACGCCTCGTCGAGGGAGAGCGGCTCGACGAGCGGGGACAGGTCGCGCAGCAGCGCCATCACCTTCGCGCTGGTCTCGCGGTACGCGTCGAACCGGCCGGTGAGGTAGGCGGCGTTGGGGCAGCGCGAGCGCGCCTCGGCCGTCGACATCGCGGAGCGCACCCCGAAGGCACGGGCCTCGTACGACGCGGTCGCCACCACGCCGCGGCCACCGACGCCCCCGACGACGACAGGCTTACCACGCAGAGACGGCTTGTCGCGCTGCTCGACCGCGGCGAAGAACGCGTCCAGGTCGACGTGGAGGATCGTCGGTTCGGCGCGCACGCGACCATCATGCCTGCCGCCACCCACGCTCCCTTGCATCGTGTGGTCCGGGCCGGTTTCCGTCCCCAGGTACCTCGACGTGGCCGGTGTTCACAGGCCCGGAGAACGGCGCTGCCTCGGACCGCCCACCGCCCGAGCCTGGACCCATGAACCGAAAGACACTGCGCCTCGAGTCCCCCGCCGACCTGCTCGCCCTCGTGCCCTGCGTGCTCGGCTTCCACCCCGAGGACTCCCTGGTCCTCGTCGTCCTGGCGGGGGAGGGGGACGGCAGCATCCATGCCCGGGTCGACCTGGCTCCGGACGAGACGACCATGAGGGCGGGCGTCGCCGGCCTGATGACCGCCGTGCGGAGGGGTGAGGCGAGACAGGTCGCCCTGATCGCCTACACCGACGACCCGGTGCTCGCCGACGACGCGCTCGACCTGCTCTTCGACGAGCTGATCGACGAGGGCGTCGACTGGGTCTACGCGATCCGGGCTGACGGCTTCCGCTGGTACGACCTCGAGTGCGACGACGCCTGCTGCCCGCCGTCGGGGACGCCCTACGACCTGACCACGCACCCGATCACCGCCCAGTCCGTGCTCGACGGGCAGGTCACCTTCCGCAACCGCGCGGCGCTCGCCGACTCCCTCATCGGCACCGACACCGACGACATGGAGG
Source organism: Nocardioidaceae bacterium (assembly GCA_035762105.1). Classification (GTDB taxonomy): domain Bacteria; phylum Actinomycetota; class Actinomycetes; order Propionibacteriales; family Nocardioidaceae; genus Nocardioides_C. Next base: position 5,136 of record DASTPU010000118.1, on the reverse strand, counting down.
CCGTCGCCGAGGCGGCCGACGAGGCGATGCGCCGGTTCCGGGCAGCCGCGGTCCACCCGCTCGGCATGGACGAGCCGGAGGGCGCGCGCCGGCACCTCGTGGCGGAGGGCTACTGGGTCCGTGACCGGGTCCGTCGCTTCCTCGACTCTCAGCAGCCGCTCGACGTCGAGGAAGCCGGGCGGATCGCCGTCGCCCTGGTCAACATCCAGGTCCGCGACGTCGCGTGGTCGGAGATGACCCGTGAGAACGCCGGTCTCCACGTGGAGCTGTGGCGCGACCTCGTCCGCCGCGTGCCTCGGGACCTGCTTGCGGCACCGGCCGCGCTCCTGGGCTTCGCGGCCTGGCTCGCCGGTGACGGTGCCCTCGCCTGGTGCGCGGTCGAGCGCTGCCAGGAGGCGGAGCCCGACTACAACATGGCGAGGCTGCTGAGCCAGGCGCTCGCGGCGGCCATCGCGCCCTCGACCTGGACCCCGCTGCCGGTCGAGGAGCTGCCGTTGTTCGCGAGTTGAGTGCCGATCACCTGGGCACCTTGCACCCTTACCTCTAGGCTGCCGACATGGGTGAAGAGGTTTCGGCGCAGGAGTTCTCACGCGAGGACCGCACGCGCTACCGCGAAAAGGTGCGGCGCTGCCTCGACGTGTTCGCGCGCATGCTGCGTGAGTCGCGCTTCGACGCCGACGACCCGATGACCGGGCTCGAGATCGAGCTCAACCTCGTCGACGACGACGGCAACCCCGCGCTGAAGAACGTCGAGGCGCTCCGGGTGATCGACGACCCGTCGTTCGTGGCCGAGCTCGGCCAGTTCAACCTCGAGATCAACGTCGCCCCCCAGCGGCTGAGCGACCGCGGGTTCACCGCGTTCGAGGAGGGCGTGCGCTCCTGCCTCAACGCCGCGGACGAGAAGGCGTCCAAGATGGGCGCCCACCTGGTGATGATCGGGATCCTGCCCACCCTGGGCGAGGGGCACATGAGCCCGTCGTCGCTCAGCCCGAACCCGCGCTACCAGCTGCTCAGCGACCAGATCCTCGCTGCCCGCGGTGAGGACCTCTCGATCGACATCGCCGGCGTGGACCGCCTCCGGACCACGTCGGACTCGATCGTCCCCGAGGCGGCGTGCACCAGCACCCAGTTCCACGTGCAGGTGAGCCCGGACGACTTCCCGGCCTACTGGAACGCCTCCCAGGCGATCTCGGGCGTCCAGCTCGCGCTCGGCGCGAACTCGCCGTTCCTGCTCGGCAAGGAGCTGTGGCGGGAGACCCGGATCGCGCTGTTCGAGCAGGCCACCGACACCCGCGGCGAGGAGCTCAAGGCCCAGGGCGTCCGGCCGCGTGTGTGGTTCGGCGAGCGGTGGATCACCTCGATCTTCGACCTGTTCGAGGAGAACGTCCGCTACTTCCCGGCGCTGCTGCCGATCATCGAGGACGAGGACCCGGTCGAGGTGCTCGACCGTGGCGGAATCCCCGAGCTCGCCGAGCTCCGCCTGCACAACGGCACGATCTACCGCTGGAACCGCCCCGTGTACGACGTGGTCGACGGCACCCCGCACCTCCGCGTGGAGAACCGTGTGCTGCCCGCGGGACCCACCGTCGCCGACACGATGGCCAACGCAGCCTTCTACTTCGGGCTCGTGCGCACCCTCGCTGAGCACGAGCGGCCGCTGTGGACGCAGATGTCGTTCAGCGCGGCGGAGGAGAACTTTCACGTCGCGGCCCGGCAGGGGATCGACGCCAACGTCTACTGGCCCGGGCTCGGCCAGGTCCCGGCCACCGAGCTCGTCGTACGCCGGCTGCTGCCGATGGCGCGGGCCGGACTCGACGCCTGGGGTGTGGACCCCGAGGAGCGGGACCGGCTGCTCGGGATCATCGAGCAGCGCTGCCTGACCGGCCGCAACGGGGCGTCGTGGTTCGTCGAGGCCTTCCACCGCCACAGCCAGGGCTGTGACGACCGGATGGAAGCGCTGCGGCTGACGCTCAACGAGTACTGCAAGAACATGCACACCAACGAGCCGGTGCACACCTGGGAGTGACCGGGCTCAGATCCGCAGCCGCTTCCAGGTACGCCGCTCACCCGTCCGGACGTCCAGCCAGCCGGTCCGGGTGACCGACCAGAACCCGTCCAGCCCGCAGCCCACCGTGGCGAAGGCGCGCCCGGCCGCCGCGAGCCAGGCGAGGTCGCTGTCCTGCAGGTCTGGCTCACCCGGGCGGGTCACCCAGGCGCTCGCGGCGCTCGACACGTTCGCTGCCTCGAGCAGGCGCAGCACCACGTCGGTCCTGGTACCCGCGTCGAGGACCGGGTCGACGGCCGGGACCGCGCACGACACGTGGCCCGAGCCGAGAGCGCCGACGTGGACCACCGCGTCGAACCTGCGGTGGGTCTCGCGTGCGCGCAGCCGTCCGACCTCCAGCCGGAGCAGGGCGAGCCGTGCAGGATCGGTCATGGGCCAAGCCTGCCGCTTCTCGCGGGCAATTGACGGGCTTCGTCCACAGGTGCGACGTGCGGTCCTGCGGTACCGTGCGACGTGGGTTCCCACGGAGGGTGGGAGACCCGGTCGTATGAGCGAGAGAGAGGACGGTCGATGGGGACCATCGTGGTGGGATACGTGCCCAAGCCTGAGGGCAAGGCGGCGCTTCGACGTGCGGCCGAGGAGGCGAGGCTTCGCGGCATGCGGCTCGTGGTCGTGAACTCCCACCGTGGCGGTCGCGAGTTCGACTCAGAGGACGCCATCGAGTCCGAGGCGCAGCTGCAGGAGGTCAAGAGCGAGCTCGCGGTCCACGGCGTAGAGCACGACGTCCGCCAGCTCGTGCGCGGTATGGACCCGGCTGAGGACCTCGTGAACGTCGCCAACGAGGTCGACGCCGAGATGATCGTCATCGGCCTGCGCCGCCGTTCCCCCGTCGGCAAGCTGATCCTGGGCAGCAACGCCCAGCGGGTGCTGCTCGACGCCCCCTGCCCGGTCCTGGCCGTCAAGGCATCAGCGGAGTAGCCGGTCGTGCCCGACCTGCACATCGCGCAGGACCCCGCGGCTGACGAGGTTCTCTCGAGGGACCCGTTCGCGCTGCTCTCCGGGATGCTGCTCGACCAGCAGTTCCCGATGGAGCGCGCGTTCGCGGGTCCGGCGAAGATCCTCGAGCGCTTCGGCAGCCTCGACCCCGCTGACATCGCCGCCGCCGACCCCGAGCGGTTCGCCGAGCTGTGCAGCACACCGCCGGCGATCCACCGGTTCCCGGGGTCCATGGCCGCGCGTGTCCAGTCCCTCGCCGCCCACGTCGTCGAGGAGTACGGCGGACGCACGGAGCGGCTCTGGGAGGAGGCCGGGAGCGGCAAGGAGCTGATGAAGCGGCTCCAGGCGCTGCCCGGCTTCGGCAAGCAGAAGGCGCAGATCTTCGTGGCTCTGCTGGGCAAGCAGCTCGGCGTTCGTCCCGAGGGATGGGCCGAGGTCGCGGGCAGCTACGCCGACGAGGGGTCCTACCGGTCGGTGGCGGACGTGGTCGACGCCGGTTCCCTCGACAAGGTCCGCGCCTTCAAGAAGGAGCAGAAGGCGGCTGCTCGCCGTTGATGCGCAGGGTCTCGCCTTGGGTATTAGCCCTGCCGTGTCACAATGACGGTGCGGCTCTTGACGTGTACGGGCTCTGCCGCGCCCGCCGAACAGTGTGACGAGAGGTAGTTCGTGTCGACGAGCACGTCCCGCAAGCTTCCCGCAGACATCCTTGCCCACCCCGAGGTGCTCGCCCTCGTCGAGCGTGGGAAGGCGTCCGGACAGGTCAGCTCCGACGCGGTGCGTGATGCCAGCGAGGCGGCGGGCATCACCGGCAAGCACCTCAAGACGCTGCTGCGCTTCCTGAGCGACGAGGGCGTGAGCGTCGTACTCTCCGCCGCGGAGTCGACCTCCCGCCGGGCCGCTGCAGCCTCGAGCCCGCGGTCCACCGTCAAGGCGAGCACGAAGAAGGCGCCTGCGAAGAAGGCGCCCGCGAAGAAGGCCGCCGAGAAGCCCGAGGCCGCCGAGGCTCCAGCCGCTAAGAAGGCAGCCAAGGCGCCTGCGAAGAAGGCCGCCGCGAGCAAGACCGCGGCCAAGAAGACGGCCGCCCAGCCCGCCGAGGGCCAGGCCGGGGCGCCGGTCGTCGGGCCGGACGGCAAGAAGGTGCTTCCCGACCTCCCCGACGAGGAGTTCGAGAAGGACCTCGCCACGGACCCGACCCTCAAGGAGGAGGAGGACGAGAGCAAGGGTTTCGTCGTCTCCGCCGCCGACGAGTCCGACGAGCCGCTGCAGCAGGTCATGGTCGCCGGCGCGACCGCGGACCCGGTGAAGGACTACCTCAAGCAGATCGGCAAGGTCCCGCTGCTCAACGCCGAGATGGAGGTCGAGCTCGCCAAGCGGATCGAGGCCGGCCTGTTCTCGGAGGAGAAGCTCGCCTCCGGCGCCAAGCTCTCGGAGAAGGCCCGCGAGGAGCTCGAGTGGATCTCGGAGGACGGCCGCCGCGCCAAGAACCATCTGCTCGAGGCGAACCTCCGGCTCGTGGTCTCGCTGGCCAAGCGCTACACCGGACGCGGGATGCTCTTCCTCGACCTGATCCAGGAGGGCAACCTCGGCCTGATCCGTGCCGTCGAGAAGTTCGACTACACCAAGGGCTACAAGTTCTCGACGTACGCGACGTGGTGGATCCGCCAGGCGATCACCCGGGCGATGGCCGACCAGGCGCGCACGATCCGCATCCCGGTCCACATGGTCGAGGTCATCAACAAGCTCGCCCGCGTCCAGCGCCAGATGCTGCAGGACCTCGGCCGGGAGCCGACGCCGGAGGAGCTGGCCAAGGAGCTCGACATGACCCCTGAGAAGGTCATCGAGGTCCAGAAGTACGGTCGCGAGCCGATCTCACTGCACACGCCCCTCGGTGAGGACGGCGACTCCGAGTTCGGCGACCTGATCGAGGACTCCGAGGCGATCGTTCCGGCCGACGCGGTCTCGTTCACGCTGCTGCAGGAGCAGCTCCATGCCGTGCTCGACACGCTGTCGGAGCGCGAGGCGGGCGTCGTGTCCATGCGGTTCGGCCTCACCGACGGCCAGCCGAAGACCCTCGACGAGATCGGCAAGGTCTACGGCGTCACGCGTGAGCGGATCCGGCAGATCGAGTCGAAGAC
>DASTPU010000117.1:0-11108 GCA_035762105.1 Nocardioidaceae bacterium | reverse complement strand
CCACGTCGCCGGCCCGCATCCCGGCGTCGGTGAGCTTGTCGATCTCCTCCGACACGAACCGCGCCTCGTCGTGCTCGTCGTCGGCGACGTACCCGACGATCGGCTCACCCTCGCCCGCGTCGGCCATCGACTGCAGCTCCTCGATCATCTCGACGAAGGAGCGGATCGCGTTGAGTGACCGGCTTGCGATGCCGGGCGCGTCCTCGGCCTTGCGCAGCGCGTCCCAGAACGGGACCCGGTCCCGCGACGCCAGCGCCTCGACGCACGCCTCGGCGCGGTCGCCGATGCCGCGCTTGGGGACGTTGAGGATCCGGCGCAGCGAGATCTCGTCGGCGGGGTTGACCAGCGCCCGCAGGTAGGCCAGCGCGTCCTTGACCTCCTTGCGCTCGTAGAAGCGCACGCCGCCGACGACCTTGTAGGGCAGTCCGACGCGGATGAACACCTCCTCGAACACACGCGACTGGGCGTTGGTGCGGTAGAAGACCGCCACGTCTCCGGGTCGGGCCTTCACGTCGTCGGTGAGCCGGTCGACCTCCTCGGCCACGAACCGCGCCTCGTCGTGCTCGTCGTCGGCGACGTACCCGACGATCGGCTCACCCTCGCCCGCGTCCGACCAGAGGTTCTTCGGCTTGCGGCCGGCGTTCTTGCTGATCACGGAGTTCGCCGCGGTGAGGATGGTCTGGGTGGAGCGGTAGTTCTGCTCCAGCAGGATCGTCCGGGCGTCGGGGAAGTCCTCCTCGAAGGCGAGGATGTTGCGGATGTTGGCGCCGCGGAAGGCGTAGATGGACTGGTCGGCGTCACCGACCACCATCAGCTCCGACGGGCCGATGGCGCCTTCTGGGGCGTCCTCGAGGTGGCCGCAGAGCTCGCGGATGAGGGCGTACTGCGCGTGGTTGGTGTCCTGGTACTCGTCGACCAGCACGTGCCGGAACCGGCGGCGGTAGGTCTCGCGGACCTCGGGGAACGCGCGGAACAGGTGGACCGTGGTCATGATCAGGTCGTCGAAGTCGAGCGCGTTGGCCTCGCGCAGGCGCCGCTGGTAGATCTTGTACGCCTCGGCGTAGGTCTCCTCGAGGTGGTTCTTGGCGTCCTTCGCCGCCTGCTCCTCGTCGATGAGCTCGTTCTTGGCGTTGGACACCCAGTTCAGCACCGCGCGGGGCTGGTAGCGCTTCGGGTCCAGCTCGAGGTCGCGCAGGACCAGCGTCATCAGCCGCTTGGAGTCGGCTGCGTCGTAGATGGAGAACGACGACTTGTAGCCGAACCTGTCGATCTCCTTGCGCAGGATCCGCACGCAGGCGGAGTGGAAGGTGGAGACCCACATCAGCCGGGCCCGCCGCCCGACGAGCTCCTCGACCCGCTCGCGCATCTCGGCGGCGGCCTTGTTGGTGAACGTGATCGCCAGGACCGAGCCGGGGTGGGCGTCACGCTCCGAGATCAGCCAGGCGATCCGGCGGGTGAGCACCCGGGTCTTGCCCGATCCCGCACCGGCGACCACGAGCAGCGGCGTCCCGGCGTGCACGACTGCCTGACGCTGCGGGTCGTTCAGCCCCTCGAGCAGCTCCTCGGGGCTGCGCCGGCGGCGGCTCCTGGGCTCCTTGGAGACGTCGCCGAGCACGCCCTCTTCGTGGCCGGAGGGAGTGTTGGTCTGCGGGATCGGGAACAGCGCGCTCATGTCCCGCCAAGCCTACGTCTCGGCACGGACATGAACCGACGACGGGGCGCGTGCCCCGCCGGCCCGGTCACCAGAAGACGGCGATGGCGATGTTCAGCGCGGTCAGGCCCATCAGGCCGAAGAACAGGCCGTTGGGGATGGAGGTCTTCTTCCGGTTCGCGAAGGCGAGCACGGCGATCACCAGCGCGACCGCCAGCTTCACGCCGACCTTCATCCGGAAGTCGCCGTCCGCGGCGCCGTCGGCCTCGATCACGCCGACGAGCAGGAGACCCGTGACGAGCTGCGTCAGGATGCCGTGGATGACCGCGCTGTTGACGATCCGCGGGTCGGACCTGATCTGGACGAAGAGGCCGCCGAAGAGCGCGGCGAGGCCGATGAAGTGCAGGAAGACGAGGACGTCGCGCAGGAGCTCCATGCGCCAATCCTCACAGAAGCCGCCTGTCGGACGCCCAGCGGGTCAGCTCGTGACGCGACGACAGCTGCAGCTTCCTCAGCACGCTGGAGACGTGGGTCTCGACCGTCTTCACCGAGATGAACAGCTCCGCGGCGACCTCCTTGTAGGCGTAGCCCCGGGCGATGAGCCGCATCACCTCGCGCTCCCGCTCGGTGAGCCGGTCAAGGTCCTCGTCGACCTGGGCCACCTCGATCGAGCCGGCGAACGCGTCGAGCACGAACCCGGCCAGTCTCGGCGAGAACACCGCGTCCCCGTCGGCCACCCGGTCGATCGCGCTGACCAGCTCGGGGCCGGTGATCGACTTGGTGACGTAGCCCCGCGCCCCGCCCCGGATCGTGCCGATCACGTCCTCGGCGGCGTCGGAGACGCTCAGCGCGAGGAACTTGACCTCGGGAACCCTGGTGGCGGTCCGGCGCATCACCTCGACTCCCCCGCCTCCGGGGAGGTGTACGTCGAGCAGCACCACGTCCGGACGTGCAGCCGTCACCACGGCGACCGCCTCGTCGACGTCCGCGGCCTCGCCCACCACGTCGACCGAGCCGGCGATCTCGGCACGCACGCCGGTGCGGAACATCGCGTGGTCGTCGACGATGACCACCCGTCGTGGGCTGGTCCCGGTCATCGGGCCTCCTGGGTCTCGGGCCGCCGGAGCGGCATGGAAAGGCGTACCTCGGTTCCGTCGCCGGGCGCCGAGCGCACGGTGGCTGAACCGCCGTGACGCTCCATCCTGTCCACGATGCTGCGCCGGACCCCGAGCCTGTCCTCCGACACGGCGTCGGTGTCGAAGCCGCGACCCCGGTCGCGGACGAAGACCTCGACCCGGTCCCCCGCGGACTCGGCGTAGACGTCGACCTTGTCGGCTCCGGAGTGCTTGGCGGCGTTGACCATGGCTTCGCGGGCGGCGAGCACGATGGGCCTGGCGGCGTCGGCTAGCTCGGCGTCGCCGACGGTGACCACCTCGACCGGGATCCCGTGGACGTCCTCGACGTCCGCTGCCGCGGCCTTCAACGCACCGGCCAGCGACGTCTCGGCGGCAGCCGTGTCGGCGTACAGCCAGGACCGCAGGTCGCGTTCCTGCGCGCGGGCGAGCCGGGCGACGGTGCGGCCGTCGTCGGCGTGCTTCTGGATGAGCGCGAGCGTCTGCAGCACGGAGTCGTGCAGGTGCGCCGCGACGTCGGCGCGCTCCTGGGAGCGAACGCGCGCGGCGCGTTCCTCGGCGAGGTCGGACGCGAGCCGGAAGAGCCACGGTCCCACGGTGAGCCCGAGTCCGAGGACACCGAGCAGGCCGGCGAGCATGACGTCGCGCGCCACCCCTGCCTGGTCGGACTGGATCGCGAAGAGCCCGAACGCGGTCAGCAGCAGGACCACCCCGGCGGCGAGCCTGGCGTACGACGCCGTCCCGCCGCGTCCGAGGACTGCCCGGACCGGGTCGATCTTCCCGGTCGTGTCGATCCACCGCTCGCGCTGTGCCTCGTCCGCCTGGCGCCAGAGCACGGCGAGTCCGACGACGCCGAGGAGCGCCGGCCAGAACAGGAACCCGCTGCCCACGAAGGACTGCACGAGCACGACGACGCCGAGGGCCACCGCGCCGAGTGCGACGAGCCAGCCACCCTCCTCGAGACGCGACGTCCGTCGCGGCCGCTTGCCCTGACGGGTCGCGGCCTCAAGGCCAGGAGCGTCCTCGTGGAAGCGCGCGTCGCTCGGCAGGATCATCCAGAGACCGGCGTACAGCGCGACGCCGAAGCCGCCGAGGAACGACGCGAGCACGAACGCCGCACGGACGAAGGTGCGGTCGACACCGAGGTGGTCGGCCAGGCCCGCCGCCACGCCACCGAGGATCCTGCTGTCGGTGCGGCGGGTGGCCCGGCGGACCTCCTGGCCGGTCTCGTGGTCCACGACATTGCTGGTCATTTGCTCAATCGTCACACAGGGAACCGGCGCGAACCATGAGATTGACCCCTGGTCCGACCCTGGTCCCGGCCCCCGCCCGACCCTGACGGCGCGGGACTTCCGGCCCACCCGAATCAGGGCTCTCCCCGATGGCGGTGTGGAGCCGCCGGGTCAACGATGGATACATGACCGAGACACCCCAGCAGAGCCGGGTCAACACCGAGCACCTGCGCGACTACAGCCAGCTGCGCCGCAGCGTCATCGACCGCAAGATCGCCGGTGTCGCCGGCGGCCTCGGCCGGCACCTCAACATCGACCCCACCGTCCTCCGCGTCGCCTTCGTCGTCCTGGCGTTGTTCGGCGGCGCGGGCCTCCTCCTGTACGGCGCCTTCTGGCTGTTCGTCCCGGAGGAGGGCAAGGAGACCGCGCCGATCGCCACGAGCCCGAGCACCCGGACCACCGTGCTCATCGTGGCGGCGGTCCTGGCCGGTCTCCTCCTGGTCGGCGACAGCTGGGGTGACATCTGGTTCCCCTGGCCGCTGGCCCTCATCGCACTCGTCATCGCCCTCATCCTCATGAATCGAGACAAGCCCGTGAGCACGACCTACCCTCCGCCCCAGCCCGGGGCACCCCGTCCTGACTCCTCCGGTGGAGCGCTTCCCGAGACGACCGCACCGGCCGAGACCGAGGACACCACCGCCTTCACGACCGACCCGTACTACGGAGCGGTCCCGCCGGCCCCGACGCCGTACCCCGTCCAGCAGCCGCCGGCCCCCCGCCCCGACCGCGGACCCACGCTGTTCTGGTTCACCCTCGCGTTGATCGCGGTCGCCCTCGGCTCGCTCGGCCTGTACGACGTCGCCCAGGGCGGAGTCCCCGACGGCGCCTACCCGGCCCTCGCGCTCGCGGTCATCGGCGTCATGCTCCTGGTCGGCGCGTGGTTCGGCCGTCCCGGCGGGCTGATCGCCCTCGGCATCGTCGCCGTGATCGGTCTGGTCGGCGCCTCGGCGAACGACCTCCGCTACAACGACGAGCGCGTCGTCAAGACACCCGGCACCGCCGCGGAGGTGGCTAACAGGTACACCTTCTCGGCCGGAGCGACCCACCTCAACCTCAGCAGGATCAGCGACCTCGAGGCCCTCGACGGGCGCACGATCGAGATCGACGGCAACGTCGGCGAGATCGTGGTCACGATTCCCGACGACGCCGACGTCAACGTCGACGCCCGGATCGAGATGGCCGGCGACGTCACCGTCATGGGTGAGACCCGCAGCGGTGCCGGCGTGGTAGCCATCGAGCGCACCGTCGACGGCGGCGAGGACGTCCCCGAGTTCGACCTCAACCTCGACCTGATGGTCGGCAACATCGAAGTGAGGCAGTGATGAGCACCTCCCGCTACACCCACCCGCTCAACGTCAGCTACCTGGTCGTGGGCCTGGTCTTCCTCGGCATCGCCGGGTCCTGGGCCCTGCGTGAGGCAGGGGTCATCGACCTCTCGGAGGTCAAATGGCTCTTCCCCGCGACGCTCGTGGCCGCAGGCCTCGTCGGGGTCGTGGCCCTGGCGGCGAAGGGACTGTCCCGCAAGAGCACCGACACCTACGACAACGACTACGACTACGAAGGAGAAGCACGATGACCGAACCGATGACCCCTCCCCCTTCCGGGCCGACCTCGGTCCCCTCCCCCACCCCCGGCCCGAAGCGGCTGGTCCGCAGCCGTGACGACCGCTGGCTCGGCGGTGTCTGTGGCGGCGTGGCGGCCTACCTCGGAGTGGACGCCAACCTGGTGCGGCTCGTCGTCGTGCTCGGCACGATCTTCGGGTTCGGGTCGCTCGCCGTGGCCTACATCGTGGCGTGGATCCTGATGCCCGAGGAGTGACCTCCTCGAGACAGGACGGGCCCCGGGACTTGTGTCCCGGGGCCCGTTGTCGTGTGCCCGGAACGGCGAGGTGCCGAGGAAGACCGTTCGCCCGGCACAGTGCCCGAACGCCCGGGACTGGGTGGAGGCACGGCAAGGACTGATGTCCGGCCCATGTACCGCTATGGGTCTCTGTTCCACCGAGGGGGACAACTCCGGCGTGCCGGTATCCCGACCTGCGCCCCAGGGCAGTAGGCGGTTGGCCTCTGACGCGTTCCCCGGTGGAGAGCAGAGCCTGGGGGTGGAACGACGTGCTCCTGCACGTGCACAACTCCATGAGAGGGGGCATCGCACCATGATCGTTCCCCTAGCCCTACGAAGGGGCCACGGCTGGAGAGCTCTGATCCTGCTCTTCGCCGGACTACTCACCCTCGGGTTCCTGCAACCCCTCACCGCGACAGCGGCTGCGCCCGCCCAGCTGCGGGTCAAGGACCGTACCGTCGTCGAGGCCGACTCCGGCTCGACCAACGCGCACGTCAAGATCGTGCTGAGCAAGCGCGTGAACCACCGCGTCAGCGTCGCGTACACGACCAAGGACGGCACGGCGGAGGCCGACTCCGACTATCTCGAGTCGAGTGGCCGCGTGACGTTCCCGAAGCGGAGCAAGGTCGCGTTCGTACATGTCCCGGTGCTGGGAGACACCAACGAGGAGCCCGACGAGTTCTTCAAGGTCCGCATCTTCGATGCGGTCCACGCCAAGATCGCCGACCGGGTCGGCAAGGTCACGATTCTCGACGAGGACGAGACGGCACCGCCTCCGGAGCCAAAGCTCTACGTCGGTGACGTCGACGTCGACGAGGGCGACGCCGCGTACTTCAAGGTCACGCTGTCCAAGTCGGCACCTGAGGACGTGACGTTCGACTACGCGACGTCGGACGGCTCTGCGAAGGCCGGCTCCGACTACGACGCCGCCAGCTACAACAACTACAAGATCCCCAAGGGATCGAGCAGCGCCAGCATCAAGGTGACGACACGCGAGGACTCCACCGACGAGCCGGACGAGACCTTCTACCTCAACGTCTCCGATCTCGACGGAGTGACCGCGGGTGATCTGACCGGCAAGGCCACCATCGAGGACGACGACCCGGCACCTGCCCCGAAGCCGACTCTCACGGTCGAGGACGAGTGGGTAGACGAGGGAGACGCCGCCTACTTCACGGTGAAGCTCTCCTCCAACGCGCCGAATGACGTCACCTTCGACTACGAGACCGGGGACGGCAGCGCAGTCGCCGGCAAGGACTACGACGCCGCCAGCTACAACAACTACAAGATCCCCAAGGGATCGAGTAGCGCCAGCATCAAGGTGATGACCAGAGAGGACGACACGGACGAGCCTGACGAGACCTTCTACCTGAAAGTGTCCGACCTCAACGGCGCGACCGCCGGCGACCTCACCGGCAAGGCGACCATCAAGGACGACGACCCAGCAGCCAAGCCCAAGCTGTACGTCGACGACACAAGCGTCAACGAGGGCGACCAGGCCACCTTCAAGGTCCGGCTGTCCTTCAAGGCACCCAGCGACGTCTACTTCGACTTCGACACCGAGAACGGCAGCGCCAAGGCCGGCGAGGACTACGACACCACCTCCGGAAACAACGTCAAGATCGCCAAGGGAGAAGACAGCACCACGGTCAAGGTGTGGACCCGAGAAGACAGCTCCGACGAACCCGACGAGACCTTCAAGCTGAGGATCTCCGACGTCACCGGAGCCACCGGAGGCGACTACACCGCCACCGGCACCATCAAGGACGACGACCCAGCGGCCAAGCCCGAGCTGTACGTCGACGACACCACCGTCAACGAGGGCGGCATGGCCTACTTCAAGGTCAGGCTGTCCTTTGACGCACCCAGTGATGTCTACTTCGACTTCGACACCGCGAACGGCACTGCAGAGGCCGGCAAGGACTACGACGCCAAGTCGGTCGACAACGTCAAGATCGCAAAGGGGGACGACACCGTCACCCTCGAGGTGAAGATCCGGCAGGACGACTTCGATGAGGGAGACGAGACGTTCAAGCTGAAGATCTCCGACGTCACCGGAGCCACCGAAGGCGACTACACCGCCGTCGCCACCATCAAGGACGACGAGTAGGGAGCCGTCGTACCGAGAGAAGTCTCCGACCGTGTCCGTCTGGGCACGGTCGGACTGCATGACCAGCCATCCAGGCGGTTTCGTGCGGAGACGGCAAGTCGTGACATGTCGGAGCCGGGCCCATCTACCTCGCAGGAAGGGAAATTGTGCTCTGACGTGACGGGCCGCGCAGACGCGACACTGACGCTGAAGACGTATGCGCTAGTCCTAAGGGGGGCGTCATGCAGATTCGTCTTACGTCCAAACCCTCCCGCCGCCGAACACCCAGCTGGGGCCGTTCGCGAGCGGGAGCTCTCTTTGTAGCGGCGTTCATGGCGGTGGGGTTCCTCCAGGCAGCCCCGGCCTTCGCCGCCGTTCCCGAGCTGTCGGTGAAGAACGTTCGCGTTACCGAGACCGACTCCTACAACACCACCGCGACCGTGCGTGTGGTCCTCTCAGCGCCGGCGACCCGCCGCGTGACCGCCGAGTACACGACGCTCGACGGGACCGCCAAGGGTGCCGACTACGTACGGCAGTCCGGCACGCTCGTGATCCCGCGTGGCCGGCAGTCGGCCACCATCCCGGTCACCGTCAAGGGCGATGAGCTCGACGAACGGAACGAGTACTTCCGGTTCCGCATCTCCGAGCCCGTCCACGCCACGATCGCGGACCGCGTGGGACTGGTCCGGATCCTCGACAACGATCCACAGCCGTACCTCGACGCCGGTGAGCTCACCGTCACCGAGCCCGTGTCCGGTGTCGCCGTCGCGAAGCTGCCGGTGACTCTCTCCGCGGTGAGCGGCCGTTGGGTGTACGTCGACTACCTCGTGAGCGCGGGCAGCGCCACGGTCGACACCGACTTCTATGCCGCAGAACCAACCGGGACGCTCGTGTTCCCACCCGGTACGACGAGCCGGTCGGTCAGCATCGTCGTACTGAGTGACCTGCTCGACGAGAGCGCCGAGTCGGTGTACCTCACGCTCTACGACCCGGTACACAGCTACATCTACGACGGCACGGGAGTTGCCACCATCGTGGAGGACGAACCGAGTCTCTCTGTCGACGACAGGACGGTGGTCGAGGGCCAGACCGCGACGTTCACGGTCAGGCTCGACAGGGTGTCGAACAAGACCGTGACCGTCTACTACGCGACTTCGAGCGGGACGGCTGCCTCGTCCTCGGACTTCTACCCGACCAGCGGCTACCTGACCTTCAGCCCCGGTACGACGAGCAAGACCGTCAACGTCTACACCATCGATGACAGCGCGTCGGAGAACATAGAGACGTTCACGCTGAACCTCTCCAGCGCGGTCAACGCCGATATCGCCGACAGCAGGGGCACAGGCACCATCACCGACAACGACGGGCCGATCCTCAACGTCGGTGACGTCACGGTGACGGAAGGCAGTAGTGCGGGATTCCGCGTCTATCTCTCTGCCAAGGCCACAACCGACGTGACGTTCGACTACGTGACGGCGGAGGGCAGCGCGGATGAGCCGAGCGACTTCACCTACCGGAGCGGCAACAACGTCGTCATCTCCAAGGGGCAGACCGAGATCACGGTCTACGTCTCCACAGAGGACGACAAGGTCGATGAGTCGTCCGAGGTGTTCTACCTCAACGTCTCGGACATCCACAACGCGAAGCCGGGCGACGTTCAGGGTAGGGCGACCATCCTGGACAACGACCCAAGCGTCACACCGACTCTCTTCGTCAGCTATGACCCAGAAGACGACGAGGGTGACGACGAGGACTTCGTGGTGTCCTTGACGGCACCGGCAACGGAGGTGGTGACCTTCCGTTACGCAACCGCTGACGGAACAGCCAAGGCAGAAGCCGACTACGCGGGCGTCACCGGCTCGACCGGCAGCATCGGGGTCGGCAAGACCAGCGTCCCGATTGCCGTCGAGACCATCGACGACTCCATCGACGAGGTCAACGAGACCTTCTACCTCATCGTCTACGACGTGCGGAATGCAGTTTCGGGAGACCTCACCGGAATGGCAACCATCCTCGACAACGACCCGGAACCGAAACTGGGATTCACCAGTCTCACGGCCGACACAAAGGAGGGTGACACCCTCAAGCTCGAGGTCACACTCACGCCTGTGAGCGAGAAGACTGTGACGGTTGGCTGGACCGCAACCGGCAGCGGCGGCACCAAGGCGACTGCAACAGAGGACTTCACACCTGTGACCGGAACCCTCACATTCGCCCCGGGTGACGCGAGTGAGCTCGTGGTAATTGAGATCCCGGATGACAAGGTTCAAGAGCTCGCCGAGGCCTTCACGGTGACCCTGTCATCCAGTCCAGTCAACGCTGATCTCGCCACGGATAAGGGGTCCGCCGTAGTGACGATCGCCGCGAGTGACTGACTCGGTCACCGCCACCTGATCTGCCCACATCTCAGGTGAGCCACAGACCACGTGGCTGCTCGGGGTAGCCAGAACGGCTACCCCGAGCAGCCTGTCTGCGCGCTCAGGCGACCCAGTCGTCGATGATCTTGGCGAGCGCGATCGTGGGTGGGCTCTGGCCGGGTGGGCCGAGGTGGATGCGGGTGTGTCCGGTGGGCTGGGGTCGGCGGACCTGGCGGGTGCCGGTGTTGTCGACGAGGAACACCGACCCGTGGGGGCTCATCCACAGGTAGATGCCGGGGAAGGGTTGTGCGACCTGCCAGCCGCCGTGGGTCTTGGTCCGGTGGTGGAAGCCGGTCATCGGTCCGAGGTTGTGCAGCCCGGTCTGCCCCGGCCGCCCCGGCTCCCCGGCGTTGCCTTGGGACTTGTAGGGCTGGGTGTGGTCGGCCTGCAGGCGGCGGCTGGTGTTCGGGGCGTAGGGGAAGATGTCGAACGGGGTGCGCAGGTGCAGGCCCTCGCGGAGGCGTTCGGGGGTCTCGTAGGCGTCGACCGCGGGCAGGGTGGCGGGGTCGATCACGGGTTTGACCACGAACCGGGCCTGGGGCCCGAGGACGTCGCGGACGTAGGCCCAGGAGATCGGTCCCTCGCCCTCCCAGCGGACCACGCCGTTGCCGGCCCGGAGGGTGTCGGCGTGGACGTGCAGGTACAGGGTCACGCCGGGCAGCAGCCTGGCCGGGTCGTGGGTCCAGG
>DASTPU010000116.1:0-49660 GCA_035762105.1 Nocardioidaceae bacterium | reverse complement strand
CAGCCGGGCCAGCCTCTCGACCGTCTGCTCCGGGGTGGTGCTCGCGGGACGTCCACGCACCGCCATGTCCAGGTAGGTCGTTGCGTGGAGCGCGGCCGTCCCGGCGAGCCCGGCGGCCGCCCCACGGGTCAAGGGGTGCATCGGCGTCAGGAGCGGCTCTTGCGAGTCTCCCGGGCGTTGGCCTTCTGGATGGCGTCGACGAGCTCGTCCTTGCCCATCCGTGAGCGGCCACGGATGTCCAGCTTCCTGGCGACCTCGTAGAGGTGGCTCTTGGACGCGTTCGCGTCGACGCCGCCGGCGGTCGTCCCGCCCTTGCGGGCCGGGGAGCCGGACTTCTCGGCCTGCTTGTCCGACGGGCCCTTCTGGTCCTTGCCCTCCCAGTGGTCGCCGACCTTCTCGTAGCTGTGCTTGAGCGCGGAGAACGCGGTCCGGTGGGCGCGTTCGCCCTCGCCGTACTGCTCGACCGCCGAGTCGAGCGTCTTGGCCCAGGTGCGCTGCGCCTTCTTCGGGGAACGCCGGACCGTCGACGGCATCTCTTCCTTGGCAGGCATGGGGTTACCTCCTCGACTCCTTGTCGCCCGGGTGGTTCCCGTTGGCCCCGGAGTCATGCCCACCGGGTCAGGTGAGCGATCGACTCCGTTGATGTGACGGTGGCCGCGTGCTAGACACCGACCATGGGACTTCTCGACAGCGTCGACTGGCAGGGCAGGATCTTCAGGGGCGGAGAGTGGCAGCCGGGACGGGGCGGCGACTACGCCGTCGTCGAGCCCGCGACCGGGCAGGAGCTCGGCCGGATGGGCCAGGCCACCGCCGAGGACGTCGCGGAGGCGGGACAGTCCGCGCTCGTCGCGCAGCGGGAGTGGGCGGCGCTGCCGCACACTGCACGCGCGGCGGTCCTGCGCCGGGCCGGCGACCTCTGGCAGCAGCACGCGGAGGAGATCAGCGGCTGGAACATCCGTGAGGTGGGTGCAGTCCCCGGCATGGCCGGCTTCGCGCTGCACGTGGCCGCGGAGGAGTGCTACGAGGCCGCGGGGCTGCCGGCGATGGCGATCGGTGAGGTCATCCCCTCGGAGCAGCCGCGGCTGTCGATGGTCCGCCGGATGCCCGCGGGCGTGGTCGGCGTGATCTCGCCGTTCAACGTGCCGATCATCCTGGGCATCCGCTCGGTGGCGCCCGCCCTCGCGCTGGGCAACGCGGTCCTGCTCAAGCCCGACCCGCGCACCGCGGTCACCGGCGGGGCGCTGATGGCACGGATCTTCGAGGAGGCCGGGCTTCCGCCGGGCGTCCTCCAGATGCTGCCCGGTGGCGCGGAGGTCGGCGAGGCGCTCGTGACGGACCCGAGCGTCCGGGTCATCTCGTTCACCGGCTCTACCGCGGTGGGCCGGCGGATCGGAGAGCTCGCGGGCAAGCACCTGAAGCGGGCGCACCTCGAGCTCGGCGGCAACTCCGCGCTGCTCGTCCTGGACGACGCCGACGTGGACGCGGCCGTCAACCTCGCCGCCTGGGGCTCGTTCTTCCACCAGGGTCAGATCTGCATGACGACCGGCCGCCACCTCGTCTCCGACCGGTTGTACGACGACTTCGTCGAGCGGCTGTCCGACAAGGCCGGCCACCTGCCGGTCGGCAACCCGGCGGTCGACGAGGTCGCCCTCGGACCGGTGATCGACGCGAAGCAGCGGGACAAGATCCACGGCATGGTCACCGCCAGTGCCGAGCAGGGCGCGAAGATCTCCGCCGGCGGCTCCTACGAGGAGCTGTTCTACAGGCCGACCGTGCTGTCCGACGTACCCCTGACCGCACCGGCGTTCGCCGAGGAGGTCTTCGGGCCGGTCGCCCCGGTGACCCGGTTCGCATCGGTGGAGGACGCGGTGAAGCTGGCCGCCGAGAGCGACTACGGTCTCTCGCTCGGCATCGTGACCAAGGACGTCATGCGCGGGCTCGCGGTCGCCGAGCAGATCCCGACCGGGATCGTGCACATCAACGACCAGACGGTCAACGACGAGGCCAACGCGCCGTTCGGCGGTGTGCGTGGCTCGGGGACCGGGTCGCGGTTCGGCGGACCGGCGGCGAACATCGAGGCGTTCACGGAGACGCGCTGGATCACGATGCGTGGCGAGCCCGCCCAGTACCCGTTCTGAGCACGGGCCGCGGGGGCGCGGGCATCCGGTGCCCTCGAGGCCTGCCCTCGGCCGGCGTGAGAAGGTGTGCACGTGACCGAGCAGGCCGTGTCGGGCGAGACCCAGCGCGCTGACCACTACGTCCAGTCGCTGGAGCGCGGGCTGTCCGTCATCACGGCGTTCGGCCCCGACTCGCCGCAGATGACGTTGAGCGACGTGGCGCGGGCGACCGGCCTGACCCGCGCCGCGGCCCGCAGGTTCCTGCTCACCCTGGTCGACCTCGGCTACGTCCGCACCGACGGCAAGCTCTTCGAGCTCACCCCCAAGGTGCTCGACCTGGGGTACGCCTACCTCTCCAGCATCTCGCTGCCCGGCGTCGCCGAGCCGCACCTCGAACGGCTCGTTGCCGAGACCCACGAGTCGTCGTCGATGTCGGTGCTCGACGGCCGGGACATCGTGTACGTCGCACGTGTCCCCACGTCCCGGATCATGACCGTGGCGATCAACGTCGGCACGAGGTTCCCGGCCTACGCCACCTCGATGGGCAGGGTGCTGCTCGCCGGCCTGCCGGAGGACAAGCTCGACGAGTACCTCGCCCAGGTCCACCTCGACCAGCTCACCCAGCGCACCGTCTCCTCCGCCGAGGCCCTCCGCGCGGTGCTCGACGAGGTACGCCGGCAGGGCTACGCGCTGGTGGACCAGGAGCTCGAGGCGGGGCTGCGGTCACTGGCGGCTCCGGTGCACGACAAGCGAGGCCGGGTCATCGCCGCGGTGAACATCTCCTCACACGTCACGCGACTGACCCGGGAGAAGGCGACCCGGGAGTTCCTGCCCCTGCTGCTCGACACCGCCCGGCGCATCGAGCAGGACCTGCGACGCGCGTGACCGAGGTCGCCTCGATCGTGCTGTGCGCAGGGGAGGGGCGACGGCTGCGGCCGGTCACCGAGCGGCTGCCGAAGGCGCTGTGCACGGTCGCCAACGTCTCGCTCGTCCGCTGGGCGCTCGGGAGCCCGCTGTCGCGGGACCTGCGCAAGGCGGTCAACGCCCATCACCTCGCGGAGCAGGTCGTGGACCACGTGCGCGACCTCGACGTCACGGTCAGCGTCGAGCAGCCCGAGGCCCTCGGCACCGCGGGCGCGGTGGCCCGGCTGGCGCCGTGGCTCGACGGGGCCCATGTGCTGGTGCAGAACGCCGACGCGTGGATCCCGTCTCCGCCCGAGGGCTTCGTGTCCGGCTGGGACGGGTCGAGGCCGCGCCTGCTCGTCCGCCGTACCGGCGCCGCGGGTGACTTCGGCGAGCACAGGTTCCTGGGCCTGAGCCTCCTCCCGCACGCGGCCGTCGTGCGGCTGCGTGCGGAGCCGACGGGCATCTACGAGGTGGTCTGGCGTGAGGCCTGGGAGCGGGGCGAGCTCGAGCTCGTCGAGCACGACGGGGTCGCCTTCGACGTCGGGACGCCGGAGCGCCTGCTCGCGGCGAACCTGACCGCGGGGGACGGCCGCTCCTTCGTCCACCCGACCGCGCACGTCGCGGCGAGGCTGGACTCGTGCGTAGCGCTCCCGTACGCCGAGGTGCCCGAGCCCGAGGAGATCGCCTTCTGCGTCCTCGGCCCCGGGGAGCTACGGGTGGCCTGCGACGAGCACCTGGTCAGGCAGGAGCAGGCCTGCGGGCAGGGACGACGCGAATCCGCGTAGGTAACAACCTGGTGTAGGTACTCCACAGGCCCGGTGCGAGGTGTGTAACGTATTGAGAACACAAGTTCGGGATGCGAACACCAACCGTCTCTCACAGGGAGAAGCGTCATGCGCAGAGTGGGGATCGCGGCCCTGAAGGCCGCTGCCATCGTCACCGTCCTCGCCACCACCGCGGCCTGCGGGTCCGACTCAGGCGAGGGCGGCGGGTCCGCCGAGGGCGAGCTCCAGAAGGTGACGGTCGGCATCATCCCGATCGTCGACGTGGCCCCGATCTACCTCGGTGACGAGCAGGGCTTCTTCGAGGAGCGCGGCATCGACCTCACCCTCGAGGCAGGCCAGGGCGGCGCCGCGATCGTGCCCGGCGTGATGAGCGGCCAGTTCCAGTTCGGCTTCAGCAACGTGACCTCGCTGATGCTTGCCCGCGGCGAGGGCCTGCCCCTCAAGATCGTGGCTCCCGGCAACTCGTCCACCGGCAAGGAGGGCGAGGACTTCAGCGCCGTCGTCGTCGCCGGGGACAGCGACATCCAGTCCGCCAAGGACCTCTCCGGCAAGACCGTCGCGGTCAACACGCTCAACAACATCGGTGACACCACCGTGCGCGAGTCGATCCGCAAGGACGGCGGCAACCCTGACGACGTCCAGTTCGTCGAGCTCGCCTTCCCGGACATGCCCGCAGCGGTCGCCAGCGGCAACGTCGACGCGGCGTGGGTCGTCGAGCCGTTCGTGGCGATCAGCGAGGACCAGGGGCACCGGGTCGTGGCCTGGAACCTCGTCGACACGGCGCCCGAGCTGATGATCGCCGGCTACTTCACCTCCGAGGAGCTCATCGACTCCGACCCCGAGCTCGTGGAGAGCTTCGTCGACGCGATCACCGAGTCCCTCGAGTACGCCGAGGCGCACCCCGACGAGGCACGTGCGATCGTGCAGACCTACACCGAGATCGACGACGAGCTCATCGAGAAGGTCACGCTGCCCAAGTGGCCGACCGAGGTGAACGAGGAGTCCACCCAGAAGCTCGCGGACCTCGCCGAGCAGGACGGTCTCGTCAAGGAGCCCGTCGACGTCGCGGCCCTGCTGCCCTGACCGGAGTCGACCCGCACCCGATGAGGAACCCGCCGACGCTGCCGAAGTGGGGGCAGGGGCTGGTCGGGCTGGCCGCCCTGGTCGTCATGCTCGAGCTGCTGCCCCGGGTAGGGGTGGTCTCCCCGACGTACCTGCCTCCCTTCAGCACCATGGTCCAGGCGCTGTTCGAGGAGCTGGGTCAGGCGCAGTTCTGGTCCGCGCTCGCCGACACGGTCACCGCGTGGGCGATCGGGCTGGCGATCGCGATGGTCCTCGGCATCACCGTCGGGGTCGTCATCGGCAGCATCCCGGTGCTGCGCGCGATCACGGCCTCGACCATCGAGTTCCTTCGCCCGATCCCCTCGGTGGCCCTCATCCCGCTCGTGGTGCTCGTGTTCGGCAACAAGATCGAGTCCTCGCTGACCCTGATCGTCTACGCGTCGTTCTGGCAGGTGCTGATCCAGGTGCTCTACGGCGTGCAGGACGTCGACCCCGTCGTCCGGGAGACCGCGCGGTCCTACCGCTTCGGGGCGTGGACCCAGGTCCGGCACGTCATCTGGCCCACCGCCCTGCCGTACGTCATGACCGGGTTCCGGCTGGCCGCCACGGTCGCGCTGGTCCTGGCGATCACCGCCGAGCTGGTCATCGGCATCCCGGGCCTGGGCTACGAGATCGCGCAGGCCCAGTCGGCGGGCAACGTGCCGTCGATGTACGCCCTGGTCCTGGTGACGGGAGTCCTCGGCGTGCTGGTCAACCTCGTCGCCCGCGCCCTCGAGCGCCGGGTCCTGGCCTGGCACCCCTCGCTACGAGGGGAGGTCTACGCGTGAACCTCCTGAAGAAGACCGGGCTGCTCCTCGGCCTGCCTGTCGTCCTCCTCGCGATCTGGTGGGTCGCCACCGAGAACAGCACGGACCCCTACGTCCCGCCACTGAGCGACATCTTCGCGACCTTCCCGGAGACGTGGACCGTGGAGCGACTGACCCACGACATCGTGCCGAGCCTGCTGCGGCTCCTCACCGGGTACGCCCTGGCCGTGGTGCTCGGAGTGACGCTGGGCGTGGTCGTGGGCAGCTTCCAGACGGTGCGGAACACCGTCGAGCCGGTCCTCGAGTTCTTCCGCTCGATCCCGCCGCCGGTGCTCATCCCGGTCGTGATCCTGTTCGCGGGGATCGGTGACAGCATGAAGGTGATCGTGATCGTCTTCGGCTGCATCTGGCCGGTGCTGCTCAACACGGTGGAGGGAGTTCGTGCCGTGGACGACGTGCTCCGTGACACGAGCCGGTGCTACGGCATCGGCGGCGCCTCACGGCTCCGCCACCTGACCCTGCGGGCCGCGAGCCCCCAGATCTTCGCCGGCATGCGGCAGTCGCTGTCGCTCGCCATCATCCTCATGGTGATCAGCGAGATGTTCGCCGCGACCAACGGCCTCGGCTTCACGATCGTGCAGTTCCAGCGCGGGTTCGCCATCCCGGAGATGTGGACCGGGATCATCGTGCTCGGACTCGTCGGCGTCACGCTGTCCCTGCTGTTCGGCCTTGCCGAGCGACGCGCGCTCGCCTGGTACTTCGGCCTCCGTCGCGCCCAACGAGGAGAGTGACCCCATGACCACCGAACAGTCCCCCCGGCCCATGCTCGACGTGCGCGCCATGAAGAAGGTGTACGGCGCAGGGGACCGTGCGCTGGAGGCCGTCCGTGACCTCACCTTCAGCGTCGCGCCGGGCGAGCTCGTGTGCGTCGTCGGGCCCTCCGGCGCCGGCAAGACCACGCTGCTCAAGTGCATCGCCGGGCTCATGGAGACCACCTCCGGCGAGGTGGTCCTCGAGGGGGAGCCGGTCTCCGGGCCACCGCCCGGCATGGCAGTGGTGTTCCAGGAGTACGGCCGCAGCCTCTTCCCCTGGATGACCGTCCGGCAGAACGTCGAGCTGCCGCTGAAGGAGAAGAAGATCCCGAAGGCGCGCCGCAACGAGCTCGTCGAGCGGGCGCTGACCGCCGTGGGCCTCGCCGACGTGCCCGCGTCGTACCCGTGGCAGCTCTCCGGCGGCATGCAGCAGCGGGTGGCGATCGCGCGGGCCGTCGCCTACGAGCCGCACATCCTGCTCATGGACGAGCCGTTCGCCGCGGTCGACGCGCAGACGCGAGCCGACCTCGAGGACCTCGTCCGCTCGCTGTGGCACGAGTTCGGGGTGACGATCCTCTTCGTCACCCACGACATCGACGAGTCGGTCTACCTGGGGGAGCGGGTCCTCGTGCTGTCCGGCCGGCCGACCGTGGTCATGGAGGACGTCACCATCGACCTGCCCGACGAGCGGGACCAGCTCGGCACCCGCTCCAGCGAGCGGTTCGCCGAGCTCCGCACGCACATCTACTCCCTCATCCAGCGTGCCAGGCACCACCACGGCGCCCCGGTCGCCCCGAAGGAGCGGAACGACACCGCCCCCGCGCGCTGACCGTGAGCCGGATCACCCCTCCGGTAGCGTTACAGGGCGTCGGCAGGCTCCGTGACCGGTCTGGACCGACCACGCGGGCACCCGGCGAGGAGGGTCGCCCGCCCGGCTCGTAAGCGGGCAATCGGGGCGTCGACGGTTAAGGTTGCCGCATGTCAGCACCCGTAGCGTCCGTCCAGGAGGCGGTCGCTCGCGCCCGAGAGGTCGCCCGAGACATCGCTGCACCGCGTGCGGAGCAGACCGACTCCGGCGTCTGGCCCGAGGAGGCACTGCGCGCCCTGCAGTCCTCCCTCGGCGGCCTCGTCGTCCCCCGCGAGGACGGCGGCTCCGGGCTCGGCCTGCGCGCGCTGGCCGCGGTCTGCGAGACGCTCGGCGAGGCCTGCGCCTCCACGGCGATCGCGTTCGGCATGCACAACGTCGCTGCCGCCGTGATCGGGGCCAAGCCCACCGAGCGGCAGCGCAAGGAGTTCCTCCGCCCCATCGCGGCCGGCGAGCACCTCACCACCCTGGCCCTCTCCGAGCCCGGCACGGGAGCGGAGTTCTGGCTCCCGCAGACCAAGCTCACCTCCCACGGCGACGGCTGGCTGGTCAACGGGGAGAAGAGCTTCGTGACCAACGGCTCGAAGGCCGACTCCTACGTGGTGTCCACGGTCGCGGCCGACCCGGGCGCCCCGGCCGGTGAGTTCTCGGCCGTGGTGGTGTGGGGAGACAGCCCCGGGCTGTCCTTCCACGGCACGTGGGACGGGATCGGCATGCGCGGCAACTCCTCGCTCGGTGCCCGCCTCGAGGACGTCCCGATCGGTCCGGACTCGCTCCTCGGCGCCCCCGGCGACCAGATCTGGTACGTCTTCGAGGTGGTGGCGCCCTACTTCCTCACCGCCATGGCCGGCACCTACCTCGGCGTGGCGCAGGCGGCTCTCAGCGAGTCCACCGAGCACCTGAAGCGCCGCCGGCACAGCCACACCGGCCGCGGCATCTCCAGCGAGCCGGTCCTGCAGCACCGTCTCGGCACGATGTGGGCCGAGGTGCAGGCCACCCGACGGCTCGTCTACTGGGCGGCCGAGGAGGCCGACAGCGGCGGCCCCGAGGCGCTTCCGGCGCTCGCCTCCGCGAAGGCCCAGGTGGCCGACACCGCCACCTCGGTGACCAACGACGCGATGAGCCTGGTCGGCGGGATCGGCTACCGCGACCGCCACCCGATCGAGCGCCACCTCCGGGACGCGCGGGCCGCTCACGTGATGAGCCCGACGACGGACATCCTGCGGACGTGGACGGGACGCGCGTTGCTCGACGTGCCGCTGCTCGGGACCTGACCGGCTGATGAGCAACCTCCTGCTCGTCGCGGTCACCCCCGACGAGGAATCGACGCTGAGCGCTGCGGTCGGGCCGGAGCGCTGCCGCGTCGTACCCGTGACCGACCTGCGGAACGCCCTCGACGAGGACGTGGACGCCGTGGTCGTCGGCAGCACCGCACCCTCGCCGCTGGCGACCGTCCAGTGGGTGCACCGCGCGAAGCCGCTGTGCGGCGTGCTCCTGCTCACCGCGCCCGAGACCGACGCCGAGCTGCGGCGGTCCGCGATGTACGCCCCGGACATGCCCGCGTCGCTCACCATCCTCGAGTCCAAGGACAGCGAGGCGGGGGAGCAGGCGGCGGGGGTCCTCGAGGCGAGCACGTTGCGGCGGGTCCACCAGGAGACGCTCTCGGCGGTGTCCAGCCGTGAGTCGGTGAGCACCCCGCACGCACTGGCCCCCGCCTCGGTCGGGGCGCTCCTCGACAACGCGCCGTTCGGTGTCCTCGTGGGGGACGTCGAGGGTCGGCTCGTGACCTGGAACCGCTGGGCAGGCGACCTGCTCGAGCTGCCGAACGACGCCGCCGGGGAGTCCATCCCGGCGCTGTTCCCCGCGCCCGACTACCTCGACGCGGCGTTCGCGCTCGCCCGCGCCGGGCGGCTCGACGAGTCGGCGGCCTCCTCGACGCTCGAGGGGCCCGGCGACACCGCCGTGGAGGTCAGCACCGCCTCGACGCGGCTGGAGAACGGCGACGACGCCGTGCTCGTCCTGATCCTCGACGTCAGCGCACGCCGGCAGGCGGAGCGCACCCGCGACCGGCTCGCCGAGCACGTCGGCCTCCTGGGCCGGGTGTCCGAGGCGCTCGCCGGGACGCTCGACGCGGAGACGGCACTGGTCCGACTCGCCGACCAGATGGTCCCCGCCTTCGCCGACTGGGTCAGCATCCAGACCTACGACGAGCGCGGGCAGAGCCGTCGGGTCGTCGTGCGCCACCGCGACCGCGCGCTCGAGCACGAGGCCGCCGAGGTGCGGGAGGGGCTGATGTCCGGGCTGGGGGAGACCTCCCCGAGCAGGCGGGTCGTGCTCAGCGGTCAGCCCGTGCTGCTCCAGTCCGTCGCCCCGGACGAGCTGGCCGAGTTCGTCCCCGACGAGAAGACCCGTGCCGTCGTCGACCGCATGGGCGTGGACAGCGTCCTGTCCGTCCCGCTGCCCGGACGCGACGAGGTCCGCGGGTCCATGTCGCTGGTTCGCGGGGCCGGCTCGCCGGCGTACACCCCGCAGGACCTGGCCGTCGGCGTCGAGGTGGGCCGTCGGGCCGGCGTCGCCCTCGACACGCTCTCCCTCTACGCGCGGCAGCGCGACCTCGCCGCCGAGCTGCAGCGCAGCCTGCTCACGGAGCCGCCCGAGAACGAGCGGACCGAGGTGGTCGTCCGCTACGTCGCCGCCGCCGAGGAGGCGCAGGTCGGCGGCGACTGGTACGACGCCTTCCTCCAGGCCGACGGGGGCACGGTCCTCGTGATCGGTGACGTCATGGGGCACGACACCCGCGCCGCCGCCGCGATGGGGCAGCTCCGCGCGTTGCTCCGCGGCATCAGCTTCACCACCGGCACCGGCCCCGCCGAGATGCTGAGCCGGCTCGACGAGGCGATCGAGGGGCTTCAGGTGAAGACGACCGCGACCGGGCTCGTCGTCCGCGTCGAGCCACGCGCGCCCGAGGACACCGGCCCGGCCCGGCTGTGCTGGTCCAACGCCGGTCACCCTCCGCCGATCGTGGTGCCCCCGGTCGGCGGGGCGGTGGCGCTGGAGAACGAGGAGCCCGACCTGCTCCTCGGAGTGCTCGCGCACACCGAGCGGCAGGAGACCAGCGCCTTCCTCGAGCCGGGCGGCACGCTGCTGCTCTACACCGACGGCCTGATCGAGCGCCGCGGCGAGTCGCTGGACCAGGGCGTCGCGACGCTGACCGCGGCGGTGGACCGGCTGGCCGGGCTCCCGTTGCCCGTCATGTGCGACCGGCTGCTGGCCGAGCTGCTTCCCGACGACAACGAGGACGACGTCGCCCTCGTGGCGGTCCGGCTGCGCACTCCCGGCGAGGTCCGCGGCGTGCCACAGTAGGCCCGTGAGCGACATCGAGGTGATCACCGCCCGGGAGGTGCCCCTCGGCGGCCCCCGCGCGATGACCGTGCGCCGTACCCTCCCGCAGCGTCAGCGGTCCATGATCGGGGCGTGGTGCTTCGTCGACCACTACGGCCCCGACCACGTCGAGGACACCGGCGGGATGGTCGTCGCCCCGCATCCGCACACGGGCCTGCAGACCGTGAGCTGGCTGTTCACCGGCGAGGTCGAGCACCGCGACAGCCTCGGCACGCACGAGATGGTGCGCCCCGGCGAGCTGAACCTCATGACGGCCGGCCACGGGATCGCGCACTCCGAGGTGTCCACACGGGAGGCCACCGTCCTGCACGGCGTGCAGCTGTGGGTCGCGCTGCCCGACCGTGCCCGCGACACCGAACGTGCCTTCGCCCACCACGTCCCCGAGCCGGTCTCCGTCGTGGGCGCGACCGTCCGCGTGTTGCTCGGCAGCGTCGCCGGGAGCACCTCGCCGGTGCAGGCGTTCACCCCGATCCTCGGCGCCGAGGTGGTCCTCGAGCCCGCGGCGGAGGTCTCCTTCGATCTCGACCCGGCGTTCGAGCACGGCGTCCTCGTCGACCTCGGGCCGGTCGTCGCCGGCGGCACCGAGCTCAAGCCCGCCGAGCTCGGCTACCTTGCCCCCGGCGCGAACCGGATCGCGTTGGCCAACCCCGGCCCCGAGGCCGCGCGGCTGATGCTGCTGGGCGGTGAGCCGTTCGGCGAGAACATCGTGATGTGGTGGAACTTCGTCGGCCGCACGCACGACGAGATCGTGGAGTACCGCGAGGCCTGGGAGAGCGGCGACGAGCGGTTCGGCACCGTCGAGGAGTACGACGGACAGCCGGACCGGATCCCGGCTCCGCCCCTGCCGAACGTCCGGATCAAGCCGCGGATCAACCCGCCGGGGCCGGGAGACCCGAGCGCCTGGGGATGACCGGCCGGACGTGACAGGGTGGTGCGGGTGAACGTACTCCGCACACCCGACGACCGCTTCTCCGACCTTCCTGACTTCGACTTCCCCGCGCGCTACGCCGAGGTCCCCGACGGCGACGGCGGGACGCTCCGGATGTCCTATGTCGAGGCCGGTCCCGCCGACGGCCCCGTGGCGCTGCTGCTCCACGGCGAGCCGACCTGGTCCTTCCTCTACCGGCACGTGATGCGGCGGCTCGCGGACGCCGGGATCCGGTCGGTCGCCCCGGACATGGTCGGCTTCGGCCGGTCCGACAAGCCGGCCGAGATCGGGGACCACTCCTATGCCCGCCACGTCGAGTGGATGCGCGCGCTGGTGTTCGACGTACTCGACCTGCGGGACGTCACTCTCGTCGGCCAGGACTGGGGCGGGCTGATCGGGCTCCGGCTCGTCGCCGAGCATCCCGACCGGTTCGCACGCGCGGTGGCGGCCAACACCGGGCTGCCGACCGGTGACCACGACATGCCGCCGATCTGGTGGGAGTTCCGCCGCGCGGTGGAGAAGGCCGAGGTGCTCGACGTCGGCCGTCTCGTGCTCTCAGGCTGTGTGCGGCCGATGGCACCCGAGGTGCGCGCTGCCTACGACGCACCGTTCCCGTCCGAGGAGTACAAGGCCGGCCCGCGGGCGATGCCGCTGCTCGTGCCCACGCGACCCGACGACCCGGCCACCGGGGCGAACCGGGCCGCATGGGCGCAGCTGACGAGCTGGGACCGGCCCTTCCTGGTCGCCTTCAGCGACTCCGACCCGATCACGGGCGCGATGGCGCCGATCCTCCGGCGCGGCATCCCCGGTGCTGCAGGTCTCGACCACCCGGTCGTCGCGAACGCAGGGCACTTCCTCCAGGAGGACGCCGGGGACGAGCTCGGCCGGGTGGTGGCGAGGTTCATCCACGGGTGACCGAGGGTCTCGTGGCAGGCTGACGTCCGCCGCGCCTCGGGTCAGCCCCCGGTGACCTCGCGCCGGTCGTCGGCGAGCCGCCGGGTCAGACCGTTCCTGTCGAGGTGCTCCAGCAGCGGCAGCACTACGCGCCGGCTCGTGCCCAGCCGCTGCCGGGCCTCGCTCGTCGTGAACGGCTGGGGCAGCTCGGCCAGCCGCTCGGCGGCCAGCCTGTCCGCGTCCGGGAGCAGCACGATGCCGGGCGCGGGCCGAAGGAGCAGCCCTGCCTTCGCGGCAGCCGCGGCGCCCTTGTTGTCGAGGCCGACCTCGCGCAGCCGGTCGGCGGTCGGCGCCGCGAACGGGTCCCGCTCCAGGTCCTTCCTGACCGCCTCGACCGCGCGCTGCAGGGCCGGAGGGAGTACGACGGCCTGCACGCTCGTCACCCGGCCGGACTCGACCCGCAGGGGCGGCCGGACGACGGCGCGGGCGAGCTCCGGCGACGGAAGCCCGAGACGCTCCGCCAGCACCGAGAGGGGAAGTCCCGGATCGAGCGGGGCGGACCGGTTGTGCTCGGTGACGACCGTCTCGGCCGCGGCCGACGCAGCATCGGCCCGCTCCTCGCTCATCAGCCAGCCATCGGCATGCACCGCAGCCGAAGCCGGACCGTCGTCGACCGGGACCCCGATCCGCCTCAGGTCCTCCACCCGGACGAGGCCACGCCGGGTGACCTCGCCGGCGAGGTCGGCGGCACCCACCGAGGCGAGCGCCTTGGCGCGGGCAGCGGCCGCCCCACGACGCCGCAGCGGCGGCGGCATCGGGTCGAGCACCGTGACGCCCCAGACCTCGCGGCTACCCGGGTCGCGCAGCAGCGCCCGGTCCCCGACGCGCAGGGGGAGCGGACGCTCGAGGCGCACCCGGACCAGGTCGTCGGAGAGCGGTCGGCAGTGCGTGGCCACCGAGGTGGCGCCGACGTGGAGCAGCGGCCGCTCCGGCGGGAGCCCGGTCGAGCCACGCCCGGTCGCGAGCCGCACGTCCATCACGTCCGTGTGGTGCCAGGCGCCGGGCGTGACCAGAGCGCTGCCACGCTCCACCAGGCCGACGTCGTCACCGGCCAGGTTGAGCGCCACCCGGGCGACGCCGGAGGCAGAGTCGGTGTCGCGGCCCAAGGACTGGACGCCCCGGACCCTCAGTGGCCGGTCTCCGACGGCGAGGGTGTCCCCGACCCGGACCGTGCCGACCGGCAGGGTGCCGGTGACGACCGTGCCGGCGCCCTTGATCGTGAACCTGCGGTCGACCCACAGCCGCACGTCGGCGGCGCGGTCGGGGTCCGGGAGGGACTGCACCAGGGCGACAAGATGCGCGCGCAGCTCGTCGAGTCCGGCGCCGGTGTGGCCGCTGACGGGCACGATCGGGGCGCCCCGCAGCGACGTGTCCGCGATCTCGGCCTCGACCCGGGCGACCACCGGAGCAGGGTCGGCGAGGTCGGCGCGGGAGACTGCGACCACCCCGTGGGAGACACCGAGGGCGTGCAGCGCGGCGAGGTGCTCGGCTGCCTGCGGCATCCACGGGTCGTCGGCGGCGACGACGAAGAGCACCGCCGGGACCGGTCCGATGCCGGCGAGCATGGTGGTGATGAAGCGTTCGTGCCCGGGCACGTCGACGAAGGCGACGTCGCCCACCGGGTCGAGCGAGGTCCACACGTAGCCGAGCTCGATGGACAGGCCGCGGCGGTGCTCCTCCTCGAGACGGTCCGGGTCGTGGCCGGTCAGGGCGCGGACCAGGGTCGACTTGCCGTGGTCCACGTGCCCGGCGGTGGCGATCACGTGCACCGGCTCAGGCCTCCCGCTCCCCGGTCGGCCCGGCTGCCCGTCGTACCGCCTCGGCGAGGACGGCGTCCTGGGCCTCCGGCACCGTCAGCAGGTCGAGCAGCAGCCGGTCGCGGGTCACGTAGCCGACCACCGGTGGCTCGCCGAGCCGCAACGGGCGGGCCAGCGAGGCCGGCAGCGCGACCGCGGCGCTTGGGAGCTCCACGCCCGGCGCGCCGCCCCCGCCCACGGCCGCGGAGGACGGTACGGCGGACGCCGGCACCACGTCGGCAAGCTCCGCGGCGAGCTTCTCCGCCCGCACCATGAGGTCGTCCACCGACGCGGAGAGGGCGGCGACCACGGGCGGTGTGGGGCCGGTGACGGTCGCCTCGAGCGCGGCCAGGGTCAGCTTGTCCACGCGCAGCGCGCGGGCGAACGGGTGCCGTCGCAGGCTCTCCACCAGATCCGCTCGGCCGAGCAGCAGCCCGCACTGGGGGCCGCCGAGCAGCTTGTCCCCCGACGCCGTGACGAGGGCGGCGCCCGCGCGCAGCGAGGCCGACGCGCTCGGCTCGTCGGGGAGCCGCGGATGCGGTGCGAGCAGGCCGGAGCCGATGTCCGCGACGACCGGGACCGGGAGGGTGCTCAGCTCCGCGACGGACACCGACGAGGTGAACCCGGACACCAGGAAGTTCGACGGGTGCACCTTCAGCACGAACGCGGTGTCCTCGTCGACGGCACGCTCGTAGTCGGAAAGCCGGACCCGGTTCGTGGTGCCGACCTCGCGCAGCCTCGCGCCGACGGACTCGACCAGCTCGGGGATCCGGAAGCCGTCGCCGATCTCGACCATCTCGCCGCGCGCGACCACGACGTTGCGGCCCATCGCCAGGGCGCAGGTGACCAGGGCCAGCGCGGCGGCTCCGTTGTTCACCACGTGCACACCGCCCGCGTCCGGCACCACCTCGGCGAGCGCGGCCATCGTCGACCTTCCGCGCCGGCCACGGCGGCCGGTGTCGAGGTCCAGCTCCACGTCCGTCGCGCCGGCGGCCACGGTGATCGCCTCGACGGCGGCGTCGGACAGCGGCGCCCGGCCGAGGTTGGTGTGCACGACGACGCCCGTGGCGTTGACGACGTGGCGCAGGGAAGAGGCAGAAGGGGGAACGAGTTCTAGTGCAACGTCGGCGACGTCCGCGGGGAAGATGTCGCCGGCGCGGCAGCGCTGCAGCGCCTCCCGCACGGCCCGCTTGACCAGCCGCTCGCCGACGCGGGCCGCGGCGTCGCGCAGGCGCGGGTCGGCGAGCACGTGGTCGGTCCGCGGAGTCGAGCGACGCTTGTCGGTCACACCATCCCCTCCTGGCTCGTGAGCAGGCACCATACCCCCCGGCGTGGGGACAGGCGGTCTGTCGTCGGGTACCCGGGCACAGGGCCGCGATGCGCGGCCACACTCGTCGAGGGCCGGGGGTGCGTCGCGGTCGCCCGCCCGCACGACAGGGGAGCCAGGATCCTGCCGCCTCCCGACCTACCCTGGGC
Source organism: Nocardioidaceae bacterium (assembly GCA_035762105.1). Classification (GTDB taxonomy): domain Bacteria; phylum Actinomycetota; class Actinomycetes; order Propionibacteriales; family Nocardioidaceae; genus Nocardioides_C. The sequence continues at coordinate 33,751 of DASTPU010000116.1, read as the reverse complement.
GGACAGGGGGCGGACGGAAGGGAGCTCCGTGGCACCGCATCTGACGAGGAACAAGAAGGCAGGGTTGGTCGTCGGGGCCGTGACGCTGCTCGTGCTGGTCGGCGGGGGCGCGGCCATCGCCACGGCCGGTGAGGACGACGACGGGTCGGACCAGCCGATCACTGGATCCGCGCTCGAGAATGCCGAGGAGGCCGCCCTCGAGGAGACCGGCGGCGGCACCGTCGTCGAGACCGAGGCGGACGACGACGAGGACCCGTACGAGGTCGAGGTGAGGCTCGGCGACGGCAGCCAGGTCGAGGTTGAGCTCGACGAGAACTTCCAGGTTCTGCGCACCGAGAGCGACGACGGCGACGAGGCGAACGACTCCTAGTCGGCTACTCCGCCGGCGCGAAGGCCTGGAAGAAGATCGGGAAGGTCCCGAGAACTCCGAGGCCGATCAGGATCAGGGAGGCGGTCAGCGCCTGGCGTGACTCGGTTGCCTTCTCCCGGTACATCAGGTGCAGCACCGCCCAGGCGGCGAGCCAGACGATGACGGCGCCGATGGTCTTGCCCGCCAAGGGGCCGACGGGCTCGTAGAGGGTGAGGAAGTCCTTGAAGCCCTCGCTCGCCTCGGCCAGGGTCGTGAGCACGCCGAGCGTGAACGCACCGATGCCGGCAGCGAGGATCGCGGCTGTGACGGGCCCCTCGGGCTTGTCGGCGTACTCGACCTGCTCGCGGGCGTCCGCGGCGGTGTTCGGGTTCGATGCCATGTCTGTCTCCTACACGAGGGGGGCGGCTTTGGTGATCAGGGCACCGAAGAGCCCTGCGATCGCGGCGAAGGCGAAGGCCAGCACGAACAGCAGGATCGTGGTCCGGCGGACCCGGTCATGGCGGATGAGGCTGGCTCCGTAGTAGATGACGATGAACGCCACGACGGTGGCCAGGATGGGACTGATCCAGGCCACGTGCTCCTTCCACTCCATGCCGAAGTGGTGCCACTCCTCCGTAGCCGGGTCCGCCAGGAGCATGGACCGGGGGCTCTCGGGGATGTCTTCGCGATACCAGGGGTAGACGATCCAGGTACCGGTCAGCACCGTCCCCCAGGCGGCCACCGCCATCGCGACGACCCCGATCTTCAGACGACGTGCCCGGTCCCGGATGCCCTCCGGTTGCAGGAACTGGGGTCGCAGGCTGTAGAGGCCTTCGAGCCCGCCCGCGAATCCCAGCAGGAACAGGGCTCCGAACAGCATCCCGTGGACGAGGGTCCAGAACTCACGATCGGTCAGACTCATCGCGCCACCGCCTTCCGGGTAGGCAGCCGAGGCGTGTGAGGACGCCTCTACTCGGACGATAGACCTCGGAGGCGGATCGGGCGCTCATCTTTTCGAAGTGCCGATCGGTGCGGTCGACGCAGCCGACGGACGTATGGCGGAGGCGGACGGGAATCGAACCCGCCGGCCCTGGATACCAGGACCCTACGGTTTTGAGGACCGCGCCCGTCACCAGACGAGGAACGCCTCCGCCGCACACTCTAGGTGCTGTCTGGACAGCCACGTACATTGGCCGGGTGACCGCGACCACATCCCCCTCGGGTGCAGAGACCACCACGCCGATCAGGCTGACCCAGTACGCCGCGGGCGGTGGCTGCGCGTGCAAGGTGCCACCCGGAGAGCTCGAGGCGATCCTCGGTGACCTGCCCACCAGCCGGGAGGGCGGCGACCTGCTCGTCGGCCTCGACCACGGGGACGACGCCGCGGCCGTCCGAATCGACGGTGACCGTGCCGTCATCGCCACCGCGGACTTCTTCACCCCGGTCGTCGACGACGCCTACGACTGGGGCCGGATCGCGGCCGCCAACGCGCTCTCCGACGTCTACGCCATGGGCGGCACCCCGCTGGTGGCGGTGAACCTGCTCGCGTGGCCGCGCGACAAGATCCCCTTCGAGCTCGCTGCCGAGGTGCTGCGCGGCGGCGCCGACATCTGCGTCGAGGCCGCGACCCACCTCGCCGGGGGACACAGCATCGACGACCCCGAGCCGAAGTACGGCCTGGCCGTCACCGGCCTGGCCGACCCTCGGCGTCTGCTTCGCAACGACGCCGGTGAGGCCGGCATACCCCTCACCCTCACCAAGCCGCTCGGGCTCGGCGTGCTCAACAACCGCCACAAGGCGACGGGAGAGCGGTTCGAGGAGGCGATCGCGCACATGACGACCCTGAACCGGGACGCCTCGCGCGCGGCCGTCGAGGCCGGCCACAGGTGCGCGACCGACGTCACCGGCTTCGGCCTCCTCGGGCACCTCATGAAGCTGGCCCGCGCCAGCGGCGTCACCGCGGTCTTGGAGGCGGCCGCCGTGCCGTACGTCGAGGGGGCGCGCGAGTCGCTCGCAGCCGGGTTCGTGCCCGGGGGCAGTCGGCGCAACCTCGACTGGGTCCGTCCGCACCTGTGCTCCGACCTCGACGAGGACGAGCTGGTGCTGCTCGCGGACGCCCAGACGTCCGGCGGTCTCCTGGTCGCCGGAGAGGTGCCTGGCTTCCCGGTGGTGGGCGAGCTCGTGGCTCGACGGGAGCACCTGGTCGAAGTTCGTTGAAAGTCGTCGTTCCCCTCTCGCATGAACGCGGAGGGTTCGGGTAGTTTCGCCGAAACGGGAGGAGAGCACCGATGGTCTCGAGCAAGGCGTTCCTCGGCTGGCCGGTCCTGCGCCAGCTGTCCGGCAAGGACACGTTGGGTCGCGGCCCGGCCGTCCGGTCCGAGAAGACCGAGCAGGTCACCGCCCGTACCCTCGACGCCGACCGGGTCGCGCGCAGCGTCTGCCCGTACTGCGCCGTCGGCTGCGGCCAGAAGGTGTTCGTCAAGGACGAGAAGATCATCTCGATCGAGGGCGACCCCGACAGCCCGATCTCCCGTGGGCGGCTGTGCCCCAAGGGTTCGGCCAGCAAGAACCTCGTGACCAGCGACCTGAGGCAGACCAAGGTCCGCTACCGCCGCCCGTACGGCACCGAGTGGGAGGATCTCGACCTGCCCACGGCGATGGAGATGATCGCCGATCGCGTGGTCAAGGCCCGCAACGACACCTGGCAGGACATCGACGACGACGGCCGCAAGGTGCGTCGCACGCTCGGCATCGCCAGCCTCGGAGGAGCGACCCTCGACAACGAGGAGAACTACCTCATCAAGAAGCTCTTCACGGCGATGGGCGCGATACAGATCGAGAACCAGGCGCGTATTTGACACTCCGCCACCGTCCCCGGTCTGGGGACCAGCTTCGGGCGCGGCGGCGCCACCGGGTTCCAGCAGGACCTCGCCAACGCTGACTGCATCATCATCCAGGGCTCGAACATGGCCGAGGCTCACCCCGTGGGCTTCCAGTGGGTGGTGGAGGCGAAGGCCCGCGGTGCCAAGGTCATCCACGTGGACCCGCGGTTCACCCGGACCAGCGCGCTAGCGGACACCTATGTCCCGCTGCGCGTCGGCACCGACATCGTCTTCCTCGGCGGGATCATCAACTACGTCCTGCAGAACGACCTGTGCTTCCGCGACTACGTCGTCAGCTACACGAACGCGGCGAACATCGTCAGCGACGAGTTCCAGGACACCGAGGACCTCGACGGGCTGTTCTCCGGCTTCGACCCCGAGAACCGCATCTACGACCCGGAGAGCTGGCAGTTCGCCCGCCAGGAGCGGGAGGGCGACGCGCGTCAGGACCACGCGATGCAGCGGGAGACCGCGAGCGCGCTCCAGCACGAGACGCACGGCATGCAGGTGGACGCCAACCCGCCTCGCGACGAGACCCTGCAGGACCCGAGGTGCGTCTACCAGATCCTGAAGCGGCACTACGCCAGGTACACCCCGGAGATGGTCGCCGAGGCCTGCGGTGTCTCGAAGGAGGCGTTCCTCGAGGTCTGCGAGGCGTGGACCTCCAACTCCGGGCGTGAGCGCACCACCGCGCTCGTCTACAGCGTCGGCTGGACCCAGCACAGCGTGGGTGTGCAGTACATCCGCACCGGCGCGATCCTCCAGCTCCTGCTGGGCAACATGGGCCGTCCCGGTGGCGGGATCATGGCTCTGCGCGGGCACGCGAGCATCCAGGGCTCGACCGACATCCCGACGCTGTTCAACATCCTTCCCGGCTACCTGCCGATGCCGAACGCCGACGACCACCAGTCGCTCGACGCCTGGATCGACGCGGTCCGCAAACCGGGCGCCAAGGGGTTCTGGGCGAACGCCGGGGCCTACGGCGTCAACCTGCTGAAGGCCTACTGGGGAGAGCACGCGACGCCGGAGAAGGACTTCTGCTTCGACTACCTGCCGAAGATCACCGGCGACCACGGCACGTACCGCACCGTGCTCGACATGATCGACGGCAAGGTCAAGGGCTACTTCCTGCTCGGGCAGAACCCCGCCGTCGGCTCGGCGCACGGGCGCGCCCAGCGTCTCGGGATGGCGAACCTCGACTGGCTCGTGGTGCGCGACCTGTTCGAGATCGAGAGCGCCACCTTCTGGAAGAACTCGCCGGAGATCGAGACCGGCGAGATCGTGCCCGAGGAGTGCCGCACAGAGGTGTTCTTGATGCCGGCCGCCTCCCACGTGGAGAAGGCCGGCACGTTCACCCAGACGCAGCGCATGCTGCAGTGGCGTGAGCAGGCGGTCGAGCCGGTGGGCGACTGCCGCTCGGAGCTGTGGTTCTTCTACCACCTGGGCCGGCTGGTCCGGGAGCGCCTGAAGGACTCCGCCGACGAGAAGGACCGGCCGGTGCAGGAGCTCGCCTGGGACTACCCCGTCCACGGGGAGTACGACGAGCCCGACGTCGAGTCGGTCCTCAAGGAGATCAACGGCTACGAGGTCGCCACCGGCCGGCCGCTGTCGACGTTCAACGAGATGAAGGACGACGGCAGCACCCTCGGCGGCTGCTGGATCTACACCGGGGTCTTCGCCGACGGCGTCAACCAGGCCGCCCGTCGCAAGCCGGGCAAGGACCAGTCCTGGGTCGCGCCCGAGTGGGGCTGGGTCTGGCCGATGAACCGCCGGATCCTCTACAACCGCGCGTCGGCCGATCCCGAGGGCCGTCCGTGGAGCGAGCGGAAGGCCTACGTCTGGTGGGACGAGGAGAAGGGTGAGTGGACCGGCCACGACGTGCCGGACTTCGAGAAGACCAAGCCGCCGTCCTACCGCGCGCCCGACGGCGCCGAGGGCATCGAGGCGATCCAGGGCGACGACCCGTTCATCATGCAGGGCGACGGGAAGGGTGCGCTGTACGTCCCGCAGGGGCTGATCGACGGCCCGCTGCCGACGCACTACGAGCCGGTCGAGTCGCCGTTCCGCAACCCGCTGTACGGCCAGCAGGGCAACCCGACCCGGAAGCAGTACGACCGGGAGGACAACCGGATGAACCCGAGCCCGCCCGAGGCGCACTCGGACGTCTTCCCGTTCATCTTCACCACCAGCCGGCTCACCGAGCACCACACCGCCGGGGGCATGAGCCGCTACCTCGAGCACCTCGCCGAGCTCCAGCCGGAGATGTTCGTGGAGGTGTCCCCGGAGCTCGCTGCCGAGCGCGGCCTCGAGCACAACGGGTGGTGCCACGTGGTCACGGCCCGGGCCGCGGTCGAGGGGAAGGTCATGGTCACCGACCGGCTCACCCCCCTCAAGGTCGAGGGGCGGACCGTGCACCAGGTCTGGCTGCCTTACCACTGGGGTGCCGGTGGCATGGTGACCGGCGACTCCGCCAACGACCTGCTCGGGATCTCGCTGGACCCCAACGTGCTGATCCAGGAGAGCAAGGTCGGCACCTGCGACGTGCGGCCCGGCCGTCGTCCGAGGGGTACGGCCCTGATCGACCTCGTCGCCGACTACAAGCAGCGCGCGGGGATCCTCCACGACGTGTACGGACCGATCGTCACCACGGGTGTGACGGCGGGCCGGGACGACGAGGGCGAACCGACCGACGACCCGAGTGAGGCTGACACATGATCGGCAAGAACAGCCTGTGGGGCCCCATCAACCCTGCGGCCGAGGCCGGGTACGACGACCCGCCGAAGCGCAAGGGCTTCTTCACCGACACCAGCATCTGCATCGGGTGCAAGGCGTGCGAGGTGGCCTGCAAGGAGTGGAACGACGTCCCTGACGGCGGTTTCGACATGCTCGGCACGTCGTACGACAACAGCCACTCGCTGAACGCGAACCAGTGGCGCCACGTCGCCTTCATCGAGCAGCCCAAGCGGACCGGCGACCAGGAGCCGGGGCTGCGCCAGCCGCCGGTGGACATCGGCATGCCCACCCTTCCGCCGACCTCGCCGGACGGGCCGGGGGTGCAGCTGCCCGACGGTGTGGACGGCGTGGTCGGCGAGAAGCCGGACTTCCGGTGGCTGATGTCGTCGGACGTGTGCAAGCACTGCACGCACGCCGCCTGCCTCGACGTCTGTCCCACGGGCTCGCTGTTCCGCACCGAGTTCGGCACGGTCGTGGTGCAGGAGGACATCTGCAACGGCTGCGGCTACTGCGTTCCGGCGTGCCCGTACGGCGTGATCGACCGGCGCAAGGGCTCCGACGACGGCAAGGTGGTGCTCAACGAGGGCGTCGCCCAGAAGTGCACGCTGTGCTACGACCGCCTCAAGGCCGACCAGAAGCCGGCGTGCGCGCAGGCGTGCCCCACCGAGTCGATCCAGTACGGCGACGTGGAGGAGCTGCGGGAGCGGGCTAACCAGCGGGTGTCGAAGCTGCACGAGGCCGGGATCATGGACGCCCGGCTCTACGGCAACGACCCCAACGACGGTGTCGGCGGCACCGGCGCGTTCTTCCTGCTCCTCGACGAGCCGGAGGTCTACGGCTTCCCGCCCGACCCGGTGGTGACCACCAAGGACCTCCCGCACATGTTCAACCGCGCGACGGCGGCAGCCCTCGCGATGCTGGCCGGCGCGGCGATCTCGTTCCTCGGGAGGCGCGGATGAGCCCGGCGGTCGACAGGGACGGTCTGGTGGACGGCGCCCCCGGGCGCGACGCGGTGATCGGCTTCGACGGCAGCGGCAACGCCCGGCGCCGGGGCCGTCGTCGGGGACGCGGTGGCGGCGGCGAACGCACGATGGTGCCGGACGCTGAGTTCACCTCCTACTACGGGCGGCCCATCGTCAAGCCAGCGCCCTGGGAGCACGACATCCCGGCGTACCTCTTCTCCGGAGGCCTGGCGGCCGGGTCGTCGCTGCTCGCGGCCGGCGCCGACCTGAACGATCTCCCCGCGCTGCGTCGCGCCGGCCGGATCGGAGCCCTGGCCGCGCTCGGCTTCAGCATGGCCGCGCTGGTCCACGACCTCGGCAGGCCCTCCCGCTTCGTGAACATGCTGCGCACCGTCAAGCTCACATCGCCGATGTCGGTCGGCACCTGGATCCTCTCGATCTACGGGCCGTTCGCCGGCGCCGCCGGAGCCGCGGAGGCGGTCGGTTTGCTGCCCGACCGCAAGGTCCGGGGGCCGTTGAAGCTGCTGCGTCTCGCGGGTCGTCCGGCGGGCCTGATGGCAGGCCTGACCGCTCCTCCGGTCGCCGCCTACACCGCGGTGCTCCTCGCCGACACCGCGACGCCGTCGTGGCACGCGGCGTACAAGGAGCTGCCCTTCGTGTTCGTCAGCTCCGCGCTGGCCGCCTCGGGCGGGCTCGGGATGGTCACCGCACCGGTCGACCAGGCGGGGCCGGCCCGGCGGATGGCGGTCGGTGGCGCGGTCGTCGAGCTGCTCGCCGAGCAGCAGATGGAGCGCTCCATGGGCATCACGGCCGAGCCGCTTCACAAGGGCCACGCCGGCGGGCTCATGAAGGCCGCCAAGGTGCTCACCGCGGCAGGAGCGGCGGGCTCGTTGTTCGCCGGCCGGAGCCGCGCGCTGTCGGTCCTCTCCGGGGCGGCGCTGATGGCGGGCTCGGCGTGCACCCGGTTCGGGGTCTTCGAGGCCGGCCAGGAGTCCGCCCGCGACCCCAAGTACACCGTCGTGCCCCAGCGTGAACGTCTCGATCGAGGGGAACCCGTCCGCTATCCCGGCTAGACCTCCGCGCCGCCCAGCTCGGGCAGAGGCGGGAGACGAGAAGGAGTCAGAGCATGGCGAGTACAGCAGGGACTGAGAGATCCGCGGGGACACAGACCCCGGCCGGCAACCGGTGGGTGCTCGTAGGGGCGGGACTGCTCCTCCAGTTCTCCATCGGCGCGGTGTACGCCTGGAGCGTGTTCGCGAAGGCGCTTCAAGAGGCCGAGCCCTGGCAGCTCAGCAAGGTCCAGGCCTCGCTGCCCTTCACGGTCACGATCGCGATGATCTTCATCGGCACCTACACCGGCGGTCGGATCCAGGACAAGAAGGGTCCGCGCCTCGTCGCCCTCACCGGCGGGGTGATCTACGCGATCGGCATCATCGTGGCGTCGTTCGCACGCGGTGAGGAGCAGCTGTGGCTGCTGATCGCGGGCTACGGCGTGATCAGCGGCTTCGGCCTCGGCGTCGCCTACATCGTGCCGATCGCGATGCTCCAGAAGTGGTTCCCGGACAAGAAGGGGCTGATCACCGGCCTGGCCGTCGGCGGCTTCGGCTTCGGGGCGGTGCTGACCTCGCCGGTGGCGCAGTGGCTGATCGGCCAGGACCCCGACCAGCCGACCAAGGCCTTCCTCTGGCTGGGCGTCGCGTACCTCGTCATGTCGCTGGTCGGCGCGTCGTTCTTCAAGAACCCGCCCGAGGGCTACGTCGTCCCCGGCTACGAGCAGGGCGCCGGCTCCGCAGCGGCCGGGGGCAAGGACTTCACCCAGGCGGAGGCGCTGCGGACCCCGCAGTGGTACCTCCTCACCGCGATCCTGGCCCTCAACACGACCGTGGGCATCGCGCTGATCTCCCAGGCGGCAGGCAGCGCGTCAGGCATCGCCGGCTACAGCGCCGCCGCTGCAGCGACGGTGGTCGGTGTCCTCGCCATCTTCAACGGGGCGGGCCGCATCGTGTGGGCGGGCGCCTCGGACTACATCGGCCGGATGCCTGCCTTCGCAGCCATGCTCGGTCTGCAGGGCGTGTGCCTGTTGCTGCTGCCGCACGCCGGCAACGCGGCGCTGTGGTTCGTCCTCGCCGCTGTGGTCTACCTCTGCTACGGCGGCGGCTTCGGCACCATGCCCGCGACGGCAGGCGACTTCTTCGGCGTCAAGAACGCAGGCGCGATCTACGGCCTCATGCTGATCGCATGGAGCATCGCCGGCGTGATCGGCCCGATCCTGATCTCCTGGCTCTTCGGCACCGGCGACCCGAACTACACGCTCGGGTACACCACGATGGGCATCATCGGCCTGGCAGCCGTCGCCCTGACGTTCATCACCAAGCGCCCCAAGGACCGCGCCGCCGCCTGACGTCAGGCGGGGGCGGTCGCCTGCTCGGCGAGACCGACGAACCGGCGGACGGCGTCGGTCTCGCGGCGCGGGTCCCAGGCGAGCACGACGACCGACGGCTCGAGGTCGGCCACCGGCACGAACGCCAGGCCAGGCTTGCGGTACTCCTCGACCATCCCGGCCGGCACCAGGTTCACGCCGCGGCCGAGGGCGATCTCTCCGAGCCACTCCTCGACGGTCGCGGCCCTGCTCGCCACCGCCGGGGCGCGGGGGCCGCGCTGCCGTCGCAGGTACCAGTACTCGGCGAACACCGGGTCGGACACGATCCGGGTCTCCAGGAAGGGCACCCGCGCGAGCCGTCGGGCGGTGAGCTGCGGCAGCGCCGCGAGCGGGTGGTCGTCGGCCATGACCGCGACGATGGCATCCCGCGCGACCTCGACGGTTCGCAACCTGCCCAGGCCGGTGAACGGAGGACGCACCAGGGCGGCGTCGCTCGACCCGTCGAGGAGCCCCGCGGTCGGGTCGTCCCACTCGAACTGCCGCAGCCGCAGGTCCAGCGCGGGCTCCCGGCGGCTGAAGTCGGTGAGCAGCCGCCGTGAGGGCCGCGTGAGCGAGAAGGACAGGAAGCCCAGGCACATCGACGCCGCGTGCCCCCGCGCGAGCCGGTGCGCCGCCTCCTCCAGGTCCTCGGCCGCGGACAGGGTGCCGCGCGCCTTGGTGAGCAGCTCCTCGCCTGCGGGGGTCAGGGTGACGCCGGAGCTGCTGCGGTTGAACAGCCGGACCCCGAGGTCGCGCTCCAGGGCCTTGACCTGCTGGCTGAGTGTCGGAGAGGTGATCAGCAGCCGCGCGGCGGCCCGAGCGAAGTGCAGCTCCTCGGCCACGGCGACGAAGTAGCGCAGCTGCCGGAGCTCCATGACCAGCCATGTTAGGCAGCGCCTAACGGGGCTGTGACGAAAAGACATGGACCGCGCCGGCTGGTCTGCGCCACCTTCGACGGCGGCCTGGAACGCCCAGCCACGAAGACCTCATGGAGCAGTGCATGACCACGACCAACCCCACCCCTGCCGCGATCGGGATCGAGTCACTGGCCGCCGCAGTCCGCGGCCCGGTGCTCGCCGGGGACGACCCGCGAGCCGCCGGCGAGATCACGACCTTCAACCTCGCCGTGACCCACCGCCCCGCCGTCGTCGTCGGGGCCACCTCGGCCGAGGACGTCGCGGCCGCGGTCGCATGGGCGGCACGGCGACGGCTGCCCGTCGCGGTGCAGTCCACCGGCCACGGCCCGGTCCGTGCTGCCGACGGGGCGGTGCTGGTGACCACCTCGCGGATGCAGGGCGTCACCGTGGACCCGGTACGACGGACGGCCACCGCCGCCGCCGGTGCGCGATGGGCCGACGTCGTGGCGGCGACGGCCCCCCACGGGCTCGCCCCGCTGAGCGGTTCGTCCTCCCAGGTGGGCGTCGTCGGTTACACGCTCGGCGGCGGCATGGGCTGCCTCTCCCGGGAGCACGGCTTCGCCGCCGACCACGTCCACGGCGTCGAGCTGGTCACCGCCGACGGCCGCGTCCGCCGGGTCGACGACCACAGCGACCCCGACCTGTTCTGGGCGGTCCGCGGCGGCAAGGGCAACTTCGGCATCGTCACCGCGCTGGAGTTCGGACTCGTGCCCGTCTCGGAGCTCTACGCCGGCTCGGTGTTCTTCACCGGCGGCTCGGCGGCCGCCGTGCTCCACGCCTTCCGGGCCTGGGCGCCGACGCTGCCGGAGCAGGCGTCCACGTCGGTGGCGCTGATGCGGCTGCCCGACTTCGAGGAGCTGCCCGCGCCGCTGCGGGGACAGTTCGTGGTCTCGCTGCGCTTCGCCTGGACCGGTGACCCCGCCGAGGGAGAGCGGCTGCTCGCACCCATGCTGGCGGCGGGCGAGGTCCTGATCGCCGGCGTCGGCCCGATGCCCTACAGCCAGGCCGACATGATCCACCAGGACCCGACCGAGCCGATGCCGGCCTGGGAGCGCGGGCGGCTGCTGCGCGAGCTGCCCGAGGAGGCGGTGGACACGTTGCTCGCCGTCGCGGGCCCCGACGTCGAGATCCCGCTGGCCATGGTGGAGATGCGGCTGATGGGCGGCGCGATGGCCCGGCAGCCGCGGGTGCCCAACGCGGTGAGCGGCCGGGACGCGGCGTTCTCGCTCTTCATGGTGGGTCCGCTGGTGCCCGGGCTCGAGGACGTCGTACCCATGGCCGGCAACGGCCTCGTCGAGGCCATGTCCCCGTGGCTGACCGGCACGGGCCAGCTGAACTTCCTCGGTGACGCGCTGACGCCGGAGGCGGTCGCGGAGGCGTGGGCCCCGGAGACCCACCGGCGGCTGCTCGAGGTGAAGGAGCAGGTCGACCCCGACAACGTGTTCTGCCACGGTCACGCGCTGGTGGCCCGCGCGTAGGGCGCCGAAGGACCAAGAGCCGGCACCGCGGGACCAAAGGCCCGTTTCCCGCGGTGCCGGCCGCGCTAGCGTCGCCGGTGGTCGGCCACCCGCCCTCGGGTGGCCAGGTTGTGTGAACAGGTGATCCGATGCCCGCCCTGCCCCTCTACGAGCGATCCGTGCGGGACGGCTGGATGGCCGACGTGGACTTCGACCGCGCGCCGTTCACGATCGCGTGGGAGGTCACCCGGGCCTGCGTCTTCTCCTGCGTGCACTGCCGCGCGGACGCCCAGCGTCGCCGCGACCCTCGGGAGCTGAGCACCGAGGAGGGGTACCGGCTGATCGACCGGCTTGCGGAGTTCGGCTCGCCGATCCTGGTCTTCACCGGTGGCGACCCGATGATGCGGCGGGACCTGTTCGACCTGATCTCCTACGCCGACTCGGCCGGGATGCGCTGCTCGCTGACCCCGACCGCGACGACGTCGCCGACCAAGCAGCGGCTCCGGCTCGCGGCGCTGGCAGGGGTACGCCGCGTCGCGCTCAGCCTCGACGGGCCGAACCCGGAGGTGCACGACGCCTTCCGGAAGGTCGAGGGGTCGTGGGAGCGCACCATGACGATCCTGCGCAACGCCCACGAGGTGGGCCTGAGCACGCAGGTCAACACCACGGTCACGGCGCACAACGTGCATCTGCTCCCGGAGATGGTCGACTTCGTCCGTGAGGTCGGCGCGGTCCAGTGGAGCGTCTTCTTCCTGGTGCCGATGGGACGTGGCCAGGAGCTGGCGATGATCAGCCCCGAGGAGCACGAGCGTGTGCTCACCTGGCTCCACGAGCTGTCACGGCAGGGCGACTTCGACGTCAAGGCGACCGCGGCGCCGATGTACCGCCGCGTCGCGGCGCAGCACAGCCGGGGCTCGGTCAGCGGCGCCGGCTTCGCGTTCCACGACGGCCTCGACCGTCCGGTCCAGGGAGTCAACGACGGCCGCGGGTTCCTGTTCATCTCCCACCTCGGCGAGATCCAGCCGTCCGGGTTCCTGCCGATCACCGCGGGCAACGTGCGGGACGACGACATCGTCGACGTCTACCGCAACCACGAGCTGTTCCGGTCGCTGCGTGACCCCTCGCGGCTCAAGGGGAAGTGCGGGGCGTGCGAGTTCCGTGAGGTCTGCGGTGGCCAGCGTGGGCGTGCCTACGCCATCACCGGGGACGAGCTCGCGTCCGACCCGGCCTGCGCCTACGTCCCGTCCGGCTGGACGTGGTGAACGGGCCCCACGTCGTCGTGGTCGGCGGTGGGATCACGGGTCTCACCGCCGCCTACCGGCTGCTCCGGTCACGCCCCGACGTTGCCGTCACGCTGGTCGAGGCGGCGCCGCGGCTCGGCGGCAAGATCGTCACCGAGCACGTGGACGGCTTCGCCGTCGAGGGCGGGCCCGACTCGCTCGTGACCTTCAAGCCCCAGGCGGTGGCCCTGGCCCGTGAGCTCGGCCTGGAGCCACGGCTGTTGCCCGCCGCGCGGGCGACCGCCGGCACCTACCTGTCCGTCGGGGGCCGGCTGCGCCCCATGCCCGACGGCATGGCCGGTCTCGTCCCCACCCGGCTGCGGTCGCTGGTCACGACGCCGCTCCTGTCCCCGTGGGCCAAGCTCCGGATGGCCGCCGAGCCCGTCGTACCCGTGCGGCGGTCGGCCGGCGACGAGTCGCTCGGGTCGTTCGTGACCCGCCGGCTGGGCCGCGGCTTCCATGACGCGCTGGCGGAGCCGCTGGCGGGCGGGATCTTCGGTGCGGACACCCGGGACCTGAGCCTGCTGGCGACGATGCCGCACCTGGCCGCCGCCGAGAGGCAGCACGGCAGCCTCACCCGGTTCGTCAGGTCCCAGCGTGGGCGTGCCCCGCAGGGCAGCGGCGTGGTGGCGCCCGAGGGAGGTCTCGGGGAGCTGGTCGAGGTCCTCGCGTCCGCGCTCACCGGGGCGGACGTGCGGACCTCGACCCAGGTGACCTGGGTCGAGCCGGCAGCAGTCGGCTACGAGGTCGGCCTCGACCACGGCGGCCCGCTGGCCGCAGACGCGGTGCTCCTCGCAGTTCCGGCGGCGGTGGTGGCACGCACGGCCGCGGCGCTGAGCCCGGAGCTGGGGGAGCTGCTCGCCGGCTTCCGCCAGGGCTCCACGGTCACCGTCACGCTCGGCTTCGCGCGCGGGGACCTGCCCGGGAGGCTCCCCGGGCACGGCTACCTCGTGCCGGCACGCGAGGGCAGGGCGGCGCGTGCCTGCACCTGGAGCTCGGTGAAGTTCCCGGGCCGCGCGCCGCGCGGCCGGGCGTTGCTCCGGGTCTCGCTTGGCGGCTCGGGCCGCGCCGACACCTCCGTTCTCGGCGACGAGGAGCTCGTCGGCCTCGCTCTCGAGGAGCTGCGTGCGACTCTCGCCGTGACGGCGGAGCCGGTGCTCGTGCGCGTGCACCGGTGGGAGGGCGTCATGCCGCAGTACACCCTCGGTCACGTCGACCGGGTCGCCCGCACCGAGGAGCTGCTGTCCGGGCACGACGGGGTCGTGCTGGCCGGCAGCGCCTTCCACGGCGCCGGCATCGCCGACTGTGTGGCGTCGGGGGAGCGGGCAGCGGCCAGAGCCCTCGCCGCCCTCGGATCGGGGCAGCCGAGGGGAGTCAGGCGGCCGGCAGCCTCACGGTGACCGTCGTGCCCCGGCCCACCTCGGAGTCGAGCTCGATCGTGCCGCGGTGCCGCTCGACGATCCGCTTGACGATCGTGAGGCCGAGGCCTGTGCCGGGGATCTCCAGCGCCGCCGGGTTCGTGGACCGGAAGAACTCCGTGAACAGCTGGGCCTGGTCCGCCGCCGAGATGCCGATGCCCTGGTCCGTGAAGCGCAGCACCACCGAGCCGTCGGTCTCATCGAGCCTGCAGGTGACCCTGCCGCCGGCGGGGCTGAACTTCACCGCGTTGCCGAGCAGGTTGCCCACGACCCGGTCGAGCTCGGCCGCGTCGCCGTAGGTCGAGACCTTCTCGCCGGTGCCCACCAGGTCGATGTGGACGCCCTGCTTGGCGGCGGCCGCCTCGAGCAGGTCGGCGGCGTTGCTGACGACATCGGCGAGGTCGACCGGCACCGGCACCAGGGCCCGGTGCGGGTCGCCGACCTTGGACAGCACCAAAAGGTCCTCGACGAGGTCGGACAGCCTGGTCGCGCCGCGCTCGATCGCCGTGAGCGACCGGTCGGTGAGGCGGCCGTCCTCGGCGGTCTCGAGCAGCTCGAGGTGCCCGATGATCGCGGTGAGCGGGTTCTTCAGCTCGTGGGCGAGGGTCGAGATCATCTCGGTCTTGTAGCGGTCGAGCTGGCGCAGCTCGCCGACGAGCTGGTGCTCGCGCTCGAACAGCCGCGCGTGCAGGACCGCCCGGCCGAGGTCGCGGCCGATCTCGAGCGCCGCGGTGATCTCCTCGGCGGTCCACGTCGTCGCCTCGTCGGCGCGGCCCAGGACCAGGTAGCCCAGGCACTCCGGGCCGGCGCCCATGGGCGCGAGCAGGACCGAGCGGCAGCCGGACGTCGCGACGAAGTCGAGCGTCATCTGCGCCTCCTCGTCGGTCACGAGGTCGGCGGGCGCGAGGTGGGTCCCCGGCAGGATCACCGCGCGGCGGGCGGCCCAGCCGAGCTCGGCGAGACGGCCCGACAGCGCCACGACCTGGTCCGGCGTGACCCGGTCGCACCCGTGGAAGGCGCCGCGGCCGCGGCCGGGGAGCTCGCCCTCGCCCTCGAAGGCACGGACCCAGAGCGCGTCGCACCGCAGACCCCGGACGATCGGGTCGACGCAGGCGTCGATGACCTCGCCGAGGTCGAGGGCCTTGCCGGCCGACTGGACCACGTCGCGGACCACGGCCGCGAGGCGGATCTCCTCGCGGAGGCGCTCGCGCTGCTGGGCGTTGCTGATCGCGATGCCGGCCTGGGCGGCGTACATCTCCAGGGCCTCACGCGCGAACTGACCCGGCCGCAGGCCGTCGCGGGGCAGGTCCACCGACAGCAGCCCGACCATCTCGCCGGTCGGCGCCGAGAGCGGCGCGAGCAGGGCGTCCTCGGGATGCCAGGCGTCGGGTACGTCGAGCGGCGCCACGTCCGGGATCCAACCGCGGCCGGTCTCGCCGTTGAGGCGCTCGTGCGGGATGAACCGCAGCAGCCCCCAGTGGTCGGCCATCTCGAACTCGGCGCCGATGTCGTCGACCGGGGTGCGCACCCCGATCAGCTGGTCGCGCGCGGCGTCGTCGCCGGCCACCGCGACCACCTCGAGCCGCCGGTCCGGGTGCAGGTAGCTGACCGCGGCGACGGCGAACCCGGTCACGTCGGCGACGCCGTCGACGAGCGACTGGAGGACCGACGCGAGGTCCTCGCCGGCGTTGACCCGGCACATCAGCTCGTGCAGACGTCGCAAGGTGGCAACCTCGCGGGTGTCCTCGTCGATGCCGTCCATGAGCCCCCCGGTCTGCTGGAATGCGTGAGCGATGGTCCGCACCCGAGCTCATTACAGCAGCGACCGATGGACGATTTGGGCGTTTCGCGGCAAAGAGTCCGATCCTGGGGCGGACGTCCCCCTCGGCGCCAGGGCTACTGTGCGGTAAGTTTTCAGGTGTGAAGCGATCGATCTACGACTCAGACCACGAGGCGTTCCGGGCATCGGTGCGCGAGTTCCTCGACCGTGAGGTCAAGCCGCACCTCGAGGAGCACATCGAGGCCAAGGCGATGCCGCGCGACATGTGGCTCGCCGCCGGCAAGCAGGGCTTCCTCGGGCTCGAGATCCCCGAGCAGTACGGCGGGTCGGAGGCCGGCGACTACCGCTACAACGCGGTGCTCACCGAGGAGCTCGCCAAGGTCAACATGGCCCTCGCCTCCAGCGTCGGGATCCACGCCGACATCGTCCCGCCGTACCTCGTGCACCTGAC
This sequence comes from Nocardioidaceae bacterium, assembly GCA_035762105.1. GTDB lineage: Bacteria > Actinomycetota > Actinomycetes > Propionibacteriales > Nocardioidaceae > Nocardioides_C. The sequence goes on along the minus strand of DASTPU010000116.1, from coordinate 17,103 downwards.
CACCGAGGAGCAGAAGCAGCGCTGGCTGCCCGGCGTCGCCAGCGGCGAGATCCTCACCGGCATCGGCATGACCGAGCCCTCCGGTGGGTCCGACCTCGCGGCGCTCCGCACGACCGCCGTCAAGGACGGCGACGACTGGATCCTCAACGGCTCCAAGACCTTCATCACCAACGGCTACTCCGCAGACCTCGTGGTGGTGGCCGCTCGCACCAGCCCCGAGAAGAGGGCCCGCGGCATCACGCTGTTCGCCGTCGAGAGCGGCATGGAGGGCTTCTCCCGCGGCCGCAAGCTGGACAAGGTCGGGCAGCCTGAGGCCGACACCGCCGAGCTGTTCTTCGAGGACGTCCGCGTCCCCGCGGCCAACGTGGTCGGCGAGATCGACGGCGGCTTCATCCACATGATGCAGTGGCTGCCGCAGGAGCGACTCGGCTCCGCGGTGACCAACATCGCGCACGCCGCGCAGATCCTCGAGGAGACGATCGAGTACGCCAAGGAGCGCAAGGCCTTCGGCCAGTCGATCGGCAGCTTCCAGCACAACAAGTTCCTGCTCGCCGAGCTCGTGACGAAGATCGAGGTCTCCCAGGCCTACCTCGACCAGGCGGTCATCGCGCACTCCGCCGGTGAGCTCACCGCGATCGACGCCGCGAAGGCGAAGTGGTGGTCGGCCGAGGTGCAGAACGACGTGCTCGACCACTGCGTGCAGATCTTCGGCGGCTACGGCTACATGAACGAGTACCGCGTGGCCCGCGCCTGGCGCGATGCCCGGGTCACGAAGATCTGGGCCGGCTCCAACGAGATCATGAAGGAGCTCATCGGGCGCGACCTGGGCTTCTGACCGGTTCGTCCTATGCTGGCGGGGTGAGTGGGGAGCTCGAGGGATCCGGACGCAGGCGCTTTCCGCCGCGCTCCTCGAGTGTCCGTGAGGCACGCCGGATGATCCGCGAGTGCCTGGTCGAGGCGGGCCGGGAGGACCTGGTCGACACCGCCGAGCTGCTCGTGAGCGAGATAGTCACCAACGCGCTCGTCCACGCCGGCACCTACATCGACGTCGCGTTCACGTTCGTCAGCGGCGGCCTCCGGGTCGAGGTGACCGACGGCAGCCCGCACGCCCCGACCGTCCGGGGCTACGGCCCGAGCGCCGGCACCGGGCGGGGGCTCATGCTGCTCGAACAGATGGTGGACGACTGGGGTGTCGTCCCCGACGAGCCCGGCAAGACCGTGTGGTTCCAGATCGCCGCCGGCGGGGGACCGTCCGAGCGCTCCGAGGGCCCGCTCCGCGCGCAGCCCCGGGCGGCCCAGGCCCTCGACGTGCAGCTCCTCGACGTACCCCTGCTGCTGCACGAGGCGTGGCGCCAGCACGCGGAGTCGCTGCTCCGGGAGTACCTGCTGGCCACGCTCGACGAGGACTCCGCGGACGACCCGATCATCGCGCACGCGCAGGCCAGCGACGCGATCGCGCTCCTCGCCGAGCACATCCCGCCGTCAGGCGTGACCGAGGACCCCGACGAGGTCATGGTCACCGCGACCGAGCCGCTGGTGACCAGCCCGCTGGTCGAGATCCCGGTCCCCGTCGCGTCGGTGCAGCACTTCGCGACGCTCGAGCGGACGATCGTCACCGCCCTCGACATGGCCGAGGGGGGTCTGCTGCTCACCCCGCCCACGCAGCCAGAGGTCCAGGGGCTGCGGGCGTGGCTGTGCGGACAGGTGCTCTCGCAGAGCGAGGGTGCGAGCCCCGTGCCGTGGTCGTCGACGCACGACCCGGTGGCGAGGTACGTCCACACGCTCGCCTGGGACACCGGCCCGGTCCGTGACTCCGCGGTCGCGATGCTCGCGGTCGACGACGAGGACCGGATCGTGGCGGCCAGCGCGAGGGCGCTCGAGCTGCTCGGGTACGACGCCACCGGCGGCCTCGTGGGGCGTCGGCTCGTGACGATGATCCCAGAGCGCTACCGGCAGGCCCACCTCGCCGGGTTCACGCTGCACTTCCTCACCGGTCGCGCCACCCTGGTCGGCCGGCCGGTCGTCGTGCCCGCCCTGCGACGAGAGGGCGACGAGGTCGAGGTGGAGATGACCATCCGCACCGACCGCGCGGGCGACGGGCGCACCGTCTTCGTCGCCGAGCTCAGCCCCGTCGCCTGACGCCAGAGGCACCGGCGGGCCACCGCCCCGCCCATCCGGGTGGCCAGACATGGCTAAATCGGACTACAACCATTACCGTAGTCCGGCATATGCGCATTGACGCATCTATCTCGGGTATGGATCGGCTGGTTGTGGAGGTTCTCGGGCGATGATCAGCGTGCTCGGCCCTGCCCTCCTCGCGGCGGGCTTCGGCCTCAGCCTCGCGGCGATGGTGCTCTGGGCGCTCGCGCCCCGCCACGGGCACATGGCCGCACCCGCCAGGCTCCTCACCTGGGCCGCCTTCGCCACCGCAGTCGCCGTCGTCGGGACCATGGAGTGGGCCCTGGTCACCCACGACTTCAGCGTTCGCTACGTCGCGGAGAACAGTGCGCTCGAGGTTCCGTTGTACTACCGCGTCGTCGGGCTCTGGGCGGCGTTGGAGGGCTCGCTCCTGCTGTGGCTGCTCGTGCTCACCGCCTTCGCGGTGCTGATGGCCCACCGCGTGCCGGCGGTGGTGCGGGACCTGCACCCCGCAGCGATGGCGACGATGATGTCGGTGGCCGTCTTCTTCTTCGGCCTGGCCCTCGCCGCCGGCGACGCCTTCGCCCGGATTTCTCCCGCGCCCGAGAACGGCCCGGGCCCCAACCCGCTGCTCCAGGACCACCCGCTGATGGGCGTCCACCCGCCGCTGCTCTACCTGGGGTACGTCGGGCTCACGGTCCCCTTCGCCTACGCCGTCGCCGCCCTGGTCACCGGTCGGACGGGCCGGGCGTGGCTCGCCGCCACGCGTGTGTGGCTCATCGTCGCGTGGGCCTCGCTGACCACCGGCATCGTGCTCGGCTCCTGGTGGTCCTACGAGGTCCTGGGCTGGGGCGGTTACTGGGCGTGGGACCCGGTCGAGAACGCCTCCGTCCTCCCGTGGTTCACCGCGACCGCCCTGGTCCACTCCGTCATGGTGCAGCAGCGGCGGTCGATCCTCCGCGCCTGGAACCTCTCGCTGGCCGCCTCCACCTTCGTCCTCGTGCTCATCGGCACGTTCATCACGCGAAGCGGCGTGATCGCCAGCGTGCACGCGTTCACGCAGTCCCCGCTCGGCCCCGTGCTGCTCGGCTACATCGCCTTCGTCATCCTCGGCGTCACCGCGCTGTTCGTCTGGCGCGCCGGGCGGCTGGGGCCCACGGACCGGATCGAGAGCGCGGTGTCCCGCGAGGCCGCGTTCCTCGTCAACAACGTGCTGTTCGTGGCCCTCGCTGTCACCGTCCTGCTCGGGACGACGTTCCCGCTCCTGGTCGAGGCGGTGAGCGGTGACCGGGTGAGCGTCGGAGCGCCGTACTTCAACCGCATGGTGACCCCGCTGGCCCTCGTGCTCGTCGTGCTCATGGGAATCGGTCCGGCCCTGCCGTGGGGCGGTCGCGAGACCGAGACCCGCGCGGCCTTCCGCCGCCTCCGGCTGCCGCTGGTGGTCGGCCTCGGCGTCATGGGCGGGCTGGGACTCGCCGGGCTGCCGCACCCGCTCACGCTGGTCACCCTGGGGGCGGCGGCGTTCTCCCTCGCCGCGGTGGTCGGAGAGGTGCTCCGGGGAGTCCGGACGACCGGACGCGCCGGCGGCGTCGGCTGGTCGAGGGCCGTCGCCCGGACGCTGCTGGGCAACCGCCGCAGGTACGGCGGCCTGCTCACCCACGCCGGTGTCGTCCTGGCTGCCGTCGCGATCGCCGTCTCCTCGTCCTACGCCGTGTCGGAGGAGCGGACGCTCGCGGTCGGCGAGAGCCTGGAGGTCGGCGGGTACACCGCCACGCTCACCGGCGTGGACCGCGAGCGTACGGACCGGTTCATGCAGGTCGCCGCGAGCACTGCGCTCACGCGGGACGGCGAGGAGCTCGGCGAGTGGCAGCCGATGCTGCGGTTCTACCCGACCATGAGCGAGGCCATCGGACGTCCGGCCGTGCGCTCCGGCGTCGGCGGAGACGCGTACCTCACGGTCTCGGCGGTCTCCGCCGACGCGTCGAGCGCGACCGTCCGCCTGACCGTGACCCCCCTGATGGTGTGGCTGTGGATCGCGGGAGCGGTCATGGTCGGTGGCGCGGCGCTCGCGATCTGGCCGCGCCGGCGCGGCTCCGGAGGTCCGCGCCCGCAGGCCGGCGTGACGACCCAGGAGCTCGGGCAGCCGGTCCTGGCCGGTGAGCGCGCATGAGGCGCTGGGTCAGCATGGCGGTGGCGGTCCTCGGAGTGGGCGCGCTCGTGGCCGTCCTCGGCAGCGGCTTCGGCCGCGACCCCTCGGTGGTCCCCTCGAACTTCGTGTCGGAACCGGCCCCCGACCTGGCAGGGCCGACCCTGGACGGCGGCACCTACGACCTCTCGAAGGACCCCGCGGACGTGGTCCTCGTCAACGTTTGGGCGTCCTGGTGCGGGCCGTGCAAGGCGGAGTACCCGGTCCTCGCAGCGGCGGCGAAGGGCCTCGGCCCCCGCGGCCTCTCCGTCGTCGGCATCAACACCCAGGACAAGCCGCAGGACGCCGAGCAGTTCCTGCAGGAGATGGGTGGCGAGGTCTACCCCAGCGTCGTGGACTTCGAGGGCCGTCACGCCGTCGACTGGGGCACGTTCGGCATCCCCGAGACGTTCGTCGTCGACGACAGCGGCACCGTGCGTGCCCGGCTGGTGGGGGAGGTGACCCCCGCATGGATCGACCAGCACGTCGTACCACTTCTCGAGCGCTGACCGCCGCCGTCCTGACCACCCTCGTGCTGCTCGCCGTCGCGGGGCTGGTCCGTTCGGCCGGTGTCGGCGGACCCGCGAGCGACGCCGAGCGCAGCCAGGCGGTCGCCACGTCGCTGCGCTGCCCGACCTGCCAGGGACTGTCAGTGGCCGACTCGAGCTCGCCGCTCGCGCAGAGCATGCGCAAGATCATCGACGAGCAGATCACGACCGGTGCGAGCCAGGACGAGGTCCGCGGGTACTTCGTCGCCCGCTACGGCGACTGGGTCCTGCTGTCGCCCCGCGCCGGAGGGACCGGCTGGCTCGTGTGGGCGCTGCCCGTCGCCGCGGTCCTCGTCGGGCTCGTCGTGGCGGCGCGGCTGGTCCGCCGGCGGACGGACGCGGCGCCGCGAGGCTTCCAGGCGGTGCGATGGGTGACGGTCGGTGGCGTTCTCGCGGCCATGCTCGGCGTGCTCCTGTCGGTCAACCTCGACGAGCGCGGTGAGGGTGAGCTCGCGACCGGGAATGTCACGCCGCTCGGGGCGGGGGCTCCCGCCGCAGGGGCAGGGGGCGCCGGCGTGCCCCAGCCCGCATCGGGCTCCCTGCCGGAGCTGGAGGCGGCGGTCGAGCAGAGTCCCGAGGACGTCCGCATGCGCCTGGCGCTCGCCTCCACCGCGTTCGAAGCCGGCCGGCTCGATGTCGTGCGCACCCAGGCCGATGCCGTGCTCGCGCGCGAGCCGCGCAACGTCGATGCGCTGATGCTGCGAGGGCTCGCGGGCCGGACGGCGCAGGACGCCGAGGCCCGTGCCGCACTGCTGCGTTTCCTGGAGCTGGCACCGTCCGGCCACCCCGCGGTGCCGCTGGTCCGCGAGCTCCTGGGAGGCGAGCGATGACCGCCGCGCGGGTGCGTCTCCTGGCTGCGGTGTCCGTGGGGACGCTGCTGGTCCTGGGTGCCTGTGCACCGACGAACGGCCAGCAGCCGGCCGAGGGCCCGCCCTCCTCGCAGGTGCGGATCGGGCTCGTCGAGTGGGGCTTCACCAGCTCGGCGGCCGCCCTGGTCGGCGGGCCGGTGGTCCTCGAGGTGACCAACGCGGGCTCCACGCCTCACGACATGCAGGTGATCGTCGGCGACGAGGTCGTGGCGAGGACCGAGGTCCTCCGGCCGGGAGAAGAGCAGACCGTGCGTGCGGACCTGACGGGCGTGGACACGGTGTCCCTGCTGTGCACGCTTCCGGGGCACGAGTCGCAGGGCATGGCGGAGCAGATGAGGGTGGTCGGGTCGTCGACCACCGGACCAACGGGAAGGCACTCGGGATGACGACAGACCCAGAGACGAGACACACGGAGTCCACGACCCGGCGGGAGCGGGCCGTGGCCAAGGAGGAGACGCATCCCTGGCCGCCTTCGGCGACGACCGTCTGGGTCTTCATCGTGGCCGCGTTCATGCTCGGCGGCCCGCTGACGTGGATGGCGGTGACCCGATGACCGCCTCACCTCGCGAGCTCGACGAGCAGGCGGACAAGCGGGTCGCGGCCCACGAGCCCGTCACCGGGATCGACCTTCCGCCGGAGGCGTCCGAGCAGGCCCCGATCCACAAGGACCTGGTGCGTGCGCACACGGTCACCGGCCTGGTCGGCCTGCTCCTCGCCGCCACCTTCGGGCTGATCGTCGCGACGAAGTTCAGCGCGCCGGAGTTCCTCGCCGACACCCCGGTGGCGAGCTGGGGCCGGATGCGGTTCGCGCACGTCCAGGGGATCCTCTACGCCTGGCTCATGAACGGGTTCGTCGCGTTCGCCTACTACGCGGTCCCCACCCTTTCCGGGCGCCCGGTGCTCAGCCACCGGCTCGGCTGGGTGATCTTCTGGGTCTGGAACATCGGCGTCGTGCTGCTCGGGTGGACCTTCGTCCTCATCGGCTACAGCCAGTCGGTGGAGTGGGGCGAGTTCCCGATCGTCGTGGACGTGGTGACGCTGGCCGGGTTCCTCGCTCTCGGCGTCCAGTTCCTCGCGCCGTACCTCAGGAAGCCGCGCGGCCGGCTCTACGTGTCGAGCTGGTACACCACCCTCGCGCTGACCTTCAGCCCCGCCGCCTTCGTGATCGGGCAGTTCTTCCCCGAGTACCTCACCCCCGGGGCCATGGGCGCGGTGATCTCCGGCCTGTGGATCCACGACGCGGTCGGCCTCCTCGTGACCCCACTGACCCTGGCCATCGCCTACTACGTGATCCCGGCGACCACGGGCCGGCCCATCTTCAGCCACTTCATGTCGATGGTGGGCTTCTGGAGCCTGGTGTTCTTCTACCCGCTCAACGGCATCCACCACTACGTGTTCTCGCCGATCCCGATGGGCGCCCAGAAGGTCGCGATCATGGCGTCGGTCTTCATGGGCATCGGCGTCGTGGTGGTCGTGACGAACCTGCTCGCGAGCCTGCGCGGCAACGGCTACCTGACCTTCTACGACATCCCGCTCCGCTTCGTGTGGACCGGCATCATCTTCTACCTGCTCGTCTCGCTCCAGGGCGCCTTCCAGGCGTCGATGCGGGTCCAGGAGACGATCCACTTCAGTGACTGGGTGATCGCGCACTCGCACCTGGCCATGGCCGGCTTCGCCAGCTTCATCATCATCGGCGGGCTGCTGCACGCCTGGCCCCAGGTCAGCGGGCGGGTCGTGAACCGGCGGGCCGCCAACCTGGCGTACTGGGTCGCGACCCTGGGCCTGACCACGATGGTCGTCTACCTGACCATCGTCGGTCTCCAGCAGGCGGAGGCCTGGATGAGCGGCGCGCCGTGGATCGAGAGCGTCGTCGTGTCCAAGACCGGATGGCTGGTGCGGTCGCTCAGCGGCCTCGCGCTGTTCGCATCCTTCGTGATCCTGATCGTGTCGCTGTACAAGACGCCTGCCCGCCGGGGCAAGGCGGGCCCGCACCGCGACGAGGCCGTGGCAGGAGCTGCCCGATGACCGACCACAGCAACCCGCCTTCCCCGGCCGCGCCGGAGGCGAGCGAGAAGGCCGTGAACCCGCAGAGCGACCACGAGCCGCGCTGGATGCGGTTCCTGGAGCGTGGCGAGACGATCATGCTGCTCGGCGGCCTCGGCTCGCTGGTGTTCTCCTTCCTCGCGCTCGGCGTGATCCCGCTCATCGAGCTGCGTGACGAGGTCACCGCGAGCACGCCGGCGTCGTTCACCGCGATGAACGCCGAGGAGGAGCGCGGCTTCAGGGTGTACAAGCAGGAGGGCTGCGCCTACTGCCACACCACCTTCGTGCGCGACACGCCCTCCGACGTACGGCGGTTCGGTCCGCCGGCCGAGGCATGGGAGTACCAGGACCAGTACCCGCAGCAGTGGGGGACCCGCAGGATCGGGCCCGACCTCTCCCGCGAGTCGGGGAAGCGGTCCGACGGCTGGCAGTACGCCCACCTGTTCAACCCGCGCAGCACCGTGCCGCAGTCGGTGATGCCGTCGTACCCGTGGCTGTTCAGCGAGATGCCGGACGGCAGCGTGGTGCCGAACCAGGACGCCGAGGCGCTCGTGTCCTACCTGAACTACCTCGGCCGCGACATCAAGGAGTCCGGTCCGCAGACGGAGCGGGGCAAGAACGCCATGCACGGCTCGGCCGGCTCGAGCCACGGAGGGATGTGACGAGATGGGTGACCTGATACTCACGGTTCTGTTCTGGCTGGGAGCAGTCATGATCGGTGCCTTCGTCGTGGCCGGTCTGGTGAGCCCCAGGGTCCGTGCGCTCCTCCAGCGTCCCGCGGACGACATGGTCCGCCGGGACAGGGCGCGCTGGGGCGGCACGACGGGCGAGGGGGAGAAGCGATGAGGCGCAACGTCATCACCGGCGTGCTGGCCGTGGCCCTCGCCGCCGCGGCTGCGGTCGGCGTGTTCCTCCTGCTCGACAACGGCCAGAGCGAGTCCGTCAGCGCCTCCGACGTCAGCGCAACCGGATCGCGGACGGCACCCGCCCCGGCCGCGTTCGACCAGGAGTACGCGCCGCAGCCCGAGGCCTACGAGGACCTGCTCTCCCGCGGCGGGCAGGTCTACGCGGCGAACTGCTTCGTGTGCCACGGCGGGGTCGGCAACGGCGAGGGCCCCTGGGCGGCGACCCTGTCCACCCCGGCGCGCGACTTCACGGACACGGCCTGGATGGAGTCGCAGTCCGACGGCGTCTTCTTCACCTCGATCCTGCGCGGCGTGCCTGGCACCCCCATGCCGTCCTTCGCCGGTCGCCTCTCCGAACGTGACATCTGGGCGGTGACCGCCTACATCCGTGGGCTGTCCCCGCACGTCAGGCTCGACGAGCCCACCGACGACCAGCTCCTCGTCGGCGAGGGCCGGCAGGTCTACGCCGCCCAGTGCGCGGGCTGCCACGGTGGCCAGGGCGCGGGTGACGGCGACGCCGCGTCGTCCTTCGACACCCCTCCCCGGGCACTGGCGGACGGCGACTGGCTGTCGGGCCGCAGCGACCAGCAGCTCCACAGCACCATCGTGGAGGGCATCCCCGGCACGTCCATGCCGTCGTTCTACGACGAGCTCGACAACCGGCAGATCGACGCCGTGATCGCCTACCTGCGCGTCCTCGCCGACGTCGAGCCCCGACCCAACCCGCTGAGCGGCTGGGCCGAGGAGAGCTACCGCGCCTACTGCGCGTCGTGCCACGGCGTCGACGGCGACGGGCAGGGCATCGCCGCCGGGCGCATCGAGCCGGCGCCGCGGTCCTTCCGCAACCCGGCATGGATGGCCGGCCAGACCGACGAGAAGCTCGTCGCGGCTGTCCGCGACGGCCGGCCGGGGACGGCGATGCCGCCGTTCGGGGCACTGCTCAGCGACGCCGAGATCGAGCGGCTCGTCGAGTACATCCGCGCCTTCGCGAGCCCGGAGGCGATCCCGGGCGCGGACTCCGCATACCGATACGACCCGACGACCGTGACCGGAACGCCGTCGGACGACCAGGTTCGACCTTCCAAGGGGTGATCAGAGTGGATCGTAGAAAGTTCCTCATCGGCGCACTCAGCGTGCCGGCCGGTCTCGCGCTGGCAGGAAAGGGGGTCGGCCTCCTCGGGGACGGCTCGCCCGGCGCAGCGTCGGAGGCCCTGCTGCGGGCCAAGGACCTGAAGATGCCGACGGGTACGCCGTACCCGCTGGTCGCGCTTCCGGGCAAGGCGCCCATGGGACAGGTGTACGACCGGCCGCCGAACTACGAGACGCCGGCGGAGTACCTGATCGGCCAGAAGAACTACCCGTACACCGACAACGAGTACTACTACGTCCGGTACCGAGAGGCGTCGGTGCTCGAGCTCACCCCCGAGAACTACCGGCTCAAGATCGGCGGTGACGCGGCCGACAACGAGATCACGCTGACCCTCGACGAGGTCAACCGCAGGGCAAGCACCACGATCGGCGCGGTCGGCGTGTGCAGCGGCGAGGGCCGCGGCCTGCACCACCCGATGATCCCGGGCATGCCGTGGACCAAGGGCGACCTGTCGTGCGCGGAGTGGACCGGCGTGCCGCTCAAGGACCTCCTGCACGAGGTCGGGGTGAAGGACAGCGCGTTCCACGTCTCCTTCGGAGGCGGCCGCGTGATCAGCCTGAACAAGCCGCAGTACTGGCGCTCCTACCCGATCGAGACCGTGCTCGAGCGGGAGCCGCTGATCGCGACCAAGATGAACGGGGAGGACATCCCGTTCTGGAACGGCTACCCGGTCCGCCTGGTGTTCCCGGGCACCTGGGCGCCGACGTGGACCAAGCAGCTGGTCGAGATCGACATCCGCACCACGCCCAACGACATGGAGTGGTCCGGCCGCGAGATCACGCCGAACGACCTCAAGCCGTTCTCGCTGATCGTCACGCCGACCGATGGCACCCAGATCCCGGTCAACCGCAAGGTCGAGCTCACCGGTGTCGCCTACGACCACGGTGCCGGCATCACCAAGGTGGAGATCAGCCAGGACGAGGGAAGCACCTGGCAGCCCGTGAAGCTGGAGAAGTCCTACGGCACGTACACCTGGCGCGTCTGGCGTGCCGAGGTGGGCTTCGACAGCACCGGCGAGCAACGTGTGCTGTCGCGTGCGACGAACGCGGACGGCGAGGTCCAGCCCCTGGACCCCGCACCGGACGTGATGGAGACCGGTGCACGCAAGGAGACCGCGTCCAAGGTCTTCGCCGGCGTCTACGAGGTGGTCTGAGATGGGTGTTCCAGGTGGATGGAAGATCCCGGCCGTGGTCGCCCTCGCGGCGGCAACGTCGGTCGGGGTGTATGCGGTCAGCCGTCCCGAGCCGGCACCGGTGGTCTCGGCCGGTGAGGGTGGTCTCGGGCAGTACCCCCAGGCCCAGTTCACCCTCGCCGCGGGCGAGGGCCAGGGACTGGTGCAGGCGTACTGCACCGCGTGCCACTCGCTGGCCCCGATCGTGCGCCACTCCGGCTTCACCGCCGACCAGTGGGCCAGCGAGGTGCAGAAGATGCGGGAGGTGTACGGCGCACCGATCGACGAGCCGACCGCGGAGCAGATCACGGCCTACCTCCAGGCGCACTACACCGTGCCCGTGGACGACATCGCCGGCACGAGCAAGGACGTGTGGTCCCAGCCGGCCGGCGGAGAGGCGTCCGGGGGATGACCCAGGCTGGTCCCGGCGGGCCGGCTCGCGCGCCCGTGCTGCGACTGCAGGCAGCGAGCCGGCGTCATGGCGGTGTGCTCGCGCTCGCCCCCGTGAGCCTCAGCCTGCACCCCGGCACGGCAACCCTCGTCACCGGCCACAACGGCTCCGGCAAGAGCACCCTGCTGAAGGTCGCCGCGGGCCTGCTCCGTCCCACGACGGGGAGCCGGGAGGCGACGGGGCGGGCGCTCTACCTGCTGTCCGGCCACGGTGCCCGGGCGGTGGAGACCGCGCACACCGCGGTGTCCACCGCTGCCCGGCTCGCCGGGGTGGCCGCACCGTTGGCGGCGGAGTCCGCAGCGGCCGCCCTGGAGGCGGCCGGCCTCGGCGACCTCGCGGGGCGTCCGGCCGGGAGCCTCTCCTCGGGCCAGCGGGCCCGGCTCAGCCTCGCCGTCGCACTGGCCTGCCCAGCCTCCGTGGTGTGTCTCGACGAGCCCACCGCGCACCTCGACAGCGACGGGCCGCCGCTCGTCGACCGCGTCCTCGCCACCCTGCGCGAGCGCGGCGCGGCCGTGCTGGTGTCCACCCACGACGCGGCCGGACCGTCCTGGCCCGTCGACGCGCACCTGCACCTCGACCGCGGCGCGCTCCGCAGCGTGACCGCCGACGACGCAGCGGCACGGGTGCCCGCCCGATGAGCACCGTCCTCACCCTCGTCCGCCGGGAGCTGCGCCTCGAGGCGTCGGGCCGCGAGGCGACCAGCACGGTGCTCCCGTTCGTGCTCGCCGCGGTGCTGCTCGCGGGCATGGCGCTCGGTCCGTCCCGCGACCAGCTGAGCGCGGTCGCACCGGGCGTGATCTGGCTCGTCGTGCTCTTCGCCGCGCCCGCGCTCGCGCGAAGCGTCGCCGCGGCCGAGCGTGACGACGGGACCTGGGACACCCTTCGCGGCCTCGTGCCGCCGGTCGCCCTGCTCGCCGGGAAGATCGGTGGCCTGTGGCTTCACTACCTGGTCACCTGGGCGGTCGCGGCCGTGCTGGTGACGGTGATGTTCCCGGCGCCGATGCCGTGGCCCGGCCTGGTGGCCGGACCGGTGGGGACCCTCGGCCTGGCCGGCCTCACCGTCGCCTTCGGCGCCCTCCTCGTCGGGGCCCGTCGCCGGGCCGGGCTGCTGGCCGTGCTGCTGCTCCCGCTGGCGTTGCCGGTGCTGCTCGCCGGAGTGACCCTCGGGACTCCCGGACACGCCCACACCCCGTGGGCGGTCCTGCTCGTCGGGTACGACCTGCTCGTGCTCGTGACCGTCTGGGCGGTACACCCCGCCCTGTTGGAGGAATGATGAGACCCCCCGTCCTCGACCGCGTGCTCGCCGGGCTCGCCCTGGCCACCTCGCTGGTCGCCCTGCTGCTGGCGCTCGTGGTCGCGCCGCCCGACGCGTACCAGGGTGACTCGCAGCGGCTGATGTACGTGCACGTCCCCGCGGCATGGACCGCCTACCTGTCCTTCGCCGTGGTCGCCGGCGCCAGCCTCGCCTACCTCGTCCGCCGGGACCTGCGGTTCGACCGCGTGGCGCAGGCGGCGGCCGAGCTCGGCGTCGGCCTGACCGCGCTCGCCCTGGTGCTCGGCAGCCTGTGGGCGCACCCGACCTGGGGCACCTGGTGGACCTGGGACCCCCGGCTCGTGACCACGGTGATCCTGCTCCTCGTGTACGTCGGCTACCTCGGTGTCCGGGGACTGACGACCGACCCCTCGGTGAACGCGCGCCGTGCCGCGGTGCTCGGTGTGCTCGCGGTGGTGGACGTCCCGCTCGTGCACTTCTCGGTGGTCTGGTGGCGCACCCTCCACCAGCCGCCGAGCGTGCTGCGCCCCGGGGGGCCGGCGGGGACGATCCCGCCGATGATGCTGACCGCGCTGCTGGTCGCGAGCGTGGCGTTCACGCTGCTCTGGGCGTGGGTCCTCGTCCGCCGTACCCGCGTGCTCGGCCGGGCCGTGGTGCTCGCCGGGGCCGAGGAGGGGGCGGTCCAGGAGCCGGACGAGATCGTCGTCGACGCGACCGCGAGGAAGGAAGGGGCAGGAGCATGACCTACGCGATCGTCGGATACGCGCTGACCGTCGCCTTCTGGCTCGGCTACGTGCTGTGGCTGAGGGCCGCGGACCGGAGGACGAGATGAGGGCACCCCGGCTGACGAGCGCACGGGCGCGGCTCGCCGTGGTCGGGGTCGCGGCGGCGGGTGTTCTGGGAGTGCTCGGCGTGACCGGCCTGCAGGACAACCTGGTGTACTACCGCACCCCGAGCGAGATCGGCGCCGGCGCGAGCGAGGAGGGCCGGCTGCGGCTCGGCGGCCTCGTCCAGGAGGGGTCGGTGTCCCGGGAGGAGGACACGCTCCGCTTCGTCATCACCGACGGCGCCTACGACGTGCCGGTCACCTACGACGGCAAGGCTCCTGGTGTCTTCCGTGAGGGACAGGGTGCCATCGTCGAGGGCACCCTCGACGCCGACGGCCGGTTCGCCGCCGACAACGTGCTGGTCAAGCACGACAACCAGTACGTCGACGGCAGCGGCGAGACCTACGACGCCGGCTGACTCCCGTCAGCCGAGCGCGCGGTCGAGGTCCTCGAGGAGGTCCTCGACGTCCTCGAGGCCGACCGAGAGCCGCACGATCCCGTCGGTGATGCCGACCCGGGCGCGTCCCTCGGCACCCATCCGGTGGTGCGTGGTCGTAGCCGGGTGCGTGATCAGCGACTTGGAGTCGCCGAGGTTGTTCGAGATGTCGACGACCTGCAGCCTGTCGAGCACGGAGAACGCCTGCTCCTTCCCGCCGGCCACCTCGAAGGTCACCACGGTCCCGCCGCCGCTCATCTGCGCCTTCGCGAGGTCGTGCTGCGGGTGCGAGTCGAGCCAGGGGTAGAGCACCCGGTCGACCCGTGGGTGCTCCTCGAGCCAGCGGGCGATCCGCTCGGCTCCGGCGGTGGAGTGCAGCACACGCATCCGCAGCGTCTCGAGGCCCTTGGTCAGCACCCAGGCGTTGAACGGGCTCAGCGACGGCCCGGTGTTGCGCATGAGGGTCTTGACCTCGCCCTCGATGAGCTCCTTGGGGCCGAGGATCGCGCCGCCGAGGGTGCGGCCCTGCCCGTCGATGTGCTTGGTCGCGGAGTAGACGACCACGTCGGCGCCGAGGTCGAGCGGGCGCTGCAGCACCGGCGTGGCGAAGACGTTGTCCACGATCACGGTGGCGCCGGCGGCGTGCGCGAGGTCGCACACGCCGCGCACGTCGACCAGCTCCTGCATGGGGTTCGACGGAGACTCGAAGAAGACCGCCTTGGCCGGGGTGGCCAGCGCCTTCTCCCACTGCTCGAGGTCGTCGCCGTCCACGAACTCGGTGGTCACGCCCCAGCGGGGGAGCAGGTCGTCGAGGATCGCGAAGCAGGAGCCGAACAGGCTCCGGGCGGCGACGACCCGGTCACCGGCACGGACCAGGGCGAGCAGGGAGTTGAAGACCGCGGCCATCCCGCTCGCGGTGGGGAAGCAGGCCTCCGCGCCCTCGATGAGGCGCAGCCGCTCGCCGAACCCGTTCACGGTGGGGTTGCTGAAGCGGGAGTACATGTAGTGGTCGGACTCGCCCTTGAACGCCGCCTCGGCCTCGGCGGCGGAGGAGTAGACGTAGCCCGAGGTGAGGAACAGCGCCTCCGAGGTCTCCTCGAACTGCGAGCGCTCGAGGCCACCGCGGACCGCGAACGTGTCCGGCCTCCAGCCGGCCGTCCGGTCCTCGCTCACGACTGCCGCCAGGGGAGCCCGTGGGCGCGCCAGCCGCCGTTGCCGCGGTGGGACTCGCCGTCGAGCTGGCCCTCGAAGCCGTCGGCGACGTTGTACGACGGGCCGATGCCCGCAGAGGTCGCGGCAGACGCCGCCCCCTGCGACCGCTGGCCGGAGCGGCAGATGAACACCACGGGGCCGCGGGTGACGCCTGCGGCGGTGAGCTGCTCGAGGAACCGCCCGTTGCGTGTGCCCTCGGGCCACAGGTTCCACTGCACCGTGACGAGCTTCTTGCCCAGGTCGGTGACGTCCGGCACGCCCACGAACATCCACTCGGCCTCCGAGCGCACGTCGACGAGTACGGCCTCGGGATCGCGGTCGAGCAGCTCCCAGGCCTCGGTCGGGCTGAGGTCTCCGGCGTAGGTCATGGGCTCCACGGTAGGGAGCGCACGCTGCGGACCCCGCCATGCGTCCGGAATGTGGACCGGCGTCCCACATAATGGACACTGCGAGGCTGGGCAGGATGGCCGGTCGGGAAACTTCTGCAGGAACGTGCAGTGCACATTCCTGCGCCCGATTCGGGTGGAATCCCCCCACGGACTGCGCCATGCTTCTGGCAAGCGGTTCGGGACAACCGTGACAACTACAAAAGCTTGAGACCAGGGCAAACGAGTCAACCCCCCACTCGACTGTTTGATCCCCAGCGCCATCCTCCCCCCGGCCGGTCTCAACACACGAAGGCCGTCCACCCCGGTGGACGGCCTTCGTGTTTGTCCGATCCGTCGCCCTTGTGGGCGTCGGGTAAATCTTGTACCGATTCGGTGGTCGGCCGGTGGGCACGGTCCTACTCTGGTCCCGTGGTTGCGGAGCGACGGCTCCGGGGGTGGGCACCTTCCACGAGAAAGCCCGACGGGTCCGGGACTGCTGGGGAGCGGTCTCGGAAGTCGTCGGGAGGTGAGGCCCCGTCATGGAACGTCATCGATGCACGAAGTGTCGGAACCCGATCCGCAGCGTCGCAGTCGCCCGGCAGGGCGGGGGCGAGGACGCGTGGTACCACGCGGACTGCTGGGCAGAGGTGTGCACCTCCGAGCAGGAGAAGTACGAACGCCAGGTCCAGAACGTCGGGCTGACGGCACTTCTCGCCCCTTACATCTCGGGCGCACCGGCCGGCGCGCCTGCCGGGGTGTCCGCCGGCGGCCCGCAAGAACAGCTGCTTCCCGACGTCGAGCAGCGCCAGGCCTGACCCCTCGTCCGGAGCCCGGATGAACCGGCCGGCCCTGGGTAGCATGCGGCCATGAGCGACCCCCGCGCCGGAACCCTCGCCGACTCCGCCGACCTCGTCGACGTCCCCCATCTCGTCACCGCCTACTACACGGGCGCCCCGGACCCGGAGAACCCCGACCAGGCCGTCGTCTTCGGCACCTCGGGCCACCGTGGCAGCAGCCTGCGCAACGCGTTCAACGAGGCCCACATCCTCGCCACCACCCAGGCGATCTGCGACTACCGCAGGGAGCAGGGGTACGACGGGCCGCTGTTCGTCGGTCGCGACACCCACGCGCTCTCCGAGCCCGCCTGGGCCTCCGCGCTCGAGGTCCTCGTCGCCAACGACGTGACCGTACTGGTCGACGACCGGGACGGCTACACGCCCACCCCGGCCGTGTCCCACGCGATCCTCGCCGCCAACGGCGGACGCACCACCGGCTCCGGCCTCGCCGACGGGATCGTCGTGACCCCCTCGCACAACCCACCCGCCGACGGCGGCTTCAAGTACAACCCGCCGCACGGCGGCCCCGCCGACTCCGACGCGACCACGGTGATCGCCGAACGGGCCAACGCCTACATCCGGGACGGGCTGTCCGGTGTCCGGCGGGTGCCGTTCGCCCGTGCCCGCGCCACGGTCGGCTCCTACGACTTCCTCGGCAGCTACGTCGACGACCTGCCGGCCGTGGTCGAC
>DASTPU010000115.1:0-24393 GCA_035762105.1 Nocardioidaceae bacterium | reverse complement strand
GGCGGCGGCGGTGACCCATTCCTGGATGTGCGAGGGCAGGATCTTGTTCATCGGCATCGCACCGAAGAAGGGATAGAACTGCCGGTTGAGGTAGGACTGGTAGCCGGCCAGGGTGGAGGGCTCGATGTGGCGGGACGGGAGCCAGGCGGTCTGGACGTAGTCGCGGAAGGTGATCTTGCCGGGAGTGGGGTCGTGCCAGTGGCCGTCGTTGACCTTCAGCTCCTCGCGGGCTGCGGCGCGTTCGGCGGCGCGGCGGGTGGTGTAGGACCCGGCGGAGCGTTGCTTGCCGGTGGGATCGCGGTAGCAGGCCATGTAGCTGGTGCCTTTGGCGCCCTTGCGTTCGATCACCCATGCCATCCGCGGTTACCCCCTGATCGTGAACCTGCGCCAGGACCCCTGCGATTGGCTGTCTGTCGGCTTGTCGGCAGATTTGTCGGCAGTCGCTGCAAGACGGTCCTGGACACCCCTGGACGGCTGTGGAATCCGAATATGCCGTCTGACCTGGGACTTTATCGGTTCCCAGCGGGGATGGTCCAGGGTTGGTGAGGTGTCTGATGAGGGTCTGAACGTCCTCATGACCCAGAGGTCGCAGGTTCAAATCCTGCCCCCGCTACAAAGTAAAACCGCAGGTCAGAGGCCCTTTCGCCGGAAACGGTGGGAGGGCCTCTGACGCGTTTGTCGGCTATTCGTCTGCCGACAGGTTGCCGACGCAGCGCCAGGGCGCAGACGGTGGTGGACAATCGGGACGGCTGTGGGCAAAAAACCTCTTGCTCAGCGACCCAGAGGTCGTGGCCGCGGAGCCCAGGAATGAGGGATCATGACAACGCCGGGGCCACGGCGACGGCACGTCAGGCACGGCGTCATCGTTCCGCGCGCCCCCTGGATCTCCGTGTGAGCGTTCGGGCAGCCCCCGGCGAGCTCGTCAGCCGCCCTGACCGGTGCGGCCGCGGCCAGGGGGTCGCGGCGGGCGTGGATGGTCCCTGGTCCCACATGTCGTGACATCGCCACCGTTGCTGCACTGCGAATGCGCGTCGCCAAGACCCGCGCATCCCGCCCGGTCCTGGCAAGGGGCTTGGGACACGACTTGCGGCGGTACGCACCGCTTGTTTGGATGCCGCGACAGGGGCGCATCCCGGCTACGGTTCGCTTGGGGCTATGTAGGTGCGGGTGCCGAGTGCGGTGAGGAGGACCGCGCCGGTTGCCACGGAGCAGGCCGCGACGAGCGTCAGCAGACCGAGGAGTGGGATCGCGCTGACGATGTGGAGGCCGACGACGAGCAGGCCAGTCCCTGCTGCCGCGGTGGTGGGGGCGGGCAGATCCCAGCCGGTCTTGGCCGTGACCCGGGTGCCGATGCCGAGGCCGAGCGCGAGCAGCCCATAGATGACGACGGCCGCGAATGGCAGCAGGAGGGCTATCGCGAGGGGGATGAGGACGAGGGTGAACACCATGGAGGCCAGCAGGGCTGGGGCTGTCAGCAGGACGAGGGTTCCCAGGGCGCCGGAGACCACGGGGTGAGCCGTGGCGGCTGTCTGTACACGTCTGGCCGGACGCGGCGCAAGTCGCACGAGCATCCAGGCCAGGGCGGCCATCACGACGGCGGTGAGCGCGGTCGACACGATGCGGTCGAGCAGGGACGAGTCTGCGGCGGGTCCGCCGACCAGCTCTGCCGGATCGGTCCGCTCACGGATGCTGCCGTGGACGGTTGCACCCTCGCTGCGCACGAACGCGCCACCTGCTTGTTGGACATCGCCGGTGACCACGCCGTCCTCTCCGAGCCTGGCCGTGCCGCCGAGTGCGAAGAGGTCTCCGTCGATGGTCCCGTGGACGGTCAGGTGGCCCGCCAGGACTGTCACACTGCCCTGGTGGGCTGCGCCTTCCTGAAGGGCGGTGGTGCCACCGGCGATCAGCAGAGGACCGACGCTGACCTCGCCGGGAGCGAACTCATGCTTGTTCTCGGTGATGACGGTCAGCGCGTATCGCCCGTCAGGTTTCGTCTGGTCGATGCCCGCGCAGCCGCCGGTGAGGGCGACGATGGCGACGACGGCTAGAAGCCGCATTAGTCGCGGGCTCATGCGCTTTCCTTCCTGCGCGCCGGCCACATCAGCAGGACGGCCGTGGCGACGAGCATGGTCAGGCTGATGGCGGATACGAGCCGGAGATGGTCGGCGAACTCCATGCCACCGGAGCGCCACGAGACCGACAGCGAGGTGGACAGGAACGACGCGAGCCACCCCGAGACACCGACACCGAGGGCGGTGTTGCGCGTGATGGTCGCCGGCGTGGAGTAGTCGGCCCACAGGACGAAGTTCAAGACGGTGTAGATGCTGACGGCCATCGAGTAGAGCAGAGGCAGCCCCAGCGATGCCGGCAGCTCGGGCGTGGTGAGGGAGTGGAGGACGTACTGCAGCTGCACCACCGCGAACAGGGTGAAGACCCACACCAGCAGAACACGCTGCCCCAGCGCGGGGTACAGAATCCCGGCGAGCACGGCTGCCAACACGTGCGCTCCGGCGATGAACCACAAGGGGCCGGTGTCCGGCGAGTGCCACGCCGACCCCATGTAGATGGGGGTCTCGATGATGCGGAGGAACCCGAGGCTGTCGATGAAGTAGACACCGAACATCAAGAACAACGCCACGGCGAAGCCAGGGCCCTGCCATCCGCCGCCTCTGCTCCGACCGCGGACGAACCGTCCGATCCCGAACTCCGGCGACTCGTGCTGGCGGGCGAGCGCGGTGGTGAGTGGCATTGGCACGAACGCGAGGAGGCCGAGGCCCACCACACCGGCCAGCATCAGCCAGATCAGCTGCTGGGCGAACTGCTCGATGCGCCAGTCCGTGGTGAGGACCGCTGCGGACAGGAAGGCCGCAGACGTGATGACCGCGGCCACCCAGCCCCGGTCTCGCGTCGGAATGAGGTCGCAGGTCAGGCCGAACATGCTCGGCACACCGATTCCCAGTGCGACCGAGGCAAGGGAAATCCACACGATGAGGGCTGCTTCGTGCCGCAGCAGCGGTACGGCGGCCGTGAGCGCGGTCTGGATGAGCACGGCCACGAAGAGCAGGCGCAGCTTGACGAAGAACTGGTCGCTCCAACCGCGTCGATGCATCAGGAAGCCGGTGCCCAGGGCGACCACGAGCGTGGTCCCGGCCAGGAGGGCCATATGCGCGGCGACACGGCTCGGCGACAGCCCGATGACTCGCTCGCCCACGTCGACCAGACCGAGCTGGACGAAGGTCAGGTTGTAGAAATAGCCGGCCGACAGTGCGCCGATGAACAGGACGTACCCGAAGGTCGCCGGCCAGTTCCGCTGCCGTACGAACCCCCACAGGGCAATCCTGTGTCCATTGGCGCGGGTGTCATATCCCACGAGGACCTCTGACCCTCACTTCGCGTGGGGTAGTCGGCGACTCAGGTGGCGCTGGACTCCCTCGTGCTGCGTGGACACTGCGGTCGTCCCCCAACTAACGGCTGGTCGAAGTCGAGAGACGCTCGGCTTCCGCGGGCTCCGGGTGGTCGAACAGCTCGTCCAGCCAGTCGAAGACCACTTGGGCGACCAGGCTTACGTTGGTGCCGGCGGCATGGCTGTCGGCGCCCTCGTTGCGGGGCAGTACGACGATGCGCTTGTTGTCGTTGCGGATCTTGGCCAGCGACTCGTCTTGCCATCTGCGGCTCTCGGCGTACTCCTCGTACTCCTGCTGTCCCACGAGGATAAGTGTGGGGCACTCGATCCGGCTCGGGTCCACGGTGCAGGTCTTCGCGAACTCCAGCAGCTCGCCCAGTGTCGTGACGCCGTACTTCCACTTGTAGACGTCGAAGAGGGTGAGGCCTGTGCGCACCCTCTTGACCGGCAGCTTCTCCAGGATCCTCAGCAGGCCGCGGTCCTCGGCCTTGGCGAGCTTGTCAGCCCCCATGCTGGTGGTCCACACCTCGTAGACGTCGAGCAGCATCGACAGGGCGACCAGGGCACTGATCCGCTTCTCGTACATGGCCGCACGCGGCGCCATGTAGCCGCCGCCACTGATCCCGAACATCGCGATCCGGTGCGGGTCCACGTCGGCACGGGACAGGAGATGGTCCACGACGGCGCCCACCGGTGTCTCGTAGTCGGCGCGGGCGAGCAGACCGTCGAAGGGCAGGATGCCCTGCTGCGGCAGGTCGACCATGAGCATGTTGTAGCCGCGTTTGAGCGCGGCCGGGCCGATGTAGCCGTAGAGGTCTTCTACGAACGTGTCCCCACCGCCGATCATGAGCAGGGTCTTGCGGGGGGCGTTGCCGGGGCCCGACGAGAGGAAGTAGCCGGGGAGTGCCTTTCCCTCGAACGGGATCGTCACCTCCTCGATCGGCGGGTCGAAGAGCTTGCAGGCGTCACGGAAGCACGCCCGGGCTCGGGCGTACCTGGCCTTCACCTGCTCGGGTTCCTTCAGGGGGCTGAGGAACGCCAAGGGCGCTCGGTGGTAGCTGTAGGCGCGCAGCAGGGACTCGCGGGCGCTGACCAGGTGCCCCGCTGCCAGGGATGCCCTGCCGCGTGCCTCGACGCGTTCGGCCAGTCCCTCCCAGGAGCGGACCCAGCTCTGCGGATCTCCGTCCTTGATGAGGCCGGCGGCGTACCACGACTCACCGACCTCGGTGGCTCCGTGGGTCTGGCCGCCGAGAAGCCACTGCAGGAAGAAGTCCATCACCGGCACCTTGAAGCGGTAGCGGATCCGGCTGGAGTGCAGTCCACTCCACGGCGCCCTCGGCGCTTGCTTGGCATCTCGACCGTTCTGCGACCGTGTGGTGGCAGGTGTTGCAGTCATCAACTTCTCCTTTCCCGTTTTCCTGGAGCACGGAGGCGGTGGTGTGTCTGGCGAGGGTCTTCAGGCAGGGCTACGCGTCCCTCCTCTTCAGGAGCACGGCAGCGACCAGGAAGGTGAGGGTCACGTAGAGGATGAAGACGCCGAACCCGGCCCAGGGCGCAAGCGCTTGTGGGGCGCCCGCGATCGCGCTGGTGACCTCTGGGACCGCTATCCGTTCGCCTGCGGTCGAGGGTAGGTAGGGGTAGCTCGTGGTGAACCAGTCCGAGGTCATCATCAGCAACTGCCACAGCGTCGACAGGAGGAGCAGGACGCCGAGCACGAGGGTGATCGCGCCGGCAGTGTGGCGTACCACGGCCCCGATCGCGAGGCCGAACAGCCCGACGCCGGCGAGGTAGAGGCCGCTGCCCCAGAAGATCCGCTGCACCTCCGGGTCGGACAGACTGGCTGCGCCGTCGGCACCCAGCAGGGGGTAGCTGGCCAGGTACGACAACGTCACACCGACCACACCGAGGACGAATCCGAGTCCCGCCACGAGGACGGCCTTGGCGGCCAACGCGGGCATACGGGTAGGCACCGCAGCCAGGGTGGAGCGGATCATGCCGGTCGTGTACTCGCCGGTGATCGTCATCACCCCGAGTACGGCGACAACCACCTGGGCGAAGCTGTAGCCCATGCCGATCGCCATCTGCCCGTTGGGACCTGCGGCTCCCTCGTCCACCAGCGACGCCACCCCGAGCATGACCGCGATGAGCACCATCGCCGCCAGGGTCGCCAGCACCGTCCAGTAGGTCGAGCGCAGGCTCCACAACTTGATCCATTCCGAGTGCACGACCCGTGCGAAGGAGACCGGCTTCACCGCCACGCGCGGGGTGTCGGCGGTTCGGTCGACGCTGTGTGCGGTCATCGGGAAACCTCCGTCCTCAACGCCTCGGACGGGTACTCGACCTCGTCACGGGTCAGCGAGAGGTAGGCCTCCTCCAGGGAGGCGATGAGCGGCGTCAGCTCATGGAGCGGGAGACCACGTTCGGCAGCGAGGTCGCCGATCTCGGCGCTGGTCACGTCCGCGACCTCCAGCTCGCCCTGACTGACCGTGGTGACGGTGGCACCCCGTGCGGTGAGCATCTCGGCGAGCTCCACAAACCTGGGTGTGACGACCCGGACGGCGGCCCGGGTCGCGGTTGCGATGATGTCGTCGATGGGACCGGCGGTGATGATCTTCCCTCGGCCGATGACCAGCAGGTGGTCAGCGGTCTGGGACATCTCGCTCATCAGATGGGAGGAGATGAAGACGGTCCGGCCTTCTGCGGCCAGGTGCCGGACCATGGTTCGGACCCACTTCACGCCTTCGGGGTCGAGGCCGTTGACGGGTTCGTCGAGGATCAGCGTGTGTGGGTCGCCAAGGAGCGCGGCGGCGATCCCGAGCCGCTGTCCCATGCCCAGGGAGAAGCCACCGACCCGCTTGTCGGCGACGCGGTCGAGCCCGGTCATGTCGATGACCTCGCGCACCCGGCGCGTGGGAATGCCGTGGGTGGCGGCCATGGCGCGCAGGTGCTGATAGGCGCTGCGTCCGGTGTGCACCGCCTTGGCATCCAGGAGGACACCGACCTCCCGCAGCGGTGCCGCGTGAGCGGCGTAGGGTTTGCCGTTGACCGTCACCGTGCCCGCAGTCGGCCTGTCGAGGCCGACGACCATGCGCATGGTCGTGGACTTCCCGGCTCCGTTAGGGCCGAGGAAGCCGGTCACCGTTCCCGGCATCACCGTGAAGGAGACGCCGTCGACAGCGGTCTTTTCCCCATAGCGTTTGGTGAGGTCACGGGCCTCGATCATGGGCTTCCCTCCAGGTAGCGGTTGCAGCCGTTTCTCACGTCCGAAGCGACGCTATCGGGGCGTCCTGCTCCCGCGGATGCTCCGCTGGGATGTACCTGCGCCGGGCGGCATCCCCGGTGGGGAGCATCGCCTCCGCCTCGAGCCGGGGGAACGGCCCAGTCCTACTTTCGCGGACGCCCGGTGTAGTTGTTCCCTTCACCGTTTCAGCCGTCCCGGTCGGTCGGGGAGGGCAGGCAGCCCCTGTCACCCAGTGACCAAGGTCCCGAACCGGACACTCGCCTCGGCCACCACCACGAGTGCCGCCGCGCACCCACCCCGCAGCAGCGGTGCACTCGTGGGCCGGCCCGGCGACATCGCCGCGTGCGTTCCCCGGATCACACTGTGAAACCCGTCCAGGCGAAGCTCGCGAGTACCGCGGATCGGGACCTTCGACCGTGGCCGGGCTGCGTTGCCGCTTACGAGACTCGGTCCTGACCGCTGGGGCCCGCCGGCTCGGTCTCCTGGAGCAGGAGACGGGTACACCGGCACGGCTGTGGACAGCGTGTGACGCGGACAGGCTGTCGGCGTGGCCGTGGTAGGCAAGGTCGGGCAGGTCGTAGATGACCGTGGGCTCGGTGATCTCGGCCGGAGTGGTGGGCAGCGCGTAGCCGTCCTCACCGCACTCGTGCTCCGGCGCGCCGGGCGACGTTGAAGTATTGGTCGAGGCGCCGGACCGCATCGAGGTCTCCGTCGGTGACGGCTAACCTGACCGTGTGGGGCGCGAACACGAGGTGCGCATCAAGCGTGTGTACGACGACCCGGCAGTAATTGACGGCTACCGCGTCCTGGTGGACCGGCTGTGGCCGCGCGGCATCAGCAAGGACGAGGCAACGCTCGACGAGTGGATCAAGGATGTCGGCCCCTCGACCGAGCTGAGAAGCTGGTTCGGGCACGACCCGCCGAAGTTCGGCGAGTTCGCGAACCGCTACCGCGCCGAGCTGAAGGGGTCCGACGCCCTGGCAGAGCTACGTGCCCGCCGTCGGGAGCATCCGGTGGTCACCCTGCTCTACAGCGCCAAGGACAGCCAGCACAACCAGGCGGTCGTCCTGCGGGATCTCCTCACCTGACTTTCCGCCGGGTCAGGCCCTGCCGGCCATCTCGCAGACCCAGCCCGCCGGGGTAACGGCCGACGAGAGCGTGGCCAGCACCTTCTCGGCCACCTCGTCGGAGAGCTTCTGGTCGCCGGCGGGGTACAGGATGCGCTCCTCCTTGAGGTTGTGCTCGGCGAGGACCTGCTCCAGTCGGTGCCACGTGTCGGCCAGGTGCCCGGCGGGCGCTCCCTCGCGGAGGCCCGTCTCGAGCGCGTCGAGGAGGTCCCAGATCTGGCCGTGCTCGCGCAGCATCACCAGGATCGGTCCGAGGAGTCCAGCCGCGCGCAATGCAGGGAAGTGGTGCTCCTCCTCGACGTAGATGTGATGTCGCAGAGCGGCGCTTCCGGCCATGAACGTCGCCGCGTCGGGCGTCCCTTCGGTCAGGGACCGCGTGAAGGCCTCGAACTGCTCGTCGATGCGCTTGTGGTCCTGTTCGAGCACTGCTCCGACGGCGGGGTGGGGCGCGGACATGGGTGACACCGTCCTTCAGTCGGGGGACCTGGATCGGAGGCGACCGAGCCGCCATGTACCCCTCAGCGTAATAGCGCAGGACGCCGCTTTGGTCCACATGAGCCACCGCGGCAAAGTGAAGGTGAAGCAGTCAAGGGACGCGGTGTTCGTGCTCGCCACGACGACCTTGCACACGCGACCGAATCGGCGGTACGCGACTCTGGAACTGCCGATAGAGGTGGGCAACTTCCCTTCCGAGACAGAGTCCGTCGACAAGGAAGCGCTCAAGGTCTCGTGAACGGCCGCGACAATGGCCAGTTCGACAACGTCACCCCGCGCCCCTGCAAGTGAGCCTTCGCCCCGAACACCCGGAACCTGATCTGCTGGCGCGCGGAGCGACATCGCCGCTAGGACCTGCTGCAAAATGATCGGTTTGGTATTCGGCGTGACGTGCGGACAGAGTGAGGCCTCCCCCACAACGCAGGTGGTCTCTATGCACTCCACGCCACCGCCGGTGCGCGACCTCATCGACGGGTTCCGCTTCCGGGTCCGGGCGGGCCGCCCGTGGCGCGATGTCCCGGATCTACTTCCTCGAACCGGTAGGGACGGCGAGGTGGGCAGCGCTACTACGAGCTGGGCAGTCCCCTCTTGAGCCACGCCTCGTCACGGTGCCCAGCGAGGCGCAGTCCAGATGAGAGCCACAAACAGAACCAGGTGGGCAGCCGCGAATGAGAGCAGCCCGCCACCTGGACCAAGTCTGGCCAGACACCGGTCCTGCGTGAAGTCTCCCAGTAGCCGCAGATAGCGGGCGCCACGGCCATCCGCACATGCTCGTCACTCAGGTCCCTGGCGTACGAGTTGCCTCAGTCGGCGTGCCGACCAAGCCGGCGACAGCCATCGCAACCGAGTGGGGCACAGCTGGTCAGAGCTCGTTCAGGGTGGCGCTGGCGGTGAGCGCCAGCTGATCTCCGGCGATCCTGCTGTCCAGCCTGGTGACCGACAGCTCGGGGCGGTCCAGCAAGGGCTGGGTCGGGAGTAGCGTCGACGCGGCGCCGAGCGGTCGGGCGACCACCTTGCCCTCCTCGAGGGCGATCTCGAGCTGTACCGGACCCGGGAGCGGGAGGGGCAGCCTCATCTTGGACAGGTCCAGCAGCAACATTCCCTTCTCGACCTTGAGCTCGGCCCCCGGCATGAGGCTCTCGACCTGGTCGACGTCCAGGGTCGCCGAGGCGTCCAGCGCCTGCCCGCGCTTGTCGAGTGTCACGGACTCCGCGTCGAATGGTCCTGCCCGCAGCGTGTCGATGCGCGCCTTGAGCACCTCCACGTCACCCGCCTCGGACAGCAGGTCTGCATCCATGACGCTCGGGTCGAGGGTCGCGGACGACATCTCGACGGCGGCGTGCTCGACGTCGCCGAGCAGCATCTTCAGTGCCGGAGAGGTCGAGACTCGCAGAGTCGTCACGGACCCGATCGACGCGAGCTGGTCGCGCATCCTGTTCTCCGCGATCGAGGGAAGGGCCAGCTCAGTCGTGATCGCGGCAAGAGTCAGGGTGATGGCGACTGCGGCCGCCATAGTCCGTGGAGTCATAGACCGCGATCCTAGACACAAGTGTCTCGTTTCGTCCAGGTAGGCGCCCGACAGTCCGGGCCGGAATGCTTCAGGGCCCATGCCTTACGGAGCTCTCGGTGAGGAACAAGTCAGCTGGCGCCGAACCCGCTGATGAACGCGTCCGCCACCAGGTCGCCCGCCTCGGCGGGGTCGATCAGGCCGGCGCCGGCCGCACGGACCGCGGCCATCAGCGTCCCGGCGAGCACCAGTCCGAGCCACGCGGTGTTCGCGGTGGGGGAGAGGTCGCCGTTCTCGACCCCGCGCGCCAGCACGCGCCACAACGGCGCCAGGGCTTCGTTGCGGGCGGCGAGGAAGCCCTCGTCGGTGTCGGAGCCCTCGGTGAGCAGGATCCGGAACCGCACGCCGAGCGGGACGAGTACCGCGACTGCCCGGCGGATGCCCTCGCGGGTGTCGCAGTCCAGCAGGTCGGCGTCGGCGAGTGCGGTGGCCGCCCGGGAGAGCGCCTCCGCCCGGATCGCGGCGCGGAGCGCCTCACGGTTCTCGAAGTGCCGGTAGAGCGTCGCCCGGCCCAGGCCGGCCCGGGTGGCGACCTCGGCCAGGGACGAGTGCGGAGCCAACGCCAGCACGTCGGCGGCCGCGTCGAGCAGCGCGGCGTGGTTGCGCACCGCGTCGGCGCGGGCGTGCTCGTCGCCCTGGACTGCCATGCCGGGAAGCGTACCCACTTGCGTTCTCCACGGAGGATGTATGCTGATCCGAAACGAGACGACACTGTCTCACTTTGACCTGGATCGACCAGGCCACTCCGTACCGAACGCCGGGAGCCGTGATGCTGCGCGCACTAGCCACCTTCTCCGTCCGCCACCGATGGCTGGTCATCGTGACCTGGCTGCTGCTCGTCGGCGGCGTCCTGTTCGCCGGCCAGTCCTACGGCGGGTCGTTCAGCAACGACATGTCGATCGAGGACACCGACTCCCAGGCCGCCTACGACGCGCTGGAGGAGCAGTTCCCCGAGATGTCCGGTGACGGCATGCAGGTCGTCATCCACGACGAGGACGGCGTCACCGGGACCAAGGTCCGCAAGGCCGTCGACGCGGCCGTGGCGGACGTGGCCGAGCTCGACGGCATCTCCTCGGTGTCGTCGCCGTACGGACCGGGCCAGGAGATGGTCTCCGAGGACGGCACGACGGCCGTCTCCACGGTCCGGTTCACCGACCGCGCGGCCGACATCGAGGAGGACCACATCGAGGCCGCGCAGGACGCGTTCGCCCCGGTCGAGGACCTCGGCGTCCAGGTCGAGTACGGCGGAGCCGCGCTCGACGCGGAGAACCACCCCTCCGGCAGCGAGGCCATCGGCCTGGCCGCAGCGGTACTGGTGCTGCTGGTGGCGTTCGGCTCGGTCTTCGCGATGCTGGTCCCGCTGATCACCGCCGTCCTGGCGCTCGGCCTGGGCATGGGCGTGATCTTCCTGCTGGCCGAGTACGTCTCCGTCGGCACCGCGGGCCCGGTGGTCGCGGCGATGATCGGACTCGGGGTCGGCATCGACTACGCGCTCCTGGTGGTCACCCGGCACCGTGAGGGCCTCGCCACCGGCCACCCGGCCAAGGAGTCGATCCCGATCGCGCTGTCCACCGCCGGCCGGTCGGTGCTGGTCGCCGGCACCACGGTGATCATCGCGATCCTGTCGCTGTACGCGATCGGGATCCCGTTCGTCGCCACCCTCGGCCTGGCCAGCGCCATCACGGTCGCCACCACCCTGCTCGCGGCCGTCACCCTGCTCCCGGCCCTGCTCGGCGTCTTCGGGGACAACCTCGACCGCTTCCGGGTGCGACGGACCCGCCTGGACCACGGCGGCGGACACGTCTCCGGCTGGCACCGGTGGACCCACCACGTGCAGCGCCGCCCGTGGCCCTACCTGGTCGCCGCCGTCGCGCTGCTCGCGGTGATGGCCGCCCCGCTGCTCGACCTACGGCTGGGGACCGCCGACGACGGCTCCGCGCCCGAGGACAGCACCGAGCGGGCGGCCTACGAGCTCGTCGACGAGTCCTTCGGCGCCGGCTGGACCGGGCCGCTCATGGTCACCGCCGAGTACGACGACAGCAGCCCCAAGCAGACGAAGCAGGCAGCCACCGACCTGGCGGCCGAGATCGCCACGGTCGACGGGGTCGAGCAGGTCGCCCTACCGGTGGTGAACGAGGCCGGCGACACCGCGGTCCTCACCGTGGTGCCGACCACCTCCCCCGACGCCCAGGAGACCGAGGACCTGGTGCACCACCTGCGCGACGACGTGCTGGCCGACCAGGCCGACGGCACCAGCGTGCACGTCGGAGGCGCCACCGCGACCAACATCGACCTCGCCGACAAGCTCGAGGAACGGATGCTCTGGTTCATGGGCTTCGTGGTCGGCTTGAGCTTCCTGCTCCTCCTGGTGGAGTTCCGCTCGATCTTCGTGCCGATCAAGGCAGCGATCATGAACCTGCTCTCGGTCGGCGCCGCCTACGGCGCCGTGGTCGCGGTGTTCCAGTGGGGCTGGCTCGCCGACCTCTTCGGCACCGAGCCGGGACCGATCGAGTCGTTCGCACCGATGATGCTGTTCGCGGTCCTGTTCGGCCTCTCGATGGACTACGAGGTGTTCCTGCTCAGCCGCGTCCGCGAGGAGTACCTGCGCACCGGCAAGGCCGGAGCCGCGGTGGCCGATGGGATCGCCGCGACCGCGCGGGTGATCACCGCGGCCGCCTCGGTGATGGTGGTGGTCTTTGCCAGTTTCTTGCTCAACGACGACCGGGTCGTCAACCTGTTCGGGTTCGGGCTCGCGGTCGCCATCGCGATCGACGCCACCATCGTCCGGCTCGTCCTCGTGCCGGCGGTGATGGCTGTCGCCGGCAAGGCCGCCTGGTACATGCCCCGGTGGCTGGACCGGCTGCTACCCAAGATCGAGCTCGAGGCGCACCCGCTCGACCCGTTCGAGGAAGAGCTCGACGAGCTCGACGAACGCGAGTCGGCCGACGACGCACCTCGGCACGTCGCCCTCGCTCACGCCAACGGCAGCGACCCGGGCAGAGGCCAATTCGCCGGCACTCTTGCCCTACCGTCGCCGGCCCCCGTCGCGCCACAGGAGGCGCAGGACAGCGCGGACGGCGAGGACCCCGCGTATGCGGCACTGGAGGTGCTCCGCGCGACAGTGGAGCAACGGGACAACTACCGCATCCGGTACGAACAGGCACTCTCCGATCTTGCCGACCTGCAACACCGCCACCACGCACTGCTCGACGCGTTGCGGACCCTGCGCACAGTCGACGTCGATGCGCCGGACTGGCCCGAGGACATCGCGCCGCGGGAGGGAGCAGAGCCCGGGCCGGGCCGGGGCGGAGCACCGGGGGCACGACGCCGGTCCACGGAGTGGTGAGAGGCATGCCCGGACGCGACATGCGCGACGAGTCGCCCGGACCGGCCGGGCCCTGCCCCGCCGGTCCACCTCCCGCGAGCCACGACACACTCCGGCTGGCGCTGATGGACGCCGGACGTCAGGTCCGCGCAGCCGCCGACGACCCCGACCAGTTCCCCGCCGCCCGGGAGAACATGGCGAGGTTCTGCTTCGCCGAACTGCTGCCGCACCTCGAGGCCGACGAAACCTGGCTGCTGGAGGCACGCTACTGCCCCGAGACACGGCTGCTCGCCGACGGCATCAGGGCCGAAGCCGGCGCCATGACAGCCGCCGTCTACGAGCTGGTCACCGCGACCGCACCCTGCCAGGCCGTCGCTGCGCCCCGTGTGCTGCACGTACTGCTGGCGGCGCACGCCCACCACGAGGACCTGCTCGCGCACAGCGGGCGAGCAGCCGATGGTGGCGGAAGGAGGCCATGACGGTGGAGGACGCTCGCGCAGCGTCAAACGGCAGAACCGAGGAGCTACGCAGCCGCACCGGAATCGACGTCCTGAAGCTGTTGCAGGGGCCAGGGAGTGTCAGGACTTCGAGTGGTACGTCGCCACCTGGGCGCACGAGCGCGCTAGCTAGCGCGAGCACACGCTCGGCCCGTGCGTGCTGCGCGCCACCCCAGTCTCACGAGTTCCCCGGTCAGGTGCTTGAACGCGCCAGTCACGGACGCCCGCACAGATCATGGCCATGCGCACGCAGCCCGTCGCCTCGGCCGAGGTCGTGCTGCTGTCGTTCGAGCTGGCCACCGGTCCCGAACAGGGCAATATCGAGTTCGCTGGACCGCGGCAGGAGAAGTTGGTCGCTCTCGTGCGCCGGCTGGTGGCGCTGCGCGGCGACGAAGTCGAGGTTGAAGTCGTTCCGGCGCCGGCGAGCGTGGCCGGCGGGTCGGTGCTGCCCGGTCCGGACGCACTGCTCAGAGGGACGGACTGGGGCGGTCGTGGTCTCCGGGCATGCCAGTTCGTGACGATGCATGGCCGGTATGACTCGCCGACCAGTGATCGGGTGTGGCCACTCGAGGCGATGACGGGAGTGCGGATGAGCAGTCGATCCGGCGTCGGGAGTTCCTGGCCATCTTCCTAAGCATGGCGATCGAGGAGAGCGAGAAGGGCGTGGCGATCGCACCGGTTGAGGTCGCGGTCGAGCACCTAAACCGCCATGGCGCCGTTGAGGAAGCCGTCCTGTTCGCCATGGTGGACACGGTGTTGGGCGCAGCGACCATGAGCGTCCTCGACGGGCAGCACCTGTGCGCCTCCATCGACGTCCAGGTGCGCTCCTGTGGCGCAGCGTCGATGGTGAGCTGGTGAGCTGGTGGCCGAGGCGACCGTCGTGCAGGCCGCGAAGCGAGTCGTCCCCGGCGAGCAGAGGTCCGCGACCAGGATGACGACCTCGTGGGGTCTGCCACCGGCGATCGCACGGCCCGGCGGCAGTGACGCCGTGCGACGTGAGCCGGCGTTGGTCGGTCATGGCAGCATGCGATACGGCTGCTCTCTCGAGCCGAGACGAACCAACCCCAAGGCCACGTCACGGAGGTCTCACTGTGGAACTCATCCCGGGCAACACGCTGATCACCGCGACCCCGCAGGAGGGCCGCGAGCTCGCGATCGTGATGGCGCGCAAGACGATCGGGGCGATCCAACCGGACGCCGACACGCGGCAGATGCTCCGTCCGGGCTACGCCTCGGACGCGGAGGCGCTGACGATGGCCGCACACGTGGTGGCGGTTGAGTTTGCAACGATCGCTGCCGCGAACAACTACTGGCGCAGTCAGTCGGCTTGACCTTCCCGGACTGCGTCTCGCGGGGGCAGGAAGATAGGGCTGCTGCCTGGTGGAGCAGACCGAGTCGCATCGACGACAACCTGTGCGACCGCGCGGTGCTCAGCGGGTGAGGTGGGCGATGCAGCGGCTGGGTTCGACGAGGGGTTCGAGGGTGCCGGCGGCTACGGGGGCGTTGGCCTGGTCGAGGATGCCGCGGATGAGGCCGAGGTGGATGGAGCAGACCACGTCGCTGTGTCCTTCGGCGACCTCGAGGAAGGGGCAGTGGCTGATCTCGAGGCGTAGGGAGTCGGGTTCATCGACGATGTGGGAGTCGAAGCCCATGTTGTCGAGCGCGCGGACGAGGGATTCGAGCGCCTCGGACTCCTGCGGCTTGTGGAAGGGCTGCGGCGGGGGTGAGAGGTAGAGGCCCCAGGCGTGGCCGGCCTGTTCTGCCGACGCTGCTGGGTTGGGCAGCCTGTCGGTGAGCAGTGAGGTGAGGATCTCTGCGAGGAGGCGGTAGCTGCGGTGTGCCACACCGGGAGCGGTGGCGGCTGCGGCGTAGAGCACCTTGGGACGGCCGGGAGTGCGGCGCTCCTCCCTGCGGCGCAGCACCAGGCCGTCCTCGGTGAGGCCGTCGAGGTGGAACCTGACCGAGTTCACGTGCAGCCCAAGCCGGGCACCGGCCGCTGCGGCGGTCATCGGCTCGCCGGTGTCTTGGAGCAGGGCGAGCACCCGAGCGCGCGTGGGGCCGAGCCCGTGGGCTGGGTCGTCGCTTCGCCGTTCGTCGTCGGTCGCCATCGGGTTCATGCTTCCACGGCCCCGGCGACGAGGGGGTGCCAACACGACACGTCGCTCTGGGTCATCTCAGCCCGCGCTGGGGAACATCGGACGCCGGTGCGCCTTCTGGTATTCGCGCATCCACCTGTTGCCGTGCTGGGAGACCCACGAGAGAGACGCGATGTCGCGAGTCGATCTGCCCCGCGCGAGCTCGGGCGTCGGCGCCGGGGAAGGTTCAAGTCCGCGGCTGACCAGCTCGGCACCAAGCCACTCCACGGCGTCGGTCCCGAACAACGGCGCGGCGTCGCCGACGAGAAGGACCGGGACGGTCTCCTTCCCGGTGGCTTGCCACTGGTCGGCCCATGCGGCGACGAGTCGCCAGGCGGTGGTGGTGACCGGGCCTCCGGTGACGTCCAGGGCGTACCCCCAGTCGCGGAGCAGCTCGCTGGGTGAGGAGCCGCTCCGGATCGCGTCGACCAGCAGAGTGCGCACGACCTTGGCGTCGCCGAGGTCGAGGGCGTGCATCCAGAACGCCTCGAACAGCAGGTCCCGGACTCGCCTGGCGACCCCGGCGGCGTACGCCTCGGCGTATCCCGACACCGCCGCCTGGGTGTACGGCACGAACCCGGCGAGTGAGTAGGGGAGGTTCTCGCCGGGCAGAAGGTGGGCAAGGACGTGGTCCATCTCCTCACGCAGGCAGGTGAACCGGACCGAGCTGTCGGCGAATCGGTTCGGTCGCCACGGCCCGTGTTCCACCGCGCGCCAGTCCACCTCTACTCCGTCGGTGGCGAGGACCGCCGCTCTGCGTGAGGCGAGGTAGCTCCACGGGCAGTTGAAGTCGCCGTAGACGACGATCCGGTCGATGCTCATGAGACTGTTCGTCCGATCCGAACTCGCCACACCTCGGGCCCCTCCTCGAGGGGGTACCAGACGAACTCGCCGGCGTGCTCGGCCGCGAACTGGTAGTACAACGGCTTCGGGTCATGGTCGTTGACCAGCTCGAACGACTCACCGGCGTCCAGGGCGCCGTAGGTCTCGAAGATCAGCTGGTGGCGGCGCGCGGGCTGCTCCGGTCGGACGTCTAGCTGCTGGGTCATGGGGTCTCCTCAGTGGTGGCGATCAGTGCTACATTCGTTTTTACAAGTTTCTAGTGAAAACCGCAACCGCCTGCAGCGAGAGGAGCACCGGTGACCTACGTGATCGGCGAACCGTGCATCGACGTCAAGGACCGCGCATGCGTGGACGAGTGTCCGGTGGACTGCATCTACGAAGGGGGGCGATCGCTCTACATCCACCCCGACGAGTGCGTGGACTGCGGCGCGTGCGAGCCGGTCTGCCCGGTCGAGGCGATCTTCTACGAGGACGACCTGCCCGACGACCTCGAGCCGTACAAGGACGACAACGCGATGTTCTTCACGGAACCGCTGCCCGGTCGTAACGAGCCGCTCGGCTCACCGGGCGGAGCCGCCAAGCTCGGCGCCTTCGACGTCGACACCGAGCTCGTCGCTTCCCGACCACCACGCGAAGGCTGACAACGCAGCCAACGGTCCGGCCGGCCCCTCGATTCGCCGACCGGTCTTCGCCGGCACCCGAGAAGCGCACCGTCATGCCCGAGTACCGGCCACGCCAACGAGGACCGACGACGGCCGGTCCGGAGACACGGAGTACATGGCGACCACCCTCCACCGATCCGCACCGGTAGCCACTCGGAAGCCTCTGGGTCGGCAGATCGTCCGGGTGATCACGACCACCGACCACAAGCTGATCGGCAAGCTCTACCTCGGCACGTCGTTCGCGTGGTTCCTGATTGGCGGGCTGATGGCGTTGGTCATCCGCTCCGAGCTCGCGTTCCCCGGCCAGCAGGTCGTCAACGACGAGACCTACAACCAGCTGTTCACGATGCACGGCACGATCATGCTGCTGCTGTTCGCGACACCACTGTTCTTCGGCTTCGCCAACCTGATCATGCCGATCCAGATCGGTGCGCCTGACGTGGCGTTCCCGCGACTGAACATGTTCAGCTACTGGCTGTTCCTGTTCGGCGGCCTGATCGCGGCCTCCGGCTTCCTGACGCCCGACGGCGCGGCCTCCTTCGGCTGGTTCGCCTACACGCCGCTGTCCAACGAGGTGAACTCGCCCGGTGTCGGCGGTGACCTGTGGATCCTCGGCCTGACCTTCAGCGGTTTCGGCACGATCCTCGGTGCGGTCAACTTCATCACCACGATCATCACGATGCGCATCCCCGGCCTGACGATGTTCCGGATGCCGATCTTCACCTGGAACACCCTGGTCACCAGCCTGCTGGTCATCATGGTGTTCCCGGTCCTGGCCGGAGCACTGCTGATGCTCGCCGCGGACCGGCTCCTCGGCGCGCACGTGTTCGACCCGAGCAGCGGCGGCCCGATCCTGTGGCAGCACCTGTTCTGGTTCTTCGGCCATCCCGAGGTCTACATCATCGCGCTGCCGTTCTTCGGCATCGTCACCGAGATCATCCCGGTCTTCGCCCGCAAGCCGGTGTTCGGCTATATGGGCCTCGTCGGCGCCACCCTGGCGATCGCGGCGCTGTCGGTCTCGGTGTGGGCGCACCACATGTTTGCCACCGGCGCGGTCGACCTGCCGTTCTTCTCGGCGATGAGCTTCCTGATCGCGGTCCCGACCGGCGTGAAGTTCTTCAACTGGATCGGCACGATGTGGGGCGGGTCCATCTCGTTCGACACCCCGATGCTGTGGGTAATGGGCTTCCTGACCACCTTCCTCTTCGGTGGCCTGACCGGCGTCATCCTGGCCTCCCCGCCGCTGGACTTCCACGTCACCGACTCCTACTTCGTGGTCGCCCACTTCCACTACGTCGTCTTCGGCACCGTGGTGTTCGCGATGTTCGCCGGGTTCTACTTCTGGTGGCCGAAGATGACCGGCCGGATGCTCGACGAGCAGCTCGGCAAGGTGCACTTCTGGCTGCTGTTCATCGGCTTCCACACCACGTTCCTGGTGCAGCACTGGCTGGGCGTCGAGGGCATGCCCCGTCGTTACGCCGACTACCTCCCTGAGGACGGCTTCACGCTGCTGAACCAGCTCTCGACCGTCGGTGCGTTCCTCCTCGCGGCCTCGACGTTCCCGTTCCTGTGGAACCTCTACATCACCGCCCGCAAGCCCTACGTCGAGGTCGGCGACGACCCGTGGGGCTGGGGCCGGTCGCTGGAGTGGGCCACCTCCTCCCCACCGCCACGGCACAACTTCACGTCCCTGCCCCGGATCCGCTCCGAGTCACCCGCCTTCGACCTGCACCATCCGCAGGTGGCTGCGCTGGAGATGGCCGAGAACCCGCGGCTGCGGGAGGAGGACGAGCCCACCGACGCACCCCCGATGGGTGGTAGAACGAGCCACCTGCGCGATCAGCTCAGCGACCCCACCGACAAGCCGAAGCGAAAAGGGACCGGACACCCAGACAAACCATGAGGGCCTATCTGTCGAGCGCGGGGGCTGAGCAGGGGCTGCCCCTCCACGGCACTCTCCACCGGACAGGTTCGAGGGTCGCTGGGTCGACGAAGGTCCCTGCAGTTCTCGACAGCCACTCAGCCATGCCGGAGAACTGACATGGTCAAGCCGATGGGGATACTGACGGCGATCAGGGCAGCCAGCAGCCGGTACACGATGAGATACCGACGAATGTCCGCGTGAGCGACGTACCGCAGCGAAGAACAGCAGCAAGGAGACCAGCAAGATCACCCCGCCAGCCATCACCAGGGCCAGGACCCCGGCAACGGTGCCCACCAGGACGCCGAGGTCGCCGAGATTGAAGAGCGCAAGCTCCCACGGCGATACGCCAGCGACGTCACGCCGCCTGCGAGCAGGGCTTGCCCGAGACCCAAACCGAGCTGTGCCACCCCCACAACCAAGACGAGGTAGGCCGCAACCCACGCGCCCGCGGCGACCCCTGCCGGTCTGGTGATGGCAGCCATCAGCCCGCCGGCGATGATGGCGATCGCGCCCAGGATCACGAACGCCCTCATGGCGCGCCACTGTGCCGCGGTGAGAAGGGCGGGATCAGGCGGCTCGAGGAAGTGCTCGTGGCTCATGTCAGCTCTCTTCGTTGTTCACTGCGGGCGCCAGGCGTTCTGGCGTACCCGACGACGCCGGGGGCCGCTGGGCGCGGCTATCCGGCTCGATTCGCGAACAGACCCCGCTGTGGCTGGCGTTCGCAGCGGAAAGCGCGAGCGCGGCTTGGACGAGCGCGGCGGCCGTGAGTGCTTGTGGGTGGTTGCCGAGGTGTTCGCCGGTCGTGGGGTCCATTTCTTCGGCGTAGAGCCCGAGGGGCGTGGCCCGGTCAAGCAGCTGTTCGAACACCTCGACCGCATCAGCTTCCTGGCCGGCTCGGGCGAGCGCTTGGACCAGCCAGAAGGAGCAGGGGAGGAACGCCCCCTCTGTGCCTGGTAGACCGTCACGTCCTGGGGGGTATCGGTAGAGCAGTGGCCCGCCAGCAGCCAGGTCCCGGCGTATCGCGTCGATTGTTCCGCGGACCCGCGCCGAGGAGGGCGGGTCGAGTCCGATGAGGGGGAGGACGAGCAGCGCAGCGTCGAGGTCTTGGGACCCGTAGCTACGGGTGTAGGTGCCCGCGCTGAGGTCGAAGCCACGGTCTCGCACCTCGTCGCCGAGGGCGGCCCGCGCGGCTTGCCAGCGGCGCCGCTGGCGATCCGAGAGGCCGTGGGTCTCCGCGATGCGCAGGGCCCGGTCCAGCGCGAGCCATGCCATCAGCTTGGAGTGGACGTGATGCACGTCGCCTGCACGGACCTCCCAGATGCCGGCGTCGGGGTCGCTCCACCGTCGCGCGACCAGGTCGGTGAAGCCGCGGACCGCGCGCCAGGTCTCTGCATAGAGCGGGTGCCCGGCCCGGACGAGGACCCAGGCCGCGTCGACGACCCACCCGTACCCGTCGAGCTGGTGCTGGTTCGCGGCGCCGTTGCCCACGCGCACCGGTGCGCTGGACGCGTAGCCGGGCCAGTCCCGCAGGGAACGTTCAGGCGGTGATCGGCGACCGTCCAGGGTGAGCAGCACCGGAAGCCGTGGCCGGTCCAGCCGGCTGGCGTGCAGCAGCCACCACAGGAAGCCGCGTGCCTCGTCGACCATGCCGACGTTGAGGAACGCAGCGATGCCGATGCTGGCGTCGCGTGGCCAGGCGAGGCGGTAGTCCCAGTTGCGTACACCGCCGGGGTGCTCGGGAAGGGAGGTGGTGGGCGCGGCGACAGGTGCCCCGGAGGGGGAGTAGGTCAGCAGGCGCAGGGTGATCAGGCTGCGGACCACGGCTTCGCGGAACCGCAGATCCTCGGTGACGCCCTTGGCCCACGCGCGCCACCGCTGCTCGTCGTGCAGGAGGAGAGACCAGGCTGCGGTGGGCTCGACGTCGATGAGCGGTTCCCGATGGGCGACTGCGACGACGAAGGTCACGGGCTGGCCGGGGGCGACGAGGATCACCGTGGGCTTCCCGGGCTCGATAACCGTTGGTACGTCGGATCGCAGGGACATGGCGAGAGATCCCCATTCGCACACCACCAGATCGCTGCGCCGGCTGACTCGGGGGTGTCGATGGGCCTCTCCGAGGCGCGGGTCGAACTCGACCACGGCTTCGCAGGTGCCGCCGTGGGCGGACAGCCGGCGCACCAGCAACGTTGCGGGCAACAGGCTGCCCGAGACGTCGGCGACCATCCCCTCGGTGAGGGTCAGGTCTCCCTCCGGGGTCTCCCAGCCGGTCTCCAGGGTGGCGCTGTGGTCCCGATAGCGACGCGACGCGACCGGAGAGGGGGTCGCTGGTCCGATCCGGAATCTGCCCGCGGCGGCGCCTCCGACCAGGCGACCGAAGACCGGCTCCCCGTCGAACCGCGGTACGCAGAACCAGTCCAGGGACCCGTCGCTGGACACGAGCGCTGCGGTGCGGGTGTCCCCGAGGAGGCCGTAGTCCCCGATCGGGGCGCTGGTCGACTCCATGTCAGCCTCCCTGAAGTAGCAGGCCCAGGACAGAGCCGTAGACGAGGTGTGCGGCCACAGCGACGGTCGGGGTCTGGATCCCGTAGTTCAGCGCCAGGAGCCCAGGTGGCTCGAGCACCGCCCGGCTGGAGGGACCGGCGCGGTGGGAGGCCATCCGTGGGTGCAGGCCGGGCAGGAGTGGCAGCAGGACCAGCAGTGCGACCCCGGCGTGCAGGAGGCCGAGCAGGCCGCCGAGCCACCAGGTGGCCTGGTCCAGCAGCCAGAAGAGCGTGGTGTAGCCGAGTGCGAAAAGCTGTCCGACCCCCAGGTGGATGACGAACCCGGCAACGCGAGCGCGGTCGGGGTCCTCGGTGACCAGCGTGCCGAGCACGAGCGGGAGATCCAGCCGGGTGAGTCCCGCCAGCTGGGCGCTGGTCATCACCGCGGTCAGCGCGGCCGTCGAGACCAGCCCGAAGACAGCCCAGCCGCCCCAGTCCATGTCAGCCGTCGGTCCGGCGGTGCGGCACGCTCATGGCGCCGTCTCGCAGTTGGTCACCCTGACGCAGCAGAGTCCCGGCTCCGGCGCCAGTTCGGCGCAGACCGCCGGGACACCGAGCCCGTCGATGACCCCGTCGATGAGCGCGAGGTTCATCCCGCAGACAAGCTCGGTGTGCTCGGTCGCGAGCCTGTCGAACGGACAGTTGGCCAGGCAGACCTCGTCCTCGGCGGTACGGGGCTCATACCCATGTCGAGCCAGCACCTGCGCCGTACGCGCCAGACCGCTGCCACCACCGGCCGGCCTTGACGCCTCACCGGGTGGCTCAGCCTTCTGGCCCTCCGCGACGAACGCTGCTGCCAGCCGCCGACCCTGCGCCGTCGCGGCTTCGCGCACAGCAACATCTACCGGGACCCGGTCACGGATCGCGCGGTCGATCGCGGAGGCCAGCACGTCCCCGGCGAGATCGTAGCGACGCTCGGGCAGGGACACCGAGACCTCGCGGAGCGAGCGTCGGTACAGCTTCGACGGCCTGCCCGCACCCGGACCGGTCTTCCCGGACAGGCGACGGAACTCCACCTCCAGCAGTCCCTCCTCTACCAGCCGATCCAGGTGGAACTTCGCTGAATGCAGCGGCACGCCGACGCCCGTCGCCGCCTGCTCCCGGCTCACCGCGTCCGGCTGGGACGCGACGTAGAGGTAGAGCGCTCGCCGGGCCGGTTCCACCAACGCCCCGATCCCGGACACCTGTTCGGCCAGCTCATCCGGCACGACGGACCCCTTCTAGAAGACAGACCCATTGACGTAACAGTTGAAAGGTTCTAACGTCAAAACTCTACACCTTTAGAGCCCGGGAGGCCCGCCATGACCGATACCCGTTTCACCCCCACCGCGTCCGAGAATGCGGCCACGCCCCCGCGGGACGGGGCCCACCAGGCCTTCGTGATGCTGCGGACCGTGTTCACGATCGCCCCGATTGCGTTCGGACTCGACAAGTTCTTCGGACTGCTCACCGACTGGGACGCCTACCTCGCGCCATGGATCAACGACCTCGTGCCCGGCACCGCGCACCAGGCCATGCTGGCCGTCGGCGTCATCGAGATCCTGGCAGGCATCCTGGTCGCCGTCAGGCCGGCACTCGGGGGCTACGTGGTGGCCGCCTGGCTACTCGGCATCATCGTCAACCTCGTCACGATGGGGGAGTACTACGACGTAGCGCTGCGTGACTTCGGGCTCCTGGTCGGCGCACTCGCCCTGGCCCGCCTGGCCACCTCCGCCGGAAACCGCGCTCCCCGCCGGGCGGCGTGATGACCCAGGGACAGCCGCTCGAGATCGCCGGCGAGGGAGAGTCCAACCTGCTCTCCTGGCGCCCCCGCGTGGTCCACGAAGCAGCACCGGTGGACCTGGCGGCGGCCGAACGCGCGGCGAGTGACCTGCTCACCGCCCTCGGCCTCCCGATCGACACCGCCGAGATGACCGACACCCCACGCCGGATGGCGCACGCCTACGCCGAGATGCTCGATGTCGGCGCCTTCGACTTCACCACCTTCCCCAACACCGAGGGGTACGACGACCTGGTGCTCGTGGAGAACATGCCGGTCCGGTCGGTGTGCGAGCACCACATGCTCCCGTTCGTCGGGGTGGCCCACATCGGGTACCTGCCGCGGGAACGGATCCTCGGCCTGTCGAAGTTCGCCCGGGTCGTGGACTTCTTCAGTCACCGCCCGCAGACTCAGGAGCGCCTGACCAAACAGGTCGCCGAGCACCTGCGCGACCAGCTGTCACCGCGTGGTGTCGGCGTGGTGATCGAGGCCGAGCACACGTGCATGAGCCTGCGCGGCGTCCGCGCCTCCGGCGCCCGCACCGTCACCTCAGCAGTGTTCGGAGCACTCCGGGAGAACCCCGCTTCACGAGCCGAGTTCCTCTCGCTGACCCGTCGACACAAGGAGAGGTAGTGGACACATTCGCGATCGCCGGCGGCGGCCTCGCCGCCGCGAAGGCCATCGAGGAGTTGCGCGCCGGCGGCTTCGACGGCCGGATCGTCCTGGTCGGCGCCGAGCAGCACCTGCCGTATGAACGTCCCCCACTCTCCAAGGGGTACCTACTCGGGAAGGAGGATCTCGACAACACATTCGTCAAGCCACGGGACTGGTACGCCGACCACGACGTCGACCTGCAACTGGGAACGAACGCCACC
>DASTPU010000114.1:0-7429 GCA_035762105.1 Nocardioidaceae bacterium | reverse complement strand
CGGTGAGCCACAGGCTCACCTCCACCCCGGCTGCCACGGCCGTGGACGCGACCGTGAGCCCTTGGTTGCACCGCTCGGCGTCCTCGGGACCCGCGGTGACCTTGACCAGCAGGGAACGGCTCATCCGGTCAGCGTAGGCCGCCCCAAGGCGGTGACTCGGGCATCGGTGTCATTCCGGACCCGTAGGTCGGAGCCCGATGCGCTCCCGTAGGCTTTGGGAGGGACTGTACGTAGCCGACCATGGGGGTGAGATCGCGTGGCACTCGACTTCGAGGAGCGTCCTTGGGGTTCGTGGCACGTCATCGACGTTGCGCACGGCTACAAGGTCAAGCGCATCCACGTGAAGCCCGGCTGCCGTCTGTCGTACCAGACGCACGACCACCGCTCCGAGCACTGGGTGGTCGTCTTCGGCATCGCCACCTGCGTGATCGACGGCGAGACCGTCACCGCGGGCCCCGGTCACAGCATCGACGTGCCCCAGGGTGCGAAGCACCGCCTGTGCAACGAGAACAGCGAGGAGCTCGTGATCATCGAGGTCCAGCGCGGTGCGTACACCGGTGAGGACGACATCCACCGCTTCGAGGACGACTACGGCCGGCACACCCCGGCCGAGGCCTGAGACTTGGCGCAGCCACCGGCTGACCGCCTGACCTACCGGCCGATCGGGGCGACGCGAGGCGATCTCCCGGACGGCTTCGCGCTGCTCCGACGCTGCAGGACGGTGGGGCACGGGCGCGAGGACTTCGAGGCGGCTGCGGAAGCGGTCATGCAGTGGAAGGCGCAGCGCGTGTTCGGTGTGCGCGTCGAGGCGCCGGAGAGGGTCACCGAGGGCGCCGAGCTGCAGGTCCACCTCGGCCGCGGTCCGCTGGCCATCACCGCGCCCGCCCGCGTCGTGTACGTCGTCGACGAGCCACGGCGACGCGGGTTCGCCTACGGAACCCTCCCCGGCCACCCGGTGTCGGGCGAGGAGTCGTTCGTGGTCGAGCTGCGTCCCGATGACGCCGTCGACTTCACCGTCTCCGCCTACTCCCGACCCGCGCGGTGGTTCACCCGCCTTGCGGGACCGGCGGGCCGGGCCCTTCAGCGCGTGATGGCCGGTCGCTATCTCCGCTCGATCCAGCGGGCGGTCGAGCAGGCTGAGTGAGGCTCAGCGCAGGACCACGTCGCCGAGGAGCCTGACCACCTCCAGCGCGAGCTCGACGTCGAGACGGTCGTCCTCGAGCCCCCGCCCGCGCAGCTCGACGGCACGACCCACCCGGTACTTCACGGTGTTCCGGTGCAGCATCAGCTGCTCCGCGGTCACCTGGTAGCTGCCCCCCGAGACCAGGAGCGTCAGGAGCGTCTCCCTCAGGCGCGCGGCGTTGTCGTTGTTGGCCGCCAGGGGGCCGAGGACGTCTGACACCCACTGGGTGAGGGCGTTCATGTCGTGCAGCAGCATCGAGACCACGGCCACCGCGCGGTCGCCGTGGGCGATCACCTGCTGACCCGACCGGGAGACGCTGGCGACTTCGCGCGCGGCACCCGCCTGACGGTGGCTCCTCCGGAAGCCGTCAACCCCCCGCCCGACCTGGCCCAGAGCGAGACGTGCGTCGCCGTGCTCGGTCAGCACCGTTCGCACCGCGGTGGGTGACAGCTCCCCGGCGTCGGTCCCGCGGCCGAACCAGACCCAGGCCGTGCTGCGGTCGACGGCGGTGAAGAACGGCGAGGTGGAGCTGGTCGCCCGGGCCAGGGCGCCGGCCAGGGACCTGAGCCGCTCGGTGTGGTCGACCGCGGGATTCGCGGCGGCGATCCACAGCACCCCGGCGACGTGGTGCTGTTCCAGGCTGTAACCGGTGCGCTCGGAGAAGCCGACATGGGCACCCGGGGCCTCGTCGAGCAGGGCGCGGACCAGCGAGGCAGCGATCGACGCGCTGCGCTCCTCGACCTGCCGCCGCTCGTCGTCGTAGGCGGCGAGC
Source organism: Nocardioidaceae bacterium (assembly GCA_035762105.1). GTDB lineage: Bacteria > Actinomycetota > Actinomycetes > Propionibacteriales > Nocardioidaceae > Nocardioides_C. Next base: position 5,474 of record DASTPU010000114.1, on the reverse strand, counting down.
ACCATCCTCGTGATCCAGTCGACGTAGGAGTGGGTCCAGCCCGCGAGGTGGTGGAGCAGCCGCAGCCGCGTGTCGGGGTCGACGTCGAGCTCCCGCACCTCCTCGAACATCTGTGCCAGGAGGTCGTCGGACCCGAAGTGGTAGGCCCGGCGCAGCGAGGTGGCCGGGATGCCGCGCTGCGCGAGGCGGATGGCGTACTCGGTGGCCGCCGTGATCGGCTGGACGCGGCTGAGCGGGATGTCGTTGCGCAGCATGTGAAGGATCGTCGCGATGTTGCCCTCGACGCTGGCATGGAGCATGTCCGTCATCTCCGGGTCGCCGAGCCCGGGGATGGCCTCCTCGATCGCCTCGTTCATGCTGGCGTTGATCTCGTCGTACCGGCGCTGGAGCCGCTCGCCCACCAGGGCTGTGAGGCGGGTGATCTCTGCGGCTTCCGGGGACCCGGGCGGAACCGTCCGGCGGTGCGGCACGTGCTTGGTCATGACGCCGGTGCCGGACGGGACGTGTTCACGCTTCCAATCGTCTCAGGGCCGACCGCGCGGCGTTGTAGCCGGACATCCCGTGTGCTCCTGCGCCGGGCGGGGTCGCCGCCGAGCACAGGTACACCCCGGGGACCCCGAGCGTGTAGGGGTCGATCGCGGGCCGTGGCCGGAACACGAGCTGCAGTGCGTCGTTCGATCCGGTGACCACGTCACCCCCCACGTAGTTGGGGTTGTGCTCCTCCATCTGCACGGCCGACCGCACGTGCCGGGCGAGGATCCGGTCCCGGAAACCCGGTGCGAACCGCTCGATCTGCGCCTCGATCGCCGCGGTGGCGTCGCCGGTGTAGCCGGCGGGCACGTGGGCGTAGGCGTAGACGGGTACGACGCCGTCCTGTGCCCGGGACGGGTCTGCCAGGAACTGTTGGCCGACGAGGACGAAGGGGCGCTCGGGCATCTGGCCACGGTTGACAGCTGCCTCGGCGGCGGCGATCTCCTCGAAGGTGCCGCCGACGTGCACCGTCCCGGCCAGGCGGGACTCCTCGTGCGTCCAGGGCACTCCGCCCTGGACCGCGAGCTCGACCTTGAACGTGCCCGGTCCGTGGCGGTAGCGGGTCAGAGCCCGGGAGACCCGCCGAGGCATGGCGTCTCCGACGATCCGGGCGGCAGCGCCCGGTGCGACGTCGAGCATCACGACGTCGGGCGAGCCGAGCTCGTCGAGGGAGTGGACCATCACGCCGGTCTCCACCTTGCCGCCGAGCTCCTCCAGCATCGCGGTGATCGCGGCGGCGATGGACGCCGAGCCACCCTCGGCGACCGGCCAGCCGTAGCGGTGGGCGGCAGTGCCCAGCGCGACACCGATCGCGGAGGACACCGGCGAGCCGAACGGACGCAGCGCGTGCGCGGCGACACCAGCGAAGAGACCGCGGGCCTCGTCCGACGACCAGGCCCGCGCGAGCAGGGTCGCGGGGGCCAACGACAGGGCGCCGAACCGCGCCAGCTTGATGGGGTGCGCGGGCACGTGCAGCATCGGCCGCAGGAAGTCCTCGGTGATGTCGTCGAACCGTTCGGTCAGGCCACCGAAGATCCGCTGCCACGCCCGTCCGTCCTCACCGAGGCCGGCAGCGGTGTCCTCGACCGAGCGCCGGACGGCGGCCCCGCGGCCACCGTCCAGCGGGTGCGCGTACTGCACCTCCGGCCACAGCCACCGCAGCCCCTGGGAGGCAAGGTCGAAGCGCCGCGAGAACGGCGTGTCCACGGCCAGCGGGTGGAAGCCCGAGCACTCGTCATGCAGCAGCCCCGGCAGCGTCAGCTCGCTCGTGCGGGTGCCGCCGCCGATCGTGTCGGCCGCCTCGAGGACACGTACGTCGACGCCCTCGGCCGCGAGGGTGAGGGCGGCAGCGAGCCCGTTGGGCCCGCTGCCGACCACGACTGCGTTGGTCACGCGACAACCTTGCCGTTCGCCCGGACCCGGCGCCCTGCCCCGGCGTGGACCGTCACCGGGCTGGGGTGCAGGTGGCCCGCACCTGCCGGCTCGTAGCCGGGCATCCGCCAGGTGACCTTGTGCGGGATCGGGCCGTTGGGCAGCCAGGGCTGCTCGGACACCGCGTCCAGCACGTTCCACTCGCCCCGCTCGACGACACCGAGGGCGGCGTCGATCACCTTGTACTCCTGGGTCTTCTTGTGGATCGGCTGCGACTCCACCCAGACGACGACGCACTCGCCGGGCTCGAAGTTGCACCGCTTCTGCACCGCCTCGATCGTCGCCTCGTTGTGCAGGTGCGCGTCACCGAACTGCCAGCCGACCAGCGTCGTGCAGACGAACTCCGCCTCGCGGATCCGGTAGTTCTCCAGGCGGTCGAGGTGGCGCATCATCAGCGAGATCAGGCCGCGGCCCTGGCTGTGCATGGTGCGCCAGGCCACCGCCTTCTGCATGAAGATCTCCGCGATCTCCTTGCCGAAGGCACCGGCGAGCTGGTCGATCTGGTTGAGGTTGGACTTCACCAGGTGGGTGTTGAGCTTGTTCTCCGCCTCGTCGCCGCGGAACGCCCAGGTGGCCGAGGCCCAGTTACCGGCGTACTGCCGCATCGACGGGAGGAACGACACGAGGTCGGGCCGCAGGTTGCCGATCACCGGGAAGGTCAGGAACGCCACGAGGATCGCCAGCAGCACCCACGGGGAGCTGACGTCGCCGACCCCGTAGCCGGCACCGGCCGGGAAGGCGCCGAAGAGCCACGCGGAGGCGAACATGAAGAAGACGTTCCACTCCAGCGGCACCGCCAGCGGGAAGGTCGAGGTGATGAAGATGTGGAACGTGATCATGCCGATGATCGCCAGCCACGTGATGGTGGTGTTGGTCGAGAACAGCAGCACCAGCGGCAGCACCAGCTCGACGACGGTGCCGCCGAGATGCGCGAAGCTCCAGGACACACGGGAGGGGCGCAGGTCCTCGGGGTAGCTCTTGTAGAGGGAGCGCTTGAACTTCAGCGACGTGATCCACGGGGTGTTGCTCATCATCGGCGGGACCACGTTGGTGAAGTGGTGGCCGAACTTCGAGATGCCGGCGCCCATCCAGATGGTGACGACGGCGATCTTGGCGGCGAGCACCATGTCGACGTGGTTGGCGAGGACGCCGAAGAAGAACATCACCGCGACGTACTGCTCGGACCGGGCGGCGAGGAAGACGACCTTGTCGCGCAGGCCCATGACGATGATGCCCGCGACGTACGCCAGCAGCGCCCACTGCGGCAGGAGGCCGGCGTCGCTGTCCGGCAGGGCAGCGGTCTGCACGCCGGGACCGATGAGCAGGAAGACCAGGATGCCGAGAAGGGCGTAGTACAGGCCCACGTCGAAGGCGGTCCGGTGGTCACCGGCGGTGAGCGGGACCTTGCCCGGCCACGGCGGCACCCGCAGGGTGTCGCGGCGGGTCCAGTAGAGCATCCCGCCGATGAACGGCTTGAACTTAAATGCCAGCGGCCCGGAGGACGAGGCGAAGCCGACGATCTCGAAGAGGATCGTCCACACCATGAGCTTCTGGTAGACGATCAGCTCGCCCCACCAGGAGGTGAAGTCGGCGAACCCGCCCAGCCCCGGAGTGGTCAGCGCGACGACCGTGACGCCACCGACGATGTAGAAGGCCAGCTTGTAGACGTAGAGCATGTGGTTCGTCTTCGGGCCACCGAACCCGTAGTCGACCCAGTGCGTGGCCAGCATGCGCATGCGGTCCATGAACGGCATCGACTCGAACTCGGCCGGGTCGACCGGCGGCATGTCTGCGGTCTTGAATCCCACAGGGTGCTCCTTTTCTGCACAGGGGAGTCCTGCACGAGGGGCTCTCGCGCCGGACGGTGAAGGTGTTCTGGTGTGGTGTCGGGTGTGCTGCTAGGCGGACTGGCCCTGCAGCGAGTCGCGCAGGGACTTGCGAAGGGTGGGCTTGTCGATCTTGCCGACGGGGTTCTTCGGCAGGGCGTCGACGACATGGATGCGCTCGGGCACCTTCACCCTCGTGAGGTGACGTCGACAGTGGTCGAGGAGCTTCTCCTCGGTGACATCGGAGTCCGGGTAGACGCTGACGTGGGCGATCGGGATCTCGCCGAGCATCTCGTCGGGGCGGCCGACGACGGCGGCCTCGAGGACGCCGTCGACCTGGGCGAGGACGGCCTCGATCTCCTTGGGGTAGATGTTCTCCCCGCCGCGGATGATCATGTCCTTCACCCGGTCGACGATGGTCAGGTAGCCGTCCTCGTCGAGCCGGCCGACGTCGCCGGTGTGCAGCCAGCCGTCCACGACGGTCTGGTCGGTGGCGTCGGGCTTGTTGAGGTAGCCGCGCATCACGGTCGGCCCGGAGACCAGCACCTCACCGACCTCGCCGGTGGGCGCGACCGTACCGTCGGGCCGCATGATCCGGATCTCCTGGCCGGGAAGGGCCGGTCCGACCGTGCCGAGCTTGCGGACCCCGTCGACCGGGTTGCACGCGGAGGCGCAGGTGCCCTCGGTGAGCCCATAGCCCTCGACCATCTTGAAGCCGTACCGCTCCTGCGACTTGTGCAGCAGCTCCTCGGAGACAGGTGCCGCGCCGCAGATGACGAACCGCAGCGAGGACGTGTCGGGCTTGACCTCCTCGGGCAGCGCGGCGAGCACGGCGTAGATGGTCGGGACGGCGGAGAAGTACGTCGGACGCAGCCGCTCGACCTGGTCGAAGAACCTGCTCGCCGAGAACTGGCCCACGACGCTCAGCTGGCCGCCGGAGCGGATCGTGGCGAGAGCGCTGACCATGATCGCGTTCACGTGGAACAGCGGCAGGATCAGCATGCAGTGGTCGGCCTCGGTGAGCCCGAAGTGCCTGGCCATCGTGCCGGACATCGCCTCGGCGTTCGCGTGGTCGAGCATCACGCCCTTGGGCCGGCCGGTGGACCCGCTCGTGTAGATCAGCAGCGCCAGGTCGTCGCCGGCCAGCTCGACCGGCGCGACCGGGTCGCCGAGCCGGGCGGTCCTCATGTCGTCGACGTGGATGACCGGTCGGCCGCCGCTGGGGGCGTCGGGACCCAGGTTGACCACGATCGACGCACCGGAGTCGTCGATCTGGTAGTCGGCCTCGCTCGCGGTGAAGACCGGGTTCACGGGAGTGGCCGCGCCACCGAGGCGCCAGGCCGCGAACATCGCGACGAGCAGCTCGACCCGGTTGGGCAGCATGATCGCGACCACGTCGCCGCGCTGGAACCCGTGCTCCGCGAGCTGCTCGGCGAACGCCTCGATCCAGGCGTTGAAGTCGCGGTAGGTCAGCTCCCCCCGGTCGTCGCGGACGCCCACCTCGTCAAGGCGCTGCGCCGCTGCGTTCGCACTGTCCCACGGCAGGTAGCCGAGCTCCATTGACCCTCCCTGCTTGCTGTGGCCCGCGCCACAAATATCTGTGAGCCACGACACTAAGCGGCTGCTCAGGCCGCGCCTACGTCACGGGCGGACGAACTTGGCAGACGCACTTGTGCATCGTGCACA
>DASTPU010000113.1:0-20606 GCA_035762105.1 Nocardioidaceae bacterium | reverse complement strand
ACGTGGTGCCGTACCTGTCCCCGGACACCGGCGGGCCACCGGGGCAGACCGCGATGGGCAACCTCGGGCTGCTGACCCGGTTCGCGCACCGGGTGAAGACCCACGGCCGGTGGAGCCTGCGAGAACCCACCCCGGGGGTGTTCGAGTGGCGCTCACCGCACGGCTACCGGTTCCGGGTCGACCACCACGGCACCCACTACCTCGGCAAGAACCCCGACGTGCAGCATGACGCTGCCCCCGAGCCGCAGGCAGCAGAGGACCGATCGAGCGTGGACGTGTGGGTCTCACCGCTGGAGGTCGAACTCACCGAGCTCATCGCTCGGGCCGGCTGAGCCGCCAATCCCAGTGGGACAGGCAGCAGGGGCGGACTGATGCTGTCCCGGTTCAGACCGGGTCACGCCATGGTGAGCTCCGGGTTCGACCAGGGCGCGCACCCGATGTGCCGGGCGGCCGGGCGGTCTGACCCTCGGGGAATGCGAATGAGACGAGTCGGATGGTTCCTGTCCGCGATACTGGCTGTCCTGGTGGCCCTCGTGGCTTCCCGCTACTTGCGGCTTGACCCGGCTGACTACTTCCCGGACCAGCGCGAGGTCTACCTGAGCCGTGAGGGTGTCCTGCTTGCGCACGTCGTCGGCGGCATGACGGCGCTGCTGATCGGGCCGCTGCAGTTCTCGACCTGGCTCCGCGGACGCGCGGTGCGGCTACATCGTGTGACCGGGCTGCTGTACGTGGCGGGTGCGTTCGCGGGCGGGGTCGCCGGCCTTGCGCTGGCCTCGACGGCCCACGGAGGAGCCGTGCCGTCGGTCGGGTTCGGCACTCAGGCGGTGCTGTGGTTGGTGACCACGGGCATCGGTCTCCGGATGGTGCTGGCGGGCCGCTTCGCCGACCACCGCCGGTGGATGCTGCGCAGCTACGCCCTTGCGTTCGCGGCCGTGACCCTGCGGCTTCTCCTCGGCCTGCACTCCGGGCTGGAGGCCGTCGGCTTCGCCGTCGTGGACTTCACGACCGCCTACCAGGCCATCGCGTGGTTGGCCTGGCTCCCGCAGCTGCTGCTGGTGGGATGGCTGACCCGGAAGCGACCGGCCGAGCCGGCGAGGTTCCAGCGTCCCGTCGGGTCCGTGCCCAGCGAGAGCCGATGACCGGTCAGTCGCGGCCCATCCAGGTCGCCACGTCGACCTCGTTGCCCTCGGCGTCCGCGAGCGTCCACCACGCAGGCGCGTTCTCGTCGTCGACGAGACGGCCGCCCGCTGCGATCGCCGCGGCGACGCGTGCCTCGGCCTCGTCGTGCGGCACCCAGACATCGACATGGATGCGGTTGCGCTGGCGGCGCGGGGCGTCCATCTGCTGGAACCAGATCGACGGCGCGCGCCAGTAAGGGTCGATCAGATCCTCGTCACCCACCTGGTCGTAGGCGAGGACCGCCCGCCAGAACGGCATCACCTCCTCGCCGACGAGGGCGTCGACGGTGAGCTGGACGTCCTGCACGGCCGAGGGGTCCGCGGGAATGTCGAGCTCACGCGCGGCCACGGAGATCTGCCTGGCCAGGTCGATGTCGCGTTCGCTCAACCCGAGGATGTCGTGCGAGAACAGCCGCACCGTCACCCCGGAGTACCGCAGGTCGATGTCGGGGTGATGGTTCGCGATCTCGGCCAGCTCGCCGATCGCATCGAGGAGCTCGACTCCGGCCGCGAACGACCCTGTGCGGAAGTGGGTGAGTGCCCCCATCCCGGCGACCCGCCAGTCGGCGACACCGTCTGCCTCGTGGAACTGTCGCGGCGTGATCTGTTCCGTCATGCTCGTCAACGTAGCGGCGGCCGTTCCCCGAGTCGACGGGCTCGAGCCCCAGCCGTCACCACGCACAGAGGGTCCGCCGTTTCCTGGAGCAAGCATGTTGACCAGCCGATCCATGCCGGAGCAGACGATGGTGCCGGTTCTCGCCTACGCCGACGTCGAGGAGGCAGTCGAGGCCCTCTGCGACGCGTTCGGGTTCGTCGTCAGGTGGCGCGCCGGCGGACACCGGGCCCAGCTCGCCACGGGCCCCGGCGCCGCGGTGGCCGTCGCACAGGGCCAACGTCCGGTGGACCCGGGCGGCGACCACGTCATGGTGCGTGTCGAGGACGTCGACGGGCACTGCGACCGGGCCCGCGCGCACGGAGCCACCGTCGTCTCCGAGCCGGCGGACATGCCGTACGGCGAGCGGCAGTACACCGTGCGCGACTTCTCCGGCCGCACCTGGGTCTTCTCCCAGACCATCGCGGACGTGGCACCCGAGGACTGGGGTGGTGTCTCGGGCCCTGCCCTCGCCACGACACCCGGCAACTAGGCTCTGGGCAACATCCGTTGGGCGGAAGGGTGCCGTGATGGCGACGTTGGTCTCGGAGCGGGTCGGCCAGTTCTTCATCGACGAGGACCGCGTCGAGTACACCGAGTACGGCGCCGGCGACGACTGGGTCGTGCTGATCCACGGTCAGCTCATGCCGCGGCGGATGCACCAGCCCCTCGCGAGGGCGATCGCCGGCGAGGGCTACCACGTCGTCACCGTCGACCTGCTGGGCCACGGCCGCTCGGACCGGCCCACCGACCCGATGCAGTTCTCCATGACCGCCTTCGGTGAGCAGGTCATCGCACTGCTCGACCACCTCGGCGCCGACCAGGCCGTGATCGGTGGGACGTCGCTCGGGGCGAACGTCTCTCTCGAGGTCGCCGACATCGCCCCGGACCGGGTGAAGGGCCTGATCCTCGAGATGCCGGTCCTGGACAACGGGCTGGAGGCCGGGATCATGGCCTTCGCGCCATTGATGTTCGTTGCCAGGTTCGCCCCGTTGTCCGTCACCGCGACCCGCGCGTTCACCAAGCTGGTGCCGCGTGGCCTCGTCCCGTTCTGGGCCGGCATCGTCCTCGACACGCTCAACCAACGGCCGGCGCCGATGCGGGCGACGGTCCACGGCATCTTCTTCGGCCGGGTGGCCCCGTCGAGCCGGCGTCGTCGGCTCATCCAGGCTCCCGCGATCGTGGTGGGCCACCGCCGCGACCCGATCCACCCATGGGCCGACGCGTCGATGCTCGCCGAGGAGATGCCGAATGCTCGTTTCGTCAAGGCCCACAGCATCGTCGAGTGGCGGGCGCGTCCTGAACGGCTCACCGGCGAGACCCTGAGGTTCCTGGCCGAGTGCCACGCGCCGGCGACTCCGCGTCGAACCCGGTCCGGGCGGTCCGGAGTCCGCAGTACCTGAGCCGCGCGAGTCGGTCTCCGTCCCGTTGCCACCTGAGGGACAATGGCTGCGTGGGTCTCTACCGTGACGAAGCCGTGGTGCTGCGCACCCAGAAGCTGGGTGAGGCAGACCGCATCATCACGCTGTTGACCCGCGGGACCGGTCGGGTGCGCGCCGTCGCCAAAGGGGTACGGCGGACGACCTCGCGCTTCGGGTCACGGCTCGAGCCGTTCACCTACGTCGACCTCCAGCTCGCCGAGGGCAGGTCGCTGGACGTGATCACCCAGGCCGAGACGCTGGCGCCGTACGGATCGAAGATCGGCTCCGACTACGAGCGCTACACCGCCGGCACCGTGATGCTCGAGACCGCCGAACGCCTCGTCGTCGAGGACAAGGAGCCCGCCCTGCAGCAGTTCCTCCTGCTCGTCGGCGCCCTGCGCACGATGTGCACGGGGGAGCGCTCGCCGGCCGCCGTGCTCGACTCGTTCCTGCTCCGGTCGCTCTCGGTCGCCGGGTACGCGCCGTCCTTCGAGGCCTGCGCACGCTGTGGGCTCGAGGGTCCGCACCGCTCGTTCAGCCCGGCCGCCGGAGGGATGCTCTGCGGAGGTTGTCGTGTGCCCGGGTCGGCGAGCCCCGCGCCCGAGACCGTGCTGCTCCTCGGTGCGCTCCTGGCAGGCGACTGGGTCGTCGTGGAGAGCAGCGAGCCGCGGCACCGCAAGGAGGCGACCGGACTGGTCTCCGCCTACCTGGCCTGGCACCTCGAGCGCGGGCTGAAGTCGCTCAGCCACGTCGAGCGCTGAGCTGTCAGGCGCCCTTCTGGGCCTCGCCCTGGCGGATCCGTTCGACCATGCTCGTGACGGAGTCGTTGGCCTTCGTCAACAGCCGGGCGAACTCACGCCGATCCTCGTCCGACCACTCGTCCAGGATCTCCTCGAGCCGCTCACGCCGGTAGGCACGCGTGTGCTCGAGCACGACCCGTCCCTCGTCGGTGAGGTCGAGGATGGACGCCCTACGGTCTCCGTCGTCGGAGCGCCGGGCCACGAGCCCCGCCCGCTCCAGGGCCTGGACCTGCCGGGTGATCGTGGAGGGATCGAGACCGAAGGCCGTGGCGAGCGCTCCGAGGCGCTGCGGCCCCTCGTCCGCGAGACGGCACAGGATCCCGTAGGCCGACCGGTCGAGATCCATCTCGCCCGAGGAGGTCGAGATGTGGATGCTCTGCACCCGCCTCAGCAGGATGGTCATCTGCTGCTCGATCTGTTCGGTGACACTGTCCATCTGGCCCCTCCCCAGGGGTAATACCTCCGGACCGCCCCCGAGGCTCTAGGTTTGTCGAGATCATACGTCGCCACGACCAGGAGAGAGCGGACGTTGGCTCGAATCAGGAAGGCCACCGAGCGGGCCGCCGTACGCCCGCCCACGCCGCACCCCAGCGGCGCTCGACCGCCGGCCATCCCCAAGGAGCTCGTGCCCCACCACGTCGCGGTGGTCATGGACGGCAACGGACGGTGGGCGCAGGAGCGCGGGCTGCCGCGGACGGCCGGGCACGAGCAGGGCGAGCACTCCCTCTTCGACGTGGTCGAAGGGGCGATCGAGATCGGGGTCAAGGCGATCTCCGCGTACGCCTTCTCCACCGAGAACTGGAAGCGCTCGCCCGACGAGGTGCGCTTCCTCATGGGCTTCAACCGCGACGTGATCCGTCGCCGCCGTGACGAGATGCACGAGCTCGGCGTGCGGGTCCGCTGGGCGGGCCGGACCCCGCGCCTGTGGCGCTCGGTGGTCAACGAGCTCAAGGCCGCGGAGGAGCTGACCCGCGACAACGACGTGCTCACCCTCACGATGTGCGTGAACTACGGCGGCCGCGCCGAGCTCGCCGACGCCGCCCGCGCGATCGCACAGGAGGTCGCGGCCGGCCGGCTCGACGCGGACAAGGTGGACGAGCGGACCTTCGCCCGGCACCTCTACGTGCCCGAGCTGCCCGACGCCGACCTGGTCTGGCGTACCTCCGGGGAGCAGCGGCTGTCGAACTTCATGCTCTGGCAGGCCGCCTACTCCGAACTCGTGTTCAGCGACGTGCTGTGGCCCGACGTGGACCGGCGGCACCTGTGGCAGGCGATCGACACCTACGCCCGGCGTGACCGGAGGTACGGCGGAGCCGACCCCGCCAACCCCAGCGACGTGTCGTAGCCGTCCGTCAGGCGCAGGCGGGGCAGGTGCCGAAGATCTCCAGCGTGTGGCTGACGTCGGTGAACCCGTGCTCCGAGGCGACCGAGCGCGACCACCGCTCGACGGTCGGCCCCTCCACCTCGACGGTGCGGCCGCAGGAGCGGCAGACGAGATGGTGGTGGTGCGAGGTGCTGCATCGGCGGTACACCGCCTCGCCGTCCTCGGTGCGCAGCATGTCGACGTCCCCGTTGTCCGCGAGCGCCTGGAGCGTGCGGTAGACCGTGGAGAGCCCGACGTTCTCGCCGTTGCGGCGCAGCAGGTCGTGTATCTCCTGGGCGCTGCGGAAGTCGTCGCACGACTGCAGGGCGGTGGCCACGGCCTTGCGCTGCCTGGTCGGCCGTCCGCCGGCCAGCGGGATCTGGTCGCTAGTGCTCGTCATAGTGGCTCCCGTGCGGTGCGTGGCGGTGGCCGTCGTGGACGTAGTCGACGTGGTCGCCGTGCGGAACAGCCAGGTGCCCACAGGCCTCGCCGTGCTGGTGCGCATGGTCCTCCGGTACGACGGTGTGCTCGGCGTCGTGGAGGGCGACGGCGGCCGTCGCCGAGAACGGGGCTCGCATCCGCTGACGACGCCGCAGCGCCGCGCCGAGCGGCCAGGCGACGACGAACCCGCCGAGGGCGAACAGCACGATCGTGGCCCCGGGCGCGACGTCGATGTAGGCCGAGGTGAGGAAGCCGGCGACCGCCGCGAGCGTCCCCAGCGCCATGGCGGTGGTCAGTGTCGAGCGGAAGCCGCGGGTGATCTGCTGCGCGGTGGCGACCGGCACGACCATCAGCGCGCTCACCAGCAGGAGGCCGACGGTGCGCATGGCGACGGTGACGGTCACGGCGGCCATCACCGCGACGAGCACGTTGTAGAAGCGCACCGGCAGGCCGGCGACCTGGGCGAACTCCTGGTCCTGGGCCACGGCGAAGAGCTGCGGGGAGAGCCCGGTCGAGAGCAGCACGACGACCGCGGCGAGGACGACCGTGACCCACACGTCGCCGGCGGAGAGCGTGGTGATCGAGCCGAAGAGGTAGGAGTTCAGCACGCTGGCGCTCTGGTCGGCGAGGCCGGTGATCAGCACGCCGCCGGCGATGCCGCCGTAGAAGAGCATCGCCAGGGCGACGTCGCCGCTGGCACGCCCCTTCTCCCGGATCACCTCGATCGTGATCGCGCCGAGGGTCGCCACCACCACGGCGGTGAGCGTGGGGGAGGTGCTGGTCAGCAGGCCGAGGGCGACACCGGTCACCGCGATGTGGCCGATGCCGTCGCCCATGAGGGCGAGCCGGCGCTGGACGAGGTAGGTGCCGACGGCCGGGGCGGCGAGCCCGGTGAAGAGCGCGCCGAGGAGGCCGAGGACCACGAAGTCGTAGGCGAGCAGACTCATGACTGGTCCTCCCGTGGGGAGCGGGAGTCGAGCGGGGAGACCACCGAGGGCGCGTGGTCGGTGCGGTGCACCTCGAGGCCCGGGTGGTGGTGGCCGTGGTCGTGCCACTCGTCGATCTCGTGGGCCGACGCGACCGGTGGTCCGTCGTACGCGACGCGGCCGTCGCGCATCACCACGGTCCGGTCGATCAAAGGCGCCATCGGCCCCAGCTCATGGGCGACGAGCAGGATCGTCGCGCCCTTGGCCACGAGCCCCGCGAGCGCGTCTGCGAAGGTCTGCTGGCTGGCGAGATCCACACCGGCGGTGGGCTCGTCGAGGACGAACAGGTCCGGCTCGCCGGCGAGCGCGCGGGCGATGAGAGCGCGCTGCTGCTGACCGCCGGACAGCGTCGCGCAGCCGTCCTGGGCGCGGTCCCCGAGGCCGACCGCCTCGATCGCCTCACGGATGACGGCGCGATCGGACTTCCGGAGCGGCCACAGGAACGGACGCCGCGACAGCCTGCCCGAGGCGACCACCTCCCACACGGACGCGGGCACGCCGGAGGTGGCGCTCGGCCGCTGCGGGACGAAGCCGATCCGCTTCCAGTCGCGGAAGCGGGACAGCGGCGTGCCGAACACCAAGACCTCGCCGCGCGTCGTGGGCACCAGGCCCAGGAGCGTCCGCACCAGGGTGGACTTGCCGGAGCCGTTGGCCCCGAGGAGCGCGACGACCTCACCCCGGCGGACGGTCAGGTCGACGCCGCGGAGGATCGGCCGGCCGCCGAGGGTGACCGTGCCGTCGTGGATCTCGAGGACCGCCGGGCCGTCGCCGTTCTGGGTCATCGGCATCCGTTCGCCTCCTTCAGGGACTGGAGGTTCGACCGCATCAGCGAGAGGTAGTCCTCGTCCTCGGTCGCGTCGCTCAGCCCCTCGATCGGGTCGAGCACGGCGGTGTCGAGGCCGAGGTCGCTCGCGAGGGTCTCCGCCATCGCCGGGCTGGCCAGTGTCTCGTAGAACACAGTGGTGACGCCCTCGCTCTCGATCAGGTCGGCCAGCTCGGTCAGGTGCTTCGGCGACGGCTCGGCGTCGGGGGAGAGGCCCGCGATGGACTCGAAGTGGAGGCCGTACCTCTCCAGGTAGCCGAAGGCGTCGTGGCTCACGACGACGGTGTCGAGGCGGCAGTCGGCGAGGCCCTGCTCGTACTCCGCGTCCACCTTCTCGAGGTCGCCACGCAGGGCCTCGAGGTTTGCCTCGTAGTCGTCCGCGTTGTCCGGGTCGACCTCCGCCATCCGGGCCTGCAGCTCACCGGCGACCTCGGCCACCCGGACCGGGTCGAGCCAGAAGTGCAGGTCTCCGTCCACGTCGGCGTGCTCGGCGTGCTCTCCCTCGCTCTCGCCTTCGTGCTCCTCGGCCTCGAGCGGGGCGAGGTCGATGACCTCGGTCACCTCGACGACCTGCTCGGGGCCGTGCTCCTCGACCGCGGCGTCCACAGCCGGCTGCAGCCCCTTCTCGTAGACGACGAGGTCGGCGTCCGAAACCTCGGCGGTCTGCCGGACGGTCAGCTCGAGGTCGTGCGGCTCCGTGCCGGGGGAGGTGAGGGTCACGACATCAGCATGCTCCCCGACGATCCGCTGTGCGACGTACTCCAAGGGGTAGAAGGACGCGACGACGCGGGTTCCGCCGCCATCACCACCCAGCGGGCCGGCACAGCCTGCCAGGACCAGCGGAGCGGCGAGTGCGACGGCAGCGAACCGGCGAGGGAGCTTCTTCATGACAATCATTCTCAACACAAATGAGAACCATTTTCAAATGATCGTGACCGGGTAGGGTCGAAACCGTGTTCGTGGTCAGCAGGTTCCGCGTCGAGGAAGCCGACGCGACGTCGTTCGCGGAGGACGTCGCGGGAGCGCACGCGCTGCTCGCGGCCAAGCTGGGGTACGTCGACGGCGCGGTCGGCCGCAACCTCGACGACCCCACGCTGTGGGTCCTGCAGACCCGGTGGGAGAACGTGGGCAGCTACCGTCGCGCCCTGTCGGCCTACGACGTGAAGCTGGGCGCCGTGCCCCTGCTGTCCAAGGCGATCGACGAGCCGTCGGCATACGAGGTCCTGGACGCCGGTGAGGCGCTCAACGAGGCCAGGCCGCGCGAGCTGGGCTGAGCGCCTGCCCCGGCGGGGTATCGCGTGGCTCCTGCTCGATAGTCTGAGGGTTCGCCGTCAGCCAGACGGTGCTTATCGACCCCATGGAGCAGATTCCGATGAGCAAGGGCACCACCTCCTCCGCACTCGACCAGGTCGTCTCGCTGTGCAAGCGGCGCGGCTACGTCTTCCCCAGCGGTGAGATCTACGGCGGTACCCGCTCCGCCTGGGACTACGGCCCGCTCGGTGTCGAGCTCAAGGAGAACATCAAGCGTCAGTGGTGGCGGTCGATGGTGACCTCGCGCGAGGACGTCGTCGGTCTCGACTCCTCGGTGATCCTGCCGACCCGGACCTGGGAGGCCTCGGGCCACCTGTCCACGTTCACCGACCCGCTGACCGAGTGCCTCAGCTGCCACAAGCGGTTCCGCGCGGACCACATGCAGGAGGCGCAAGCCGCGAAGAAGGCCGCCAAGGGGGAGGAGGTGGACCCCGACTCGATCGCGCTGAGCGAGCTGGCCTGCCCCAACTGCGGCACCCGTGGCTCGTGGACCGAGCCCCGCAACTTCAACATGATGCTCAAGACCTACCTCGGCGTGATCGAGGACGAGTCCGGCCTGCACTACCTGCGGCCCGAGACCGCGCAGGGCATCTTCCTGAACTTCGTGAACGTGATGAACGCCTCGCGCAAGAAGCCGCCGTTCGGCATCGCCCAGACGGGCAAGAGCTTCCGCAACGAGATCACGCCGGGAAACTTCATCTTCCGCACTCGCGAGTTCGAGCAGATGGAGATGGAATTCTTCGTCAAGCCGGGTGAGGACGAGGAGTGGCACCAGGAGTGGATCAACGAGCGGCTTCGCTGGTACGTCGACCTCGGCATCGACCCCGACAACCTGCGGCTCTACGAGCACCCGCAGGAGAAGCTCTCGCACTACTCCAAGCGCACCGTCGACATCGAGTACCGCTTCGGCTTCAGCGGCCGTGACTTCGAGGAGCTCGAGGGCATCGCCAACCGCACCGACTTCGACCTCACCCAGCACAGCGAGTTCTCCGGCCAGGACCTGTCGTACTACGACCAGGGCACCGGCGAGCGCTACGTGCCGTACGTCATCGAGCCGGCGGCCGGCCTGACCCGGTCCTTCATGGCGTTCCTGATCGACGCCTACACCGAGGACGAGGCCCCGAACACCAAGGGCGGCGTCGACAAGCGCACCGTGCTGCGGCTCGACCACCGGCTCGCGCCGGTCAAGATCGCCGTGCTGCCGCTGTCGCGCAACGCCGACCTCTCACCCAAGGCCCGCGACCTCGCGGCCGAGCTGCGCACGGCGTGGAACGTCGACTTCGACGACTCCGGCGCGATCGGGCGCCGCTACCGCCGCCAGGACGAGATCGGCACGCCGTACTGCGTGACTGTGGACTTCGACACGCTGGAGGACAACGCGGTGACCATCCGCGAGCGTGACTCGATGAAGCAGGAGCGGATCGGCCTCGACCAGGTCAAGGCGTACTTCGCGGAGCGCATGCTGGGCTGCTGACGCGCCGCGCGTCGGCGGCCACCACCTGCGTGTAACCATGTCCCGGTGAACGGCTCGAGAATGCGAATGACCCGCGCGGCCGCCCTTGGGGTGGCGAGTGCGCTCGTCCTGGCGTCCTGTGGCGGCGAACCTGCTGAGGAGACGGTGGAGACACCGTCTCCCAGCATGTCGCCGTCGCCGTCGTCGACGGTCAACGTCCCCGCGGGCGTGGCGCTCACCGAGGTGGGCGCCGACCTGGCCTTCGGTGACACGGCGACGGTGATCTTCGAGCCGGACCAGAAGCAGGGCACGGCCCTCGAGCTGACCGTGAAGGGCGTCGAGCAGGGCACGCTCAAGGACTTCTCGGGGTTCATCCTCGACGACTACACGAAGGCGTCGACGCCGTACTACGCCGACGTGAAGGTGACCAACGTCGGCGAGGGCGAGGTCGGCGGCGCCGGTGTCCCGCTCTGGGGCGTGGACGGCAAGAACACGCTGCTGCCCGCCGCGAGCTTCACCACGCCCTTCAAGCGGTGCCCGTCCGAGCCCCTGCCGAAGAAGTTCGGGCCGGACAAGTCCTTCGAGACCTGCCTGGTCTTCCTGGCTCCCGAGAAGGGCACGCTCGAGGCCGTCAGCTTCCGGCCGAACCAGGAGTTCGACCCGATCCAGTGGACCGGGGAGATCACCACGCCGAAGCCCGAGCCCAAGCAGCAGAAGAAGAAGGACACCAAGAAGAAGCGCGACCGGCGCTGACCCGGACGACGCTCATCGGCCGGGCTGCGCCGATGCCTCCAGGAACTCCCGCACCGCTCGCCGCAGCCGCTCGTCCTGGCCCACCAGCACGTGACCGCCCGTGTCGTAGACGACCAGCTCGACGTCGGGGATCCTCGGCGCGGAGTACCGCACCACGTCCCCGGTCTTGAACGGGTCGTCGGCCGTGGCGACGAGCATGACCGGCATCCGCAGCTGCTCGATGGGCAGGTCCGGGGCGGTCGGCGTCGTGGTGGCCATGTCGTGGGCCAGCCCCACGTGCCTGTCGCGAGCAGGCAGGAACCAGTCGACGATGTGCCGGCGCAGCTCGGGCGTCACCTGGCTGTCGAGCTCGGGTGGCACGCCGGCGACCCTCATCAGCGCCCTCGGGGCCAGGCGGACCATCAGCCACGCCACGACGTCGGAGGCGAGCACATAGTCGAAGATGAAGCCGGGTGGGCCCTTCGTGAGCGCGCCGCGGTCGGGTGGCGGGGGAAGGTGCAGCGCCGGGGTGATGAGCACGAGGGCGCTCACCCGGTCCGGGTGCCGGAGCGCCAGCTGGGTGGCGGACTGCGCGCCCGCGGACACGGCGACGACCGCTACCCGGGGCAGGTCGAGCGCGTCCAGCATCGCCGCGAACAGGTCGGCCTGGTCGGCGTGCGAGGCGAGCGCGGGCATGGGGCTGCGAAGGTAGCCGAACCGGGACGGCGCGAGGACCCGGTAGCCGTCCCCGAGCACGTCCTTGCCGACCTGCCGACCCATGTCGAACCCGCCGGCGGCGCCGTGCACGACCAGCGCCGGCGGGCCGTCGCCGTCGTCGGCCAGCTCCACGGGCCCGCGCGCGGTGTCGACGAGCCGGCTGCGTGCTTCGAGACGGGCGCGGGCGGCGTGGATGTCGGACCGGTAGGTCGAGGCGGCCGCGGCGACGCCCCCGGCGAGGCCGAGCCCGAGTCCGGCCTTGAGCAGTGCACGAGCCATGTCCCCATCGTGACCGAGGCCGGCCGTCCGATGCAGGGAAGCCGCTGATTTGGGGGACGAGCGGGCGCCCGGGGAGAATGGAGCCCATGTCGACCGCAGCGAACGCCGCGCCCCAGGAGCTCGTCCTGGGGCGACTGCGCGTCCCGACGCCCGTCGTCCTGGCGCCGATGGCGGGCATCACGAACGCCGCGTACCGGCGGCTCTGCCGCGAGCAGGGAGCGGGTCTCTACGTCTGCGAGATGATCACCTCCCGCGGCGTGGTCGAGCGGGACTCGACCACCATGTCGATGCTGGTCTTCGACGAGGTCGAGGACGTCCGCTCGGTGCAGCTGTACGGCACCGATCCGGTCTACATCGGCAAGGCCGCCGAGATCCTCTGCGCGGAGTACGGCGTCGACCACATCGACCTGAACTTCGGCTGCCCGGTCCCCAAGGTCACCCGGAAGGGGGGCGGCGGTGCGCTGCCGTGGAAGCGCGCCCTGCTCGGCGAGATCCTGAGCTCGGCCGTGGCCGCGACCGAGCCGTACGGCGTGCCGGTCACCATGAAGACCCGCAAGGGCATCGACGAGGACCACCTCACCTACCTCGACGCCGGCCGGATCGCCCAGGAGACCGGTGTCGCCGCGATAGCGCTGCACGGCCGGACGGTGAGCCAGGCCTACTCCGGCGAGGCGGACTGGGACGCGATCGGCGAGCTGGTGCAGCACGTCGACATCCCCGTGCTCGGGAACGGCGACATCTGGGAGGCCCAGGACGCGATCCGGATGGTCGAGCAGACCGGCGCCGCGGGTGTCGTGGTGGGACGCGGCTGCCTCGGCCGCCCGTGGCTGTTCCGGGACCTCGCCGCTGCCTTCGCGGGCGAGGAGGTCGCCACCCTGCCGACCCTCGGCGAGGTCAAGCAGATGATGCGCCGGCACGCCGAGCTGCTCACCTTCCACATGGGGGAGGAGCGGGGCTGCAAGGAGTTCCGCAAGCACATCTCGTGGTACCTCAAGGGCTTCTCCGCCGGCGGCGAGCTGCGCCGTTGGCTTGGCCTGGTCGGCACGCTGGCCGACCTCGACCGGCTGCTCGAGCGCCTCGACGACAGCGAGCCGTTCCCGGTTGCGGAGCTCGGCACGCCCCGGGGTCGCCAGGGCAGCCCCCGGCGCGTCGTACTGCCCGAGGGGTGGCTCGATGACACCGACGGCTCCGCGTGCGTGGTCCGGGAGGACGCTTCCGAGATGTCCGGAGGCTGACCGGTCTGGCCCGCTTCGTGCCTGTGGGTTTGGCCACGCCGAGGGGAGGCAAGTTGCTGTTCACGGGGGCGCATGTGTTTGACTCGATGCTCGATTCGTCCCCTGATGATCTGGTTGGTGATTCACCGTGGCGCCAGTACGCCACAAAGACGCGCTCCGTGCCGTCCTGCCGCATCTGCGGTCCGTACGCCGGATCGGTGTCGCAGCAGTCGTGACCTCGGCTGCGGTCGCCGGTGGAGTGTTCGTCTCCCTGCCCGAGGAGGCCCCTGCCCAGTCGGTCTCCGCGATCTCGATGGCGCGGCCCGAGGTGCGCAGCGTGCCGGTGCCGGTGCGCGTCGCGCCGATCTCGCGCTCCGAGGACCGCGTCCGGCTCGAGCCGAAGCCACCCGAGGTCACCGGCCACCTGTTCTCGACCACGGTCGTCAACATCCGCGCGCTCCCCAGTGAGGACGCCCGTCGCGTGGGCTCCCTCGAGTGGGCCGAGAAGATCCCCGTCTCGGGCGTGACCCGCGGCGAGTGGACCGAGGTCGTCCTCGACGGGCAGTCCGCGTGGGTGTTCACCGCGTACCTCGACGAGAAGAAGCCGCGCCCCGAGCCGGAGCCGAAGGAGACCGCCGAGCCGGAGCCGGAGCCGGAGCCGGAGCCGGTCGCCACCGGGCTGTCCATGGCGCCGTGCGCCACCGGGTCCGACGTCGAGAGCGGCATCGTTCCCAACGCGGTCGCCGTGCACCGTGCGGTCTGCGCCGCGTTCCCGCAGGTCACGTCGTACGGCGGATGGCGCGAGGACTCGGGGGAGCACGGCACCGGCCAGGCCCTCGACATCATGATCTCCGGTGACACCGGCTGGGAGATCGCGGAGTTCGTCCGCGCCAACGCCGGCGACCTCGGGGTCAGCGAGGTGCTCTACTCGCAGAAGATCTGGACCGTCGAGCGCGGCAGCGAGGGCTGGCGCTGGATGGAGGACCGCGGGTCGACCACCGCGAACCACTACGACCACGTGCACGTCACGGTCTACTGACAGACCTGGTTAGGCTCCCTCTCGTCGGCCGATGAGAGGGAGCCTTGCCATGTCCGGACCGTCCGTCGTCGTGTTCGACGTCAACGAGACCCTGTCCGACCTGCGGCCGCTGGCGCGGCGGTTCGAGGGCGTCGGGGCGCCCGCCTCGCTCGCGACGCTGTGGTTCGCGTCCGTGCTGCGTGAGGGCTTCGCGCTCACGGCCGCCGGCGCCTCGGCGCGTTTCGCCGACATCGGGCGTGAGATGCTCCTCGACCTCCTCCCCGACTCCGTCGAGGACCGTGCTGCCGCGGTGGAACACGTGCTGGGCGGTTTCATGGACCTCGACGTGCACCCGGACGTCGTACCGGGCGTCCGGGCGCTGCGGGACGCCGGGTTGCGGCTGGTCACCATGAGCAACGGCGCCTCCGCCGTGGCCGAGCGGCTGCTGGACCGGGCCGGCGTCCGGGACGAGTTCGAGCAGCTCCTGTCGGTCGAGGACGCGGGTGTCTGGAAGCCCGCGGCCGACGCCTACCGGTTCGTCGCGGAGCGTTGCAGCGTGGGCGTCGAGCAGCTCGTCATGGTCGCGGTGCATCCCTGGGACACCGACGGGGCCGCGAGGGCCGGCCTCCGGACCGCGTGGGTCGACCGCGACGGGCGGCACTACCCGCAGTACGCGACACCGCCGACGTGGACCGTCCCGTCGGTCGAGGCTCTGGCCACCGTGCTGGCCTGACCGCCGGGCCTGCCGGGCCTGTCGCCGTGGCGCAGTAGTCTGCGGAGCGATGGGGTCGACGCTGAGCAGGTACGACGAGGCCTCGTGCGCCCGCTGGGTGGACGAGCCTCCCAAGCGCGCCGAGCGGACGCCGTTCGAGCGTGACCGGGCCCGGCTCGTGCACTCCGCCGCGCTGCGCCGTCTCGCCGCGAAGACCCAGGTCGTCGACCCCCAGACCGACGACTTCGTCCGCAACCGGCTCACCCACACGCTCGAGGTCGCCCAGGTGGCACGCGACCTCGCCAAGACGCTCGGCTGCGACCCAGACATCGTGGAGACCGCGGCGCTCGCGCACGACATCGGGCATCCGCCGTTCGGCCACAACGGCGAGCGGATCCTCGACGAGCTCGCCGCGGACTGCGGCGGGTTCGAGGGCAACGCGCAGACCCTGCGCCTGCTGACCCGGCTGGAGGCGAAGTCGGCCGACGCGGAGGGCCGGTCGGTCGGACTGAACCTCACCCGCGCGACCCTCGACGCGAGCACCAAGTACCCGTGGCCCCGCGCGGAGGCGCCGCTGCCGGCCGGGGTCGACCCCGAGGGGGAGGTGGACTCGGTCCGCAAGTTCGGGGTGTACGACGACGACCTGCCGGTGTTCAGGTGGATGCGCGAGGGGGCCCAGCCCCGCCAGCGCTGCCTCGAGGCGCAGGTCATGGACTTCTCCGACGACGTGGCCTACTCGGTCCACGACCTCGAGGACGGCATCGTGGCCGGCCGCATCGAGCTGGACTGGCTCCACGATGCCGACCGCCGCGCGGCGGTGTGGCGGACAGCGCGCGAGTGGTACCTCCCCGGAGTCTCCGACGAGGAGCTCGACGGCGCGCTGGCCGTCCTCCAGCGTGTGCCCTCGTGGCCGACCGGCTCGTACGACGGGAGCCGGCGCGCGCAGGCGGCGCTGAAGAACCTCACCAGCGACCTGATCGGCTCGTTCTGCACCAGCGTGCAGCACGCCACCCACGACAAGTACGGCACCGGGCCGCTGGTCCGCTACGACGCCGACCTCGTCGTGCCGCACGACACCCGCCTGGCGATCGGCGTGCTCAAGGGCGTCGCGGCCGAGTGGGTCATGCGGGCCGCCGACCGGGTGAGCCTGATGGAGACCCAGCGTGAGGTCGTGGCCGAGCTGGTCGACGCCCTGCTGGTGCGGGGACCGTCGGTCCTCGAGCGGCCGTTCCGCGACGACCACGCCCGCGCGACCTCTGACGCCGACCGGCTCAGGGTGGTGGTCGACCAGGTCGCCTCCCTGACCGACGCCTCCGCCGGTCAGTGGCACGACCGGCTGGTGCGCGGCGCTCGTGGCTGAGCTGCTCACCGTCGGCCACGGCCGGTTGGACGCGTCCTCGTTCGGCGCCCTTCTTCGCGACGCCTCGGTGGAGCTGCTGGTCGACGTACGACGGTTCCCCGGCAGCCGCGCCAACCCCGCCGTCAGCAGGGACGCGCTCCCCGCGTGGCTGCCCGACGCCGGTGTGGCCTACCGGTGGGAGGAGCCGCTCGGCGGCCGTCGCAAGCTGTCCACCGACGACACACAGGACCCGTGGTGGCAGGTCGACGCGTTCCGTGCCTACGCAGCCCACACGCGCACGCCGGACTTCCTCGAGGCGCTGGGCGGGGTGCTTGCCGAGGCGGAGCGACACCGGGTCGCGGTCATGTGCAGCGAGAGCGTCTGGTGGCGCTGCCACCGTCGGGTGATCGCCGACGTGGCCGCCCTGGGCCACGGGCTCACCGTCCGGCACCTGATGCACGACGGGCGGCTCACCGAGCACACCCCGTCCGACGGTGCGCGCCTGCGGGAGGACGGCCTCGTGGTCTGGGACGTCGTCTGACCCGGGTTCGGCCGTCCGGCGTGGCCCAACCCCGTCGGGGCGTCCGCCGTACGACGTAGACTCCGCCACGTGGCAGGACTGATCCGTGAGGAAGACATCGCGCTCGTGCGCGAGCGAGCCCGGATCGACGAGGTGGTCTCTGACTACGTCACCCTGCGCAACGCGGGCGGCGGGTCGCAGAAGGGGCTGTGCCCGTTCCACGACGAGAAGTCACCGTCCTTCCACGTCACGCCGAGCCGGGGGTTCTTCCACTGCTTCGGCTGCTCCGAGGGCGGCGACGTCATCGACTTCCTGATGAAGATCGACGGGCTCGCCTTCGCCGAGGCCGTGGAGCGGCTCGCGGACAAGTACGGCGTCCAGCTCCGCTACACCGAGGGCGGCGACCGGCCGCAGCGCCGGGACGCGAACCTGCGGCCGCGGCTGATCGAGGCACACAAGGCTGCGGCCGCCTACTACGTCGACCAGCTCGGCTCGCCCGAGGCGCTGGCCGGGCGACGGTTCCTCTCCGAACGAGGCTTCGACAAGGCCGCGGCGGAGACGTTCGGCGTGGGGTTCGCGCCCCGCGACGGCGACGCGCTCTACAAGCACCTGCGCCAGAACGGCTTCCGCGACGAGGAGCTCGTGACCGGCGGCCTGGTGGCCCAGGGACGCAGCGGGCACTACGACCGGTTCCGAGGCCGCCTGCTGTGGCCGATCAGGGAGACCAACGGCGACGTGATCGGCTTCGGCGCCCGCCGGCTGTTCGACGACGACCGGATCGAGGCGAAGTACCTCAACACCCCCGAGTCGCCCATCTACAAGAAGAGCCACGTGCTCTACGGCATCGACCTGGCCCGGCGCGACATCGCCCGCACGTCCCAGGCCGTCGTGGTCGAGGGGTACACCGACGTGATGGCCTGCCACCTCGCCGGGGTGCCGACCGCCGTGGCCACCTGCGGCACCGCCTTCGGCGAGGACCATGCGCGGGTGCTCCGGCGGCTGCTGCACGACCACGAGGAGTTCCGCGGCGAGGTGATCTTCACCTTCGACGGCGACGAAGCCGGCCAGCGCGCTGCCCTGCGGGCCTTCGGTGGGGACCAGCAGTTCGTGAGCCAGACCTACGTCGCGGTGGAGCCCGACGGCCTCGACCCGTGCGACCTTCGCCTGCAGAAGGGCGACGCCGCGGTCCGCGAGCTCGTCGCCCGGCGGATCCCGCTGTACCGCTTCGTGCTCGGCAACGTCGTCTCCCGCTACGACCTCGACCGGGCCGACGGGCGCATCGACGCGCTGCGCGAGGCGGCCAAGCTCGTGGTCAGCATCCGCGACAGGTCGAAGGTGGACGCGTTCGCCCGCGAGCTCGCCGGGATGGTCGGGGTCGACGTCGACCAGGCCAGGGCGGAGGTACGACGGGCGGCGGCACGCGGTCCCAAGCTGGACGACCGCCGTCGTCAGGCACCGGTCGACGAGGCGGTGCAGCACCGGCAGGCGCCCGAGACGGTCGCACTGCCCGACCTCAGGGACCCGCGGTTCACCCTCGAGCGCGAGACGCTCAAGCTCGTCGTGCAGCACCCCCACGCCGTGGGGATGACCGCCAAGGACGTCGACAGCCACGACTTCACCCATCCGACCTACCGGGCGGTGTGGGACGCCGTGGCTGCGCTCGGTGGCCCGTCGGCGGGCAACGACGGCTGGGTGTCGAAGCTGCGCGAGAAGATCACCGACCCGGCCGCGGCACACGCGCTCAACGCGCTGGCCGTCGAGCCGTTGCTGTCGGTCAGGGAGCCTGACGCCGCCTACGTCGCGGGGCACGTGTACCGCCTGCAGGAGCTGACCGTGATGCGGCGCATCGCCGACGTCAAGTCGAAGCTTCAGCGGACCAACCCGGTCGAGCAGGCCACCGAGTACAACCGCATGTTCGGCGAGCTCGTCGCGCTGGAGGGTCACCGGCGCAACCTCCGCGAGCGCGCGATCGGCGGCGAGCAGACGTGATCCCCAACCCCTTCAAGCGCGGCGTCAAGGTGCCCGACTCCGTGGTCCGGGCTGCCGGTCTCCGTCCGGGGGAGAGGGTCCTCGCCGGGACGCAGGCCGACGGGGACGCCTGGCTCCTCGGCACCCACGAGGCGCTCCACGTCGTCAGGGGCAGCGGCGAGGACCTGCGGATCCCGTGGGAGCGTGTGGAGCGCGCCGACTGGGACCGTGACGAGGAACGCCTCGTGGTCTCCGAGGTGGGCGAGTTCGGCCGGGTCCGTCCCCAGCACAGCTTCGCGGTGGAGGAGCCCGGGCTGCTGCTCGAGCTCGTCCGGGAGCGCGTGACGGCGTCCGTCGTACTCCAACGGCGTGTGGCCGTCCGCGGCAAGCGGGGGCTGACCGTCATCGGCAGGCGCCCGCCCGGGGGCGACGGCGAGGTGGCCTGGGCCTACGAGTTCGACCCCGGGGTGGACCCCGAGGACCCTGCCGTGATGGCGGCGGCGGAGGCCGCTCTGCGCACGGCGCAGGGCGATCTGGGGCTGTGATCCGAGGGTCACCCTCGATTTAGTGCATCGGGGGATCACTTGCTAACCTATCGGCGCACGATCCCCTGTAGCTCAATTGGCAGAGCATTCGGCTGTTAACCGGAGGGTTGTTGGTTCGAGTCCAACCGGGGGAGCTCTTCAAGCGACAAGGCCCTTCGGGGCCTTTCGTCTTTTCCGGACCCGAGCGGCCGGTCAGTCGCCCCAGCCCATCGGGAACACCTCGAACGGCACCGCGTGCGTCACGCCGAGCCGGCTGCCGGTGGCGCGGGACATGCCCTCCAGGAACTCCTCGGGGTCGAAGTCCTCCCAGCCGAGCCCGTCGATGTAGGCCCGGTGCGCTTCCAGGGATGCCACGCCCCGGTTGAACGTCTCGCTGATGTCGGCGGCGTGACCCGCCTGCGGGGAGCCCGCTGCCCAGACCTCGCGGACACCGCCCCAGGGCTCGAGACCGGCCTCGATCTGCTCGCGAAACACCCAGCGGTTGCCGGCGTCGCGCACCGCGTCCAGGACGGCACGGCCGGTGGCGATGTGGTCGGCCTGGTTCAGGTTGCGTCCGCCCCAGGTGTCCCGGAAGTTGTTGGTGATCACGACGTCCGGCCGGTGTCGTCGTACGACGCCCGCGATCGCGCGCCGCAGCGGTACGCCGTACTCCAGGATCCCGTCGGGCAGGCCGAGGAAGTCGACCTCGTGGACACCGACGATGCGCGCGGACTCGACCTGCTCCTTCTCGCGCACGCGGCGCGCCTCCGTCGGGTGCATCCCGTCGATACCGGCCTCGCCGCTGGTCACCATGCAGTAGACGACCCGCTTCCCGTGGGCGGTCCATCGCGCCACGGCCGCGGCGCCGCCGAACTCCATGTCGTCGGGGTGCGCCACGACGCACAGGGCGGTCTGCCAGTCCTCGTTGACCTGCTCGAGCCGACCCGGCTCGGGTGCTGTGTCGCTCATGGACCGAGCATGGCAGCGAGCAGGTTGATCCACCATCGAGAACTGCGACCGAATCGCTGCCCTCTGTCCGCATCCTGGCGGGGAGGAATGTAAGTTCCTCCTTCGAGGGGCGGTAGCTCAGTCGGTTAGAGCAGAGGACTCATAATCCTTGGGTCGTGGGTTCGAGTCCCACCCGCCCTACCAAGC